>JAETNT010000113.1 GCA_021772025.1 Enterocloster bolteae | reverse complement strand
CCCGGCAAATGGTATGATCCACGTCGTTTGCTCCAGGATTCATTCCTGAATAACACTTTATTCCTGTATTCAGACCATTTATACGATTTTTAAAATTCTTAACTAACTGACATTGCATATGAACAGTAACATTTTAACAAAAACAAATTTAAAAAGCAATAAAATTAGGGCTTGAAGTTCTGGGAAAAATATAGTACAATACAAGAGATGCGTCTGTAGCTCAGTGGATAGAGCAATGGCCTCCGGAGCCGTGTGCGTAGGTTCGATTCCTATCAGACGCATTTTTCTTTTACTCTTTTATTCGTTTCTTTTACTTTCTTATAATTTTGCAATTTCTATGAACTTTCTGTACGACACTTACCCCAGTTTATCACATTTTTCTTACGGTCCTGTTATATATTTTCTTAAATTTTTTAAACATTTCCATGCATGTCGGAACTGCCTTCACGCAGGTTCTGCAAATATTCAATTCAAGGAGGTATACTGTCTATGGTATACAAAACATTTCTCAATCAGGTAACAGCAAACATTCAGATGTCTCTGGGAGAACACTGCCGTGTATCTCTGGAACGGGTTCGGAAAAACAACGGCCTTTTGCTGGACGGCATCTGCATTGAACAGCCGGGGCAGCTGATTGCTCCTACCATTTATCTCAATTCCTATTACCAGGAATATGAAAAAGGCCGTCCTATGGAAGAGATCTGTGATTTGGTTCTGAAAACTTATCAGACCCGGTGCTCTTTTCCTGCCCTGGATCCGTCTATGTTCCGGGATTTTAACCGGCTCAGGGATAAGATCATTTACCGGCTGATTAATGCTCAGTCTAACCAGGAACTTTTAGAAGAGATCCCTTACATTCCTTATCTGGATCTTGCCGTAGTATTTTGTATTTATCTGGCAGAAACCGACAAAGAACAAATGACGGCCTTAATCCGGAATTCCCATTTAAAGCTCTGGGATATTAAACTTCAGGATCTGGAAAAATGCGGAGTTCAAAATACCCCAAGGCTTTTGCCCTATACCATAAAAAGCCTGTCCCAGGTCATAACGGAATTTTCTTCTGAGCCTTCAGGTTCCTCGCCCCAATCTTCTGATTTTTTTGACAGCACAGAGGACTTCTATGAACTTCCCCTCTATGTGCTGACCAACAATCGGAATCTCTATGGCGCCGCCTGTATCCGCTATCCTGATGCAATAAAAAATTTCGCGGATAGCCGGAATTCAGATGTATTGATTCTGCCTTCCAGCATCCACGAAGTTCTTATCACCGCCGATACCCCTGAAATAGATTATGATCTTATCAGCCGCATTGTTTTCGATATCAATCAATCGGATGTACCCATAGAGGATCGGCTGTCTAACCAGTTATACCGTTACTGCCGCCGGGACGGTTCTTTTTCCATCGTTTCTCATTGTCCTGAATCAGTCTGAAAATTGAGTCCATAATAAAGATAGCAATGGCGATGGCCCCGGCAATCTGCAGGGTTTCTATGAAGTAAAAAGTAGCCAGGCTGCTTCCGCTTCGAATTACATAAAATACGCACCGGTAAATAGATGCTCCGGGAACCGCCGGAAGAATCCCCGCCACTAAAAATACGGTTACCGGAGCTTTAAATAATCGGGCGAACATATGGCTGATGCAGGCAACCACCAGGGTGGAGGCAAAGGCCGCCATAATATTGGATCCGGTCCGCTGGACTGTCAGCAGATACACCAGCCAGGCGGCCCCGCCTACTGCTCCCGCGTCCAGCAAATATCTTTTGGGCATCTCCAAAAGAAGCCCGAAGCACACCACCGCCAAAAAAGCGGAAATGGTCTGAATTACGGTCTGAACTCCCATATCATCCTCCTGTCAGATTGCTGAACATGAACATGGCAGTACCGACGCCCGCCGCAACCGAAAGCGCTACTACAAGGGCCTCCATCATCCGATTGGTTCCGGATGCATAATCCCCGTTTAAAATATCCCGGATAGAAGTGGTAAATGTCACCCCCGGAACCAGGGGCATAATGGCTCCGGTAATAACTGCATTTCCATTCATCCCGGGTATCATCCAAGTTTCAATTGACAGAGACGCAACTCCCACTGCAAAGGCTCCCAGGGCATTCGTGCAAAAATCGTTGAGGCGTGCCCTAGCGGTAAGCAGGCACACTCCCGCCAGCAGCACTCCCGCCAGTCCGGCTCCCAGCCCTTCTCTCCAGGTTCCTCCCAAAAGCAGGGCGAAAAAAGCGGATACCCCGACATAACCCACCGCTCTGGTCCAGGAATAATATTGGATGTCCTGTTGAATCTCCTGAAGGCTTTTCTGAGCCTCCTTAAGACTCATCTCACCGGCACAGAGCCTGCGGGAGACTTCATTCACCAGGCACACACGGTTTAAGTTTGTAGAGCGGTCGCGAATCCGCCGCATAATGGTAAGACTTTCATCTCCAGGCCTGTCCAGAGTGACAATAAGGCTTGTTCCCAAAGCCACGTTTTCGGATCTCCGGCCCGGCGCCAGGGAGAGGATCCGCCTTACCGTATCCTCCACCCGATAAATCTCTGCTCCGCTGACCAGCATAATCTCACCGGCAGTTACTGCCGTTTCCACCAGTAATTTATCATTGACATCGCCAGGTTCTGTTTTTTCTTTTAAGCTTGTGTTCATAGCAATATACATCCTATCTGGTAAATTAAAGCCGCCGCTCCCCAGGCAACGGCAAATTGAAATACCGCCATTTCTGCCGCGCATATTATGGATCCCGTCTCTTTTCTGACCGTTCCTATAGCGGCAATGCAAGGGGTATAAAAAAGGCAAAATATCAACATTGCACAGGCATTGAGACAACCAAACTCTTCTCTTGCCAAAGCCTCTGACAGCTCTGCCATTCCGCCGGACGAATTCATATTTCCAATGCCATACAATATAGACAAGCTGGAAACCACCACCTCTTTAGCTGAAAGTCCGGAGAGCAGCGCCACTGTTATCCGCCAGTTTCCCAAGCCGCAGGGACAAAAAAACGGCTCTGCCATCCGCCCTGCCATAGCGGCAAAGCTGAAGGAAACATCTGTGACAAAGCCGGTAACTCCTGTATTCAGCAGGAACCAAAGCGCAATAGAAGCTATAAAAATTGTGGTCCCCGCTTTACATAAATAATCTCTTACTTTATCTCCTACATATATAGAGACGTTTCTCACATCCGGCATCCGGTACTGAGGGAGCTCTATAAGAAGAGGATTTTCCTCATCCCTATCTCCTTTATGTATAAAAAATGCCGTTAAAATCCCTGTTCCCAGGCCTATGATATACAGGGACGCCACCGCCATAGCAGCATGAGCCGGGAAGAACATTCCAACAAACAAAACATAAACAGGCAGCTTTGCCGAGCAGGACATAAAAGGAGTAATAAAAATGGTTTTTTTTCTGTCCCTGGCATCCGGAAGGATTCTGGCAGCCATTACCGCCGGAACCGTACAGCCGAATCCCAGAAGCAAGGGAAGAAACGCTCTTCCGGAGAGCCCTGCCAATCCCATAATTTCATCCATCACATAGGCGGCCCGGGCCATGTATCCGCTGTCCTCCAAAACGGCTAGGGCCGTAAACAAAATCAGGATATTGGGAAGAAAAGTTAGAATACCTCCTACTCCCGCCACAATCCCGTCTACTACCAAGGATATAACCCAGTCCTCACAATGGCTGCTTTGCAGAAAGCTTAAAACTATCCGGGAAAATTTATCTAATCCCGACTCAAAATAGCCTTTGAAAAAGTCTCCCACCGAGAAGGTAAGAAAAAATATCAGCATCATAATCCCCAGGAATATAGGAATTCCCAAAAAATGGTGGGTCAGATACTGATCCATGATATCAGTGGCAGATTTTTCCTTTTCTTTGCTAATAAGACAGGTTTCTATAATCTTCTCAATGCAGACATATCGGGATTCTTCCCTAAAAGTCCTGTTAATTGTCCTTTTGGGGCAGCTGACAGCAGCCGACAGAAGACTTTCCAGCCCCTTTCCCTTTCTGGCGGAAACCGAAATTACCGGAATTTGACCCAGCATTTCCGACAGGCATTTCTCATCTATTTTTATCCCCTGGTCTTTTACAACATCCATCATATTAAGGGCCAGGATAACGGGACATTTTCTCTCTAAAAGCTGCTGCGTCAGATAAAGGCTCCTCTCCAGAAGAGAGGCATCTGCCACGTTAATAATCACGTCTGCTTCCCCGCTGTCAATGTATTTCCTGGTTATCTGCTCTTCTATGGTATAAGAGTCCAAACTGTAAGTTCCCGGAAGATCCACAATTCTAATCCCCAATCCCTTATATGCCAATTCTCCCTCCACCCGCTCTACCGTAACGCCGGGCCAGTTGGCTGTCTTAAGCCGGGAACCAGTAAGGGCATTAAACAATGTGGTCTTTCCGCAGTTGGGGTTTCCCACCAGGCCTATGATAAGATCCGCCTTTTTTTGTGCCGTTCTGTTTTGTTTATCTGCCATATCCGCAGGTCTTTTCCTCTGTTTTGGGTTGGAGGGAGATATCCGGACAGGAAGGCGCTGCCTCAATGCCTTCCGCTATCCGGCGGCCAATGGCCAACCGAGCGCCTCTGACCTTAATGATCATGGTTCCGCATCTCTTTTTGTTTACAATCAAAACCGGCGTATGAGAAATAATCCCCAGAACCTCCAACCGCTTTGCCATCCGGCCGGGAAGCCGGATATTCTCTATCCGATACTCTTTTCCCTTTTCACACTGATACAATTTCATTTATCTGACCCCACTCTGTACTGCCAGGAATATTTATTACATTTTATACAGAGTCAGGCATCCTTATACTATTCCATGTCCAAAAGGGCCTTTTTTACTTCTATCATTCGGTCGCGCAGCTTGGCTGCTTCCTCGAAGTTCAATTCAGCCGCAGCCTGGTGCATCTTCTTTGTCAGTTCCTTAACAAGCTGATTCAGCTCCTTTTCGTCCATAGACTCCGGTTCTTTCTTAAAGTCCGTGTCAGGCAGGTCAGCAGCTTTGGAAATAGCAATCAAATCTCTCACTGCTTTTTTGATAGTAGTGGGGGTAATACCGTTTTCCTCGTTATATTTCTGTTGAATTCCCCGGCGGCGATTGGTCTCATCAATCGCATTTTTCATGGAATCCGTAATGGTATCCGCATACATAATAACGTGGCCCTCGCTGTTTCGTGCGGCGCGGCCGATGGTCTGAATCAGCGAGGTCTCAGAACGCAGGAATCCCTCCTTGTCTGCGTCCAAAATGGCCACTAGGGTAATCTCCGGAATATCCAGGCCTTCCCTCAAAAGGTTGATTCCCACCAGAACGTCAAAAACGTCCAGGCGCATATCCCGGATAATTTCCGCCCGTTCCAGGGTGTCAATATCGGAATGGAGATATTTTACCCGAATCCCCACTTCCCGCATATAATCAGTTAAATCCTCTGCCATCCGCTTGGTCAGAGTAGTAATCAGTACCTTGTGGCGATTCTCCACTTCTTTATTCACTTCTGAGATCAAGTCGTCAATCTGACCTTCTACCGGACGCACAAAAACCTCCGGATCCAGCAATCCTGTCGGTCGGATAATTTGTTCCACCCGCATCAGCTCATGGTCGTTTTCATAGACAGACGGAGTGGCGGATACAAACATCATCTGATTGATTTTACTCTCAAACTCAGTAAAGTTCAAGGGCCGGTTGTCCAAAGCCGACGGCAGGCGGAAGCCATAATCCACCAGGGTCCTCTTTCTGGACTGGTCGCCCGCGTACATGCCCCGGACTTGAGGCAGGGTAATATGGGACTCATCCACAATAATCAGAAAATCGTCAGGGAAATAGTCGATTAGCGTCCAGGGCGGTTCTCCCTGGGCCGTCCCGGCCAAGTGCCTGGAGTAATTTTCAATACCGGAACAAAATCCGGTCTCCCGCATCATCTCCACATCAAAGTTGGTCCGCTCAGATATCCGCTGAGCCTCCAAAAGCTTGTCCTCGCTTTTAAAAAAGGTGACCCGTTCTTTCATCTCTTCCAGAATATTTTCTGTGGCAACCAGCATCCTTTCTTTCGGCACCACATAGTGGGAGGCGGGAAAAACGGCGATATGGCCCAGTTGGGCCTTGATTTCCCCGGTCAGAGTGTCAATCTCCGTAATCCGTTCCACCTCATCCCCGAAAAACTCTACCCGGTACGCCTCATTGCCGGAATAGGCCGGAAAAATCTCCAAAGTATCCCCTCTGACCCGAAAGGTTCCTCGTTTAAAGTCCATGTCATTCCGGGCGTACTGAATATCAATCAGCTTGTGAATCACCTCGTCCCGATCCTTTACCATTCCGGGACGCAGGGAAATCACCATCTCCTTATAATCAATAGGGCTTCCCAAACCATAAATGCAGGATACTGAAGCCACAATGATCACATCCCGCCTCTCTGACAGGGCTGCCGTTGCAGAATGGCGCAGTTTGTCAATCTCGTCGTTGATGGCAGAATCCTTTTCGATATAGGTGTCCGTAGACGGGACATATGCTTCAGGTTGATAATAGTCGTAGTAGGACACAAAATATTCCACTGCATTCTCAGGGAAGAACTCCTTGAACTCGCCGTAAAGCTGCGCCGCGAGTGTTTTATTGTGCGCTATTACCAAAGTGGGCTTATTTAACGCCGCGATCACATTTGCCATCGTAAAGGTCTTTCCGGAACCCGTAACCCCCAGTAAAGTCTGGAATTGGTTGCCTTCTTTGAACCCTTTGACCAGGGCTTCTATGGCCTGCGGCTGGTCGCCGGTAGGGGCGTATTCTGAGTGAAGTTTGAAGATTTTTTGTTCATTTTGCACAAATGCTCACCTCTGATTTCATAGTAAAAAAAGACGCCTCTCAGCCAAAAATTCGTCGTGGAACATTTCATTTT
>JAETNT010000112.1 GCA_021772025.1 Enterocloster bolteae | reverse complement strand
CAGCTGCTTTCCGTAGTTTTTAAGCTGGTCCTTGATGTCATCCACCTTACCGCCGTTTTTTAAGGTGTTCTCCACCAGTTCATTCTTTCTGTCAATGATGGTCTGCTTCTGCTTTGTCAGATTCTCTATCATGCTCATCAGCTTTCCCTGGGGCGAGAAATCGGCCCGGTCACTGCGCCCGGTTCCGGCAGATTTTCCGGTTCTGCTATTATTCTTTGCAAAGGAGGCGTTTACCCTTGCCGCATTGATAATGGTGTTTTTAGGCTGGATTGCGTTAAAATTTATCCTCATTGTTTACCTCCCACTGGTGTTATAGGGTTTTTGGGGTTTCTTATTTCTATTTATGTTATCGTACGGCTGCGGTTAAAGTTTATAGTCAGAAGTTAATATCTTCCGCCACTCATCAGATCATGAAATACTGATAACATTCGTTGGAATCCATTACCGCTTTCCATGTATCATAAACTTTTCATAAATGCAGCATATCCTAAACATTTATGTCTTTTATATATTTGGAAAGATTACCGGATTTTAAGTTGCATGCAAAAAGGGAATCCGTCAACCAGCACTGTGCTGACGAACTCCCTTCTACTACTGCTTAGCATCCTATACCCTGTCCATGCTCACCTTCACAACC
This sequence comes from Enterocloster bolteae, assembly GCA_021772025.1. GTDB lineage: Bacteria > Bacillota > Clostridia > Lachnospirales > Lachnospiraceae > UMGS1370. The sequence continues at coordinate 6,283 of JAETNT010000112.1, read as the reverse complement.
ACTTTCCTCACCTTTCCAGGGTGTTCCACCATACATCCCGGACGGTGGATATCATTTGGAAAAAAAATGTTATAGCAGCCTTTGGTTGCTATGAGAAAGCTCTCGTCTCCCACATCGTCATAGAAGTAAATATCTCCTTCTTCCTTCCCATCTGTAATGGTCAAATCTCCTATATCCGGAGCAAATCCCAACATTTCTCTTCCCTTTGCAACAAACTGTACATCTGCATACTTCTTATGTATTTCTGGTCTTTTATCTGCGGAAGCACAGGTTGTTATATCCATTACCATCGCATATATATCCTTTCCGTCAATGGCATATGTGCCTGGTTCCATCTGTGTAAAATCCCTGCTCATAAGATATTCCAGGGCTTTCTGGATTCCCTCCGGATATTTTCCCAGGTCCTCATTGGTATAAATAGATGAAGATATCATATAGTCACCCTCCCTATACCGTCTCAAAATGCTTTTTTAACGGAATATAGACATCCTTCCTCAGGCCGGCTAAGAGCATCTTGAAATTCGTTACATCGTTTCTCAGCGTCATTACCCTGACTCCATTTTCCGCCATCTCAATTGCCCGCTCCAGATTGGGAGGCGCGATGGGACCCATCAGCGGAATGCCTTTTTCTTTGGCCTTTTTAAACAAACGTTCAAACCGACTCTTCACCTGTGGGTTGTCAAAGTTATATGTCTCTTTAATACCCAAGCCAAGCGCCAGATCCGATGGCCCTAGCTGCACTCCCCCCAGTCCCTCCACATCCAGTATCTCATCCATATTATCAAAGAATTCAGGGTCCTCTGCCAGTGGTATTATCAATGTCTCCCGGTTGCATTTTTCAACATACTCTCCAAAATTAAAGTCAGGATAGCAACCATAGCCTGCGCTTCTGCAATCCGTGGCTGAGCCTCTCACACCATAAGGAGGGAACCTGACAGCCTGTACCATTTTTCTGGCATCTTCAGCTGTACGGCAATGCGGAACCACTACTGCGTCTGCCCCGAACTCAGCAGTTGTGCGAATCAGTACCTCGTCATTATACTTGACACGGACGCATGTCCCCATTCCGCTCTCATTGGCAGCAATGATCAATGCCTGCAGTTCCCTGTCAATGGTCACAGGTGTATGCTCCATATCAATAAAGACAAAATCAAATCCTGAGTATCCTATCATCTGGACCACGATAGGGCTTCCTGTAAATATCCCCATTCCCACTGCCAGCTTACCTTCATCCAATATTTGTTTCATCTTATTTTCTCTCATAATGTTTCTCCTTTTTATTTTTACTTAAATTCGATTTAACCGTTTTTAATAGTTCAGAAATATCTTAGGAAGAACCAAAACAACATCCGGTATGTATGTAATGACAAGCAGAAAAGCTATCATGACTGCAATCATAGGAAGTATCTCCTTTATGATATCCTTTAATGGCGTTTCAGAAATGGCTGATGTTACAAACAACAGAGGACCATAAGGAGGCGTCACCATTCCTATCATCATATTAATTACGAACATGACCCCGAAGTGGACCGGATCGATACCAAATCCCTGAACCAGCGGGTATATCATGGGAATAAATACCAGTGTAATGGTGTTATTGTCGAATATCATACCCAGTATCAGGAACATAATATTGCATATCAGCAGGAATACATATCTGTTATCTGTGATTCCCATAATAAAACCGCCTAACAGTGTAGGTATGCGCTCCAGTGTGGATATATAAACAATCACGGACGCACAGCCCACGGTTATGGAAACCGTGCCTACAGTCCTCGCTGTTTCCAGCAGTATTTTTTTTAAAGACTCCCAGTTTAACATCCTGTACACCAGTACAGACACTATCAGCGCATAAGCCCCTGCCACCGCACCTGCCTCAGTGGGTGTCACCGCGCCTCCATAGATTCCTCCTAAAAGGATGACCGGCGTCAGCAGTGCAGGTATTGCCTTAAATGTGTATGTCAAAAAAAGAGGTATTGTATACTTAGTACCATAAGGATACTTTCTCCTATAGGATACCACCAGACAGTACGCTCCCAAAAATAACGCAAGCATAACCCCCGGCAGCATACCTCCCATAAACAGTGCTCCTACGGAAGCGCCTGTAAGGGACGAGTACAGCAGCATGGTCATACTGGGAGGAAAGATGGGTCCAATTGTAGCGGATGCTGCTGTTATGGCACAGCTGAAACCATCGTCGTACCCCTGGCGCTTCATCTCTGCTATTTCCATGATACCAACGCCGGAAGCATCCGCCATGGCTGAGCCTGTCATTCCTGAAAAGATAAGAGATACCAGAACATTAACCTGGGCCATGCCGCCCCGCATCCTTCCCACGATACCATCTGAAAAGCGGAAAATCATATCAGATATCTTACCTGTATTCATTACATTTGCCGTAAATACAAACAACGGAATGGCTATGATGACATAATTATTCCAATATGCCTCACATATGCAGTTAGGTATCACCCCCATATTCCCTCCTGTAGCCAGCATATATATGACGCCTACAGAAAGCATACCTAACGCAATGGGCATACCTGTAAGGAATATCATGGCAAAAGCCGCTAAAAACACAACAATTCCTATATTCATACTATCTTTCCCCCTCTCTACCCTGATTGCCCCCGCTTCTGCCGGAACCACCCTCTTATATCCCTGTACACATCCGCGAAGGAATAACACATCACACCAAAAACAAGGATTATGATTGGAAAGAAGTAAAATTTAACCGGAATTTTTAAGGATGGACTAACGGTTCTGTATTTTACAATATATTGAACTGTGGGCTTCAGCAAAATTCCATATGTGATGCCCATGAGCAAATTGCGAAAAATCCTTAACCACCTCTGACCGTCTTGCGGCAGTAAATCATATATCATAGTGAAATTTACATGTTTATTCAGCCTGCGCACATAACATGCTCCTAACAGAACAGTCCATATGTAAGTCGCTACCTGTACCTCCGTCCCCCACGCCGGGGGACGGTTCAGTATATACCTGGAGAAAACAGAATACACAAATGCCAGGAAAAGAGCTGAAAATGTAATAACCGGAATAAAAACTTCCACAAAATCCCTTATTCTTAGAAATAACCATTTAATCTTCGCTCTCATTGCATGCCTCCTTTCATCCTGGCGGCCTATTTGGTTATCTCGTTAAAAATATCCATGTTCCAGTTTTTCTCGTTGTCCGGATTGGAAAGATAGTATTTGAATGCGTACTCCTTAAATGCATCCTTATCTGGTTCCTGCAGATTAATCCCATACTTTTCTACACATTCATCCAATATTTTCGCTTCCTCAGCCATCACATCCTGGTTATTCTGTTCAACAGCCTCCCTTATAACCTGCGTCAACAGTTCCTGCTGCTCTGGAGTCATATTCTCCCATTTATCACCATTAACACACACCAGATTGGCTGTTATCATATGGTCTGTCATGACAATGCTCTTTGACACCTCCTGCATAGCATTTGCATACGAAGACAGAATGATATTCTCCTGGGCATCCACAGTACCTGTCTGCATGGCAAGATATGTCTCGCTGCTGTCAAGGGGCGTGGGCTCCGCGCCGATTGCCGTCCCCATGTCAAGGAATGAAGCTGAGTTTGGCATACGGATTTTTACTCCTTTTAAATCCTCAGGGGTCTGTACTGTAAGTGAGCCGTCTGAAAGCCATACATCACGTCTTCCCAGGTAAAACGGGGCGATTACTTTAACGTGAAATTCATCCCAAATCTGATCCTGCACCCATTTTCCAACCTCCCCCTGCGTGTCCAATACCTGCATCATATCGTCCACGTCATCATATAGGAACGCAATATCAAACATATTTGCCCACAGCGCTCCATTGTCATAGAAATATCCCAGCTGGATGAATCCTATATCAATATTTCCATCCAGGAGAGCCCCCAACTCTGCACTGGACTTAAAAAGGGTGGCGCTGTCATAATGTTCAAACTGAAAGTTTCCCCCGCCCTTTTGTCCTGATACCTCGGATATCCTGGACTGCAGAAGCTGGGTCGATGCTCCAGGCAGCTGGGAAGTGGATGTAATCAGCTTGACCGCATCTTTGCCAGCCGTATCCCCGGCAGAAGTGTCTGTTGTCTGCGTCCCGGATGTCTGGCTTTCGTCCACCTGGGCTGCAGATGTCTGGCTCCCCGCTGCCGACTCCTTTTTCCCGGAACTGCATGCCGCCAAAGAGACTGTTATGAGTGCTGCTATTGCCAGAACAGATAACCTATTTTTATTTATCATATAGTAACCCTTCCCCTCTTAATTTTTTAAGAATTAGCTTTTATTATCTCAATATGTTCTCTTGCCCGTTTCTCAATCTCTTTATAATCTTTCTTCTCAATCAGGTCATTGGTCAGAAAGGCCCTTGTCCCAAATGCCTTTATCCCTGCCTTAAGGAATTGCGGAATCGTATCAAGACTTACATTGCAGGTAGCCTGCATGGGGATATGCCCCAATGGTCCCATAAGGTACTTCACATGGTTTATATCGTCTACTATATACAGCTTCACTATATCTGCTCCGCAGTCCCTGGCGTGAACAATCTCTGTGGGAGTCATGGCACCAGGTATGGATACCATATCTAATTCCTTTGTGCGCTTGATAACCGCATCGTTTGAGTTTGGCGATACGATGTAACCAGCTCCCAGACGGCAGGCCAGTTCCACCTGTTCCACAGTCAGGACAGTTCCCGCGCCCATACACACCCGGTCACCCACAGCAGCCTTTACGGCCATCATCTGTTCCTCAAAATATGCCTCAGGATCATCCTTGCAGTGATTGTAGGTAATTTCGATAAACTTAACTCCCCCATCAGCCAGGGCTCTGGCCACATCTGCGGCATCTTCCGTGGGAACCCCCCGGAAAATTACGATTAACTTTTCCTTTTCAATTCCTGCAAGTACTTCATTTCCACCCATGTCAAATTCCTCCTGTTATATTTTTTATTGTCAAAAACGTACAATAACGGCATGATTTATTATGCACTTTTTTTATTCTCCCCTCCTATACGGAGAGGGGGTTTTCTTTTATTTTGACATATTGTATATTTTTGATATTTATAGTATACTTTAACATAAGCATAATTACTAATTCTTTTTTCCGGATTCTATTATCGAGAAAAACGATAATTTTCAGAGAGGTGTTGTAAATGAATACACGGCAATTAGAATATATTCTTGCCATCGCGGAAGAAAAAAATATTCTCCGGGCTTCGGAGAAACTTTTTATATCCCAATCTACACTGAGCCAGACACTGATTAATTTAGAAAAAGAGCTGGGCACGCCGCTCTTTATTCGTAATCAGAGAGAGCTTGCCATAACCGAGGCAGGCCAGTATTACATTGAGGCGGCCAGAGATATTATGCATATAAAAGAACAGGCATATGATAGGATACGCAGTATCTCTGTTACGGGTAAAGAACGTTACCGCGTGGGGATATCTTCCCAGGAAGGAATGGAACGTTTTTTGACTGCCTCCGGTCTTTTTCAGAAAAAATACCCTGGTGTGGAACTATATGCCACAGATGAAAGTACCAAAAATCTTCTGAAAAAATTAAACATGGGGCAGCTTGCTTTAATTATTACCTCCCTGGATTCCCTGCAAAAAATCACCCTTCCTTATAAAGTACTCAACCGTGAAGAAATCCTTCTATTGGTTCCCAGGACTCTTCCATACAAAATATGGGGCGAAAACCGCCGTCTTAAGTGGGAGCTGCTTAAAAACGAACATTTTATTCTATCCAAGCAAAACTCAACCATGCGCAGTATTACGGACCATATATTCAAACAGCTGGGGGTTAACCCTGATATTGTATGTGAACTGGACAATACCTCAGCCACCATACATATGGTAGCTGAGGGTACCGGTCTTGCCTTTTTGCCCAGTGGTCTTAAAGTTGAGAATGAACAGATCCGTTATGTATCCCTGACACCTAAAGTCTATCGGTATCAGGTAGTTATCTACCAGGAGGAAATGTCCCAGAACCCCAAGATGACTGATTTTATTGATCTGCTCTGAATTGATCTGTTTCGTCACTTTTTTCTAAAACACGCTCTCGCATTTTCAACAAATTCCGCGTTATTAATTTAACTTTTATTGACTATTTTGCCCATATTTGTTAGGTTAGTCTTTATGGATACACATTAATTCAGAAAACGGACATAAGGAGAATAAAGCATGGAAATCACCAGCCAACTGACCGCCGAGGAAAAGAGGGCTATCATCCGGGACAACGGAGGGGACAAGGAACACCTTCTGGCTAT
>JAETNT010000023.1 GCA_021772025.1 Enterocloster bolteae | reverse complement strand
ATCAAACTTGATCCTGCCTGAAGCTATTATAAAGCCAAAAGGAAACTAAAAACAGTAGTGGAGCCAGTCCCCATTTTCATTATAGGCTGTGATAACCCTTCATGATTCGTTGAAAAATATATTTTGGAAACCACTACAAAAATCATTTTTGTGCTGTTGCAAAGTGGATATCATCTCCTATCAGGATTCTGTCCTCTGTCAGAATGGCGGGATCAGAAGTAAGAATCTGCCAGTTGCCATGGATACGAAATGACATATGTTCCATTTGGTAATGCAGATTTGGATGGAGGCTATCAATGGCCAAGGAAACAGTCGGAGGTTAGGAATCTTTCCTGCTGGGAGTTTGACTGGCTGATGTCAGGGATTGATATTGACCAGCCAAAGGCGCTGAAAACAGAGTGAAAAGCATCTGCATTTGAAGAAAAATCCTGTACAGAAAAGTACGGAAATTGCCTGTAAATTCGGTATTTTTCAGACCTCTTTTTCCTTTAGTAGCAACCTTGTTTCTGGTATAATAAAGGTATCAAATCCGAGGAGAGAAACGATGGCTTTTAGCGCGAAAGATATCCAGCTCAGAGAGTTGAAAGACACCATATCACAACTGAAGACAATGATATCTGAGCAGACAGAGTTATGGCTGCCCGTCCTGCAAAGAGGGACTCGGTGATACAGAAAAACCGGTAATTGTAAAATCTCGAGCTCCGGAAGCTTTGGTTGGAAAAGGTCCTGCTTTCGCGTCCGCGGTTGCATGGACCATGTATCAGAAGAACGCCAACAGCCTGCCCCTTTACCGGCAGGAAAAAGACTGGAAACAGTATGGAGTCCAGGTCTAATATTTACGGATATCTAAAATTTCTTCTGGAGCAGAGGCCAACGAAAGATATGACCGACGAACAGCTCGCAGAGCTGACGCCTTGGAGTGAAAAACTCTAATCTATCAAAAATCGCATGTGAATTACTCCAACTCGCAAAGGGCTGGGGTATTTTTATATTTACCCGCGGTATTATTTGACGGTTACGATTGAGCGACACCTTCGCTCTATTTGAGTTAAGAAATGTTCATTATTCGCCGGATGGAGCAGGCAGGGTCTCGAATGCTCCATGCCCCCAAAGGATACCCCGCTGATAATTCTGCCTGTAAAGGGTTGTTTGGCTGTTTAAAGAACGGAATGCTTTACAACAAGGACCGGATCGGGGGAAGCATCCAGGAATTTATTAACATACGAAACAAACACATCCCCGTTTGCTTCACAATAAAAATACCCCTTTATCATAATTTTTTCATCATCCAATAGGCATCTGCATAGTTCCCGTTTTCATATTTTATATTATCAGGAAAGTGCCCATACTTCTCAAAACCTAGATTCTCATACAATGCGATTGCGGTTTTATTATCTGTAATTACTTCTAATTCCGCCTGTTCATAACCAGCATTTTTTGCTGCCTCTAAAATGGTTTCCAACATAATTTTTCCAATGCCTCTTTTGCAGTATTCTTGATACAAGGCTACTGCAATGCTGCATCTATGTCGGTATCTCTTATATTCTCCAATACTCATAAGAGAACAGTTGCCAATATGCTTTCCATCAATGATTGCCATAAGCAGTAATTCCCTGTCTGAATCCATGATTCTCTGAATGAAGCTCTGTTCTTGCTCAAGTGATAAAGTAACCTCATCGGGTTCCCTAATCAAATATGGCGTTTCCGAGGCGGTAATTTTCAAATAGTTTATCAGATTTTCGGCATCCTCTATTTTTGCATTTCTCAGTATTACCTCGCATCCGGTTTTGTCGATTACTTTTAGAGGATTAAATATCATAGATTATTCTCCTTAAATTCCGATGAATATGCTTCATTACTTAATATAAGATACCCTTAGTGGACAAAGGTATCTCCAGTTATTTTACAACAACTGCTTTTGCTTTGCCAGGATAATCTTAAATTTTTCTAAAAGAAATCACAAAATAAACACAACCTTTTGCTAGAATATGGATAAATCCCAACGCTATGAGAGGAGTTTATCATATGAATCAAAGAAGAAACTGCGGGTTTCTGGCGGTGCTGACGGCGGCGTCGGTGCTGACGCCTTTTCAGGCCCAGGCATCAGTGAGTTATGATATGAGAGAGAGGGTCATTGAGCTTTCCGGCATTACCGACTCTTACAATACTGGGGCCAATGTAACCAGAGGGGAATTTGCCAAAATGCTGGTTTTGGCCTCAGAACACAGAAGTGTGGCAAGCTCTGCCAGCAGTGTGTCCGTGTTTTCCGATGTGCCAAGAGACAGCCAATATGCATCCTATATCCGGATTGCGGCCAAGGAGGGCTGGATGAGCGGATATCTGGGAGGAGTATTCCGGCCGGACGATTATATAACCATGCAGGAAGGAGAGCGAGCCATCCTGACAATGCTGGGATATACGAACCAGGACTTTGCCGGGGATCAGGTTAACGCCCGAAGGGCTAAGTTTCAGTTTTTAGAGCTGGGGGAAGGAATTGACAGACAGGAGGATGAGGTTTTAAATAAAAAAGATTGCATTAACCTGCTTTACAACCTTTTGAGGACGAAACCGAAGGATTCTAATACGATTTACGGAAGCATTCTGGACTGCGAGCTTACGGCGGACGGGGAGATTAACCCCTTAAATATGGTGGACAACAGCCTGAAAGGTCCCAAGCTGGTACGCAGATCTCAGAATCTTTCCAGCATAATTCCTTTTGATACATCGGAGGCCAGCTGGTTTTTAGACGGCAAAACCGTTTATGAGGAAACTGTAAAAAGCGCCTTAACTAACAGCGGCTATGGGGTGGTTTACTGGAACGCTTCCACCAAAACCGTATGGTTTTATTCTGCAGACGGAGATGATGAAGATACAGGCCGGGTAGTAGTCCGTGGGGAAGTAAGCCATATTTATTACAGTTCGTCTGATATTATGATTCCCAGCGCTGTCCTTTTGGACAATGACGATGAGGAGGACCCACAGGCAGAATATACACTGACATCCTCTGAGCTTCAGTACGCCTTTTCCATGTACGGAACGGTACGGGTAGGAGATGAGGTGGTTCTCATCTGTGAGAAAACTACCAATCAGAATGGGGAAGCTGCCTATCGGGTAGTAGACTTCTTAGAATTATAGGCTGACAGGAGAGCACTCATGGAAAAGAGAAGCAGAAAAAGAAATAAAAAGAAAAACAGATGGCTGATAGGAATTTTTATTTGTCTGGCGCTGCTCCTTGCCGCAGCCATATTGGTGGGACGGAGGACAAAACCTGCCGGAGCTTTAGCAGAGGAGAGCCGTACCGCCCAGGTTACCAGACAGAGCATTACTTCAGAGCTGTCCTCCTCTGGAACCTTAGCAGCTAAGGATACCTATACCATTACTTCCTTGGTAGAGGGAGAGGTAATGACAGCGGATTTTGAGGAAGGAGATCAGGTGGAAAAGGGACAGATCCTCTATCAGATCGATCCGTCCTCCATTGACTCGGAGCTGAATACTGCCAATAATTCTGTCTCCAGGGCGGAAAACTCTTACAACAGCGCCGTAGAGAACTATGCAGAGGTTCAGGCCAAGTGGAGCGGAAATACATACAAGGCCACGGAAACAGGATATATTAAAAACCTCTATGTGGAAGCAGGCGACAGGATCAGCAACGGTTCCCAGATTGCAGATATCTACAGCGATGCCGCAATGAAACTGAGGCTTCCTTTTTTAAGGGAGGAGGCGGCTCTGATTCCGGTAGGAAGCCAGGCTGTTGTTACTTTAAGCGGCACGGGAGAGCAGCTTCCGGGAGTGGTAAGCGCTGTTAGCAGTATGGACGAAACCCTTTCCGGCGGCCGTCTGGTGCGCTATGTTACTATTATGGTAGCCAACCCCGGCGGAATGACCGGGGATATGACGGCAACAGCGGTAGTAGGAGAATTTGCCTGCAGTGAAGAAGGAAGCTTTACGGCTTCTGTAGATAAAACCATGAGTGCCAGTATTTCCGGAAACAGCGGCGTGGAAATCGCCGGGCTTTTGGTAAATGAAGGAGACTATGTAACAGAGGGCCAGCCGATTTTTACCATAACAGAAAAATCCGCAAAGGATTTGCTGGAAAGCTATAAAAATTCCCTGGAGCAGGCGGAGGAAGGCCTGGAATCAGCCAGAAACAAACTGGAGAGCACCCAGGACAACCTGGAAAATTACACCATTACAGCCCCTATTTCTGGCCAGGTAATTCAAAAGGCTGCTAAGGTAGGGGATAATATAAGCCGTTCCGGTAACGCGGATACTACTATGGCAGTTATCTATGACTTGTCCTCCTTAACCTTTGAAATGTCCATTGACGAGCTGGACATCCAGAAGGTGGAGGTGGGGCAGGCTGTGGAGGTGACGGCAGATGCTTTTGAGGGGGAGACCTTTACCGGGAAGGTAACCAACGTAAGCCTGCAGAGCTCTTACAGCAACGGCGTTACCAACTATCCGGTAACCGTAACCCTGGATGAGGTGGGAAAGCTGCTTCCGGGTATGAATGTGGATGGAACCATTATCATTGATCAGGCGGAGAATGTATTGACCATTCCGGTAGATTCCCTGATGAGAGGCAGCCGGGTATATGTGAAAGACGATACGGCTGCTTCGGAAGACAGAGGCGTTCCGGCGGGATTTCGGGCGGTAGAAGTAACCGCCGGCCTTACCAATGATCAGTATGTGGAGATTTTGGAAGGACTATCTGAAGGAGATGAGGTGTATATAAATCAATCCAGCCAAAGCACAGAAACTTTCGGCGGTATGCAGGGATTCCAGGCAGGAGGCCCCGGTATGGGAGGCCCAGGCATGGGGGCCCCCGGCGGCGGAGGCGGAAGCGGCGGCCGGAGATAGGAGGTCTTTTTATGGAAGCAGGAAAAAAAGAAGCGCCCCTCATTGAGCTTAACGGGATTCATAAAATTTATCGGATGGGAGACCAGGAGGTGAAAGCCAACGACGGCATATCCTTAACGATTTATAAAGGGGAATTTGTAGCCATTGTGGGAAAGTCAGGCAGCGGCAAGTCTACCCTGATGAACATTATCGGAGCTCTGGATGTTCCTACAGAGGGAACTTACTACTTAGGCGGCCAGGATGTCAGCGATATGAGCGATGATGAGCTGGCTGGGATCCGCAACAGGATGATCGGCTTTATTTTTCAGCAGTATAACCTGCTTTCTAAGCTAAACCTGCTGGAAAACGTAGAGCTTCCTCTTCTCTATGCAGGAGTGGGAAGCGCGGAGCGGCGGGAGAGAGCTATGGCCTCTTTAGAGAAAGTGGGATTAAAGGATAAATATAAAAACCGTCCCAATCAGCTCTCCGGCGGCCAGCAGCAAAGAGTTTCCATTGCCAGAGCGCTGGCAGGGGAACCATCGCTGATTTTGGCCGATGAGCCTACCGGAGCCCTGGACTCTAAAACCAGCAGGGAAGTGCTGGACTTTCTTAAGCAGCTAAATACGGAGGGAAACACCATTGTCATGATTACCCACGACAGCTCCATTGCTATGGAAGCCAGACGGGTGGTGCGGATCCATGACGGAAAGATTAATTTTGACGGAGATGTAAAAGATTATGCTGCAATCCTTTAAAATGGCTCTTCGGAGTATATGGGGCAATAAAATGCGTTCTTTTTTGACCATGCTGGGAATTATTATCGGCGTAGCGTCTGTTATTATACTGGTCAGTGTGGTAAACGCCTATATGTCTACTGTGGTGGAAAGCTTTGCCAGCATGGGCGTCAACCAGATGTCTGTCAGGCTTACCAACACGCCTACCCGTTCTGCAAGTGATGATCAGATGTATGGATTTTATGAGGGAAACCGGGATAAGTTTGCCCAGATGAGCCCTCAGGTCATGGTATCTACGGTGGTAAAGCATGGAAGTGACAGCCTGTCCTCTACCAGCGTGGGAGGCTACAGTGAAGAATACCTGGACTTAAAGGGCTATGAGCTGGAAGCAGGGCGCAATATCCAGTATTCGGACATTATCGGCAGGCAGAAAATTTGTGTGGTAGGATATTTTGTGGCCAATGAGCTATACGGAAATTCTGAGAAAGCGTTGGGAGAGACCTTGAAAATTGGAGGATATGCCTTTAAAATAGTAGGTGTGGTAAAACGTCAGGATCAGAATGAGCTGGAAGAAGGGGGAACAGATGATTTTGTCTGGATTCCCTACAGCGTTGCCGTTAAGATGTCCAGAAACGCCGACATTAATCAGTACGTATTTGCTACTGAGAAGGTGGAGGAAACAGAAAGCTGTAAGGCTCTTTTGGAGGAGTTTCTTATGGACATCTTTAAGAACGATAGTCTGTACCGGATTACGGCCAACAGCGAGATGGTGGATTCCTTAAATGAACAGATTGCCATGATGTCCGCCATGCTGGGAGGCATTGCAGGGATATCCCTTCTGGTTGCCGGGGTAGGGGTTATGAACATTATGCTGGTTTCGGTTACAGAGAGGACCAGAGAGATCGGTATCCGTAAATCCCTGGGGGCCAGAAGAAGAGTGATCATGGAGCAGTTTGTCATAGAGGCAGCCGTAACCAGCTCTATTGGGGGGATTATGGGAATCCTTCTGGGAGCCGCCGCCACCAGACTGGTGGGAGCCGCTATGGGAATCACTGCCAATCCTACCCTGGGAGCTGTGCTCATATCCTTTAGCGTATCGGTAGGAATCGGCCTTCTCTTTGGCTATATGCCTGCCAGCAGGGCGGCCAGGCTAAATCCCATTGATGCGCTGAGAAGTGAATAACAGAACGGAGGAAGTTATGAGAGTGGCAGATATGCATTGCGATACCTTGTCGGAAATCTACTGCGCCCAAAAACAGGGAAAGGAGACTCATCTGGACTCCAACTCTTTTCATGTGGATTTAGACAAGCTGAAGACAGGTGATTACGGCCTTCAGAATTTTGCCATATTTACAAATGTGGAGGAAACCGAGAATCCTTTGGAATACGCTATGGAGCTTCTGGATTTGTTCTATATGGAGATGGAAGCAAACCAAGATCGAATTTCAGTGGTAAAAACATGGAAGGACATTGAGGAAAATTGGAAAAAGGGCCGTCTTTCCGCCATGCTGACGATAGAAGAAGGGGCGGTATGCCGGGGAAACCTAAGGATTCTCCGGGATTTTTATCGTCTGGGAGTTCGTATGATGACGTTAACCTGGGATTATGACAACGAATTGGCTTTTCCCAATCAAGTATTTTGGGACGGGCCAATGGCCGGCACCGGCATTGCGGATACCAGCCGGGGCTTGACGGAAACCGGGCTGGCTTTTGTGGAAGAAATGGAGCGGCTGGGAATAATTTTAGATATTTCCCATCTTAATGATGCCGGAATCTACGATGTATTCCGTTATGCAAAAAAGCCTTTTGTAGCCAGTCACTCTAACGCCAGGGCTGTGGCTTCCCATCCCAGGAATTTAACGGATGATATGATAAAAAAACTGGCCGAGAGAGGCGGCGTTATGGGATTAAATTTCTGCTCCGCTTTTTTGCGGGATTTTAGGAAGAGGGAGGATGCAGAAAGTCTTATTCGGGATATGGTGGAGCATATCCGGCATATAAAAAAGGTAGGGGGTATTAGCTGCATAGGGCTAGGCACAGACTTTGACGGTATTGGAGGGAGGATGGAGATTGATTCGGCGGCAGGCCTTCAAAAACTTGCCCTTGCTTTAGAGCAGGCGGGTTTTTCCATATCCGAAATTGAGGCTGTATTTTATGGGAATGTGCTTCGCCTATATAGGGAACTATTATAATATTCTTTGTGCCCGTCTGAGCTGTTATGATTCTTTTTGCAGAGAATTTACAGAGATTTTACATTTCCAACAGAAAGACTTTACATAGCTTTGATAAAGTAAAATCTATAAAAACCTTTTTGGAGGAAAGTATGAACATCGAAGCAATTGGAGTATTATTTCACTTTGTCGGCGGTCTGGGCATGTTTCTGTACGGAATGAACCAGATGGCGGACGGCCTGCAGAAATCAGCAGGGCACAAGATGCAGAAACTTTTAGGAGTCCTTACGTCCAACCGCCTTATGGGGGTGCTGCTGGGAGCCGGAATTACGGCTATTATTCAAAGCTCCTCCGCTACGACCGTTATGGTAGTCGGCTTTGTAAACGCAGGGCTTATGGATCTGACTCAGGCGGTGGGAGTCATTATGGGCGCCAATATTGGTACCACCGTAACCAGCTGGATTGTATCTATGAGCGAATGGGGGGAGATGCTAAAGCCTGAATTTTTCGCCCCGGTTCTGGTAGGGATAGGCGCGGGTATTATTTTGTTTTCCAAGGATTCCAGAAAAAAAGAGGCGGGAGAGATATTGACTGGATTCGGCTTTTTATTTATTGGATTAAGTTTTATGTCCTCTTCTATTGAGCCTTACCGGGACGCCCCGATTTTTGCGGATATTTTTTCAGTTTTGGGAAGAAACCCCTTACTGGGGATTTTGGCGGGTGCAGTGGTAACAGCCATTATCCAAAGCTCTTCTGCATCGGTAGGCATTTTGCAGACTCTGGCGTTAAATGGGATGGTAAACTGGCAGTCTGCTGTTTTCATTACTCTGGGACAGAATATCGGTACCTGTATTACCGCAATCCTTTCCAGCGTCGGGGCCCATAGAACCGCTAAAAGGGCGGCGGCTATCCACCTTCTGTTTAATGTTATGGGAGCGGTGGTTTTCGGAGTGATTATGGGAGCGGTTTTCTTTATGAATCCGGAGCTGGCATCGTCACGAATCAGCAGTGTGGAAATCTCTATTTTTCATACTATATTTAATGTAAGCAATACGATCCTGCTGTTTCCTTTTGCAGGAGTGCTGGTAAAGGTATCGGGTATGATGCTGGGAAAGAAAAAAGGCTCCTCTAAAGAAGTATCCTTAGACGATCAGATGAACCGTCATTTAGATGCCCGTCTGTTAGAAACTCCGCCTCTTGCCATTGAGCAGGTGCAGACCGAGATTATTTCTATGGGCGAGGCGGCTATTCATAATTTAAAACTTGCCGCACAAGCTCTTGTGGGCGATAAGGAAGATAATATCAAAGAAGTATTTGAAAATGAAGCTATGATTGACCGGATGCAGAAGCTGTTGGCGGGCTATCTGGTGGATATCAGCAATCAATCCTTAAACGAAGAACAGCACTTGGTAGTAAAAAACCTTTTTTATACCATCAACGATATTGAACGTATCGGTGATCACTGTGAGAATCTGGCGGAGCTGGCGGAAGAAAAGAAAAAGGGCGATATTTCTTTTTCCCAGGAAGCAGCCCAGGAAATGGAATCTCTTGTGGAGATTGTAGTGGAAGCGGTAAGCTGTGCGGTGGGAGCCAGAAAAAACCAGGATATGACTTTGGTGCGCCAGGCCCTGCGCCGGGAAGAAGAGGTGGACAGCCTGGAGGAAGATTTAAGGGAAAACCACATGAAGCGCCTGTCAGAAATGCAGTGTAATTTTGAGAACGGCGTAGTATTTTTAGATGCGGTCAGCAACCTGGAGAGAATCTCGGATCATGCAGTCAATATCGCAGGTTACGTGAAGGAGGAGGCGTCATGGATAGGATATATGTCATAGAGGACGATGAAAATATCCGCAACCTTTTAAAGGTAGCCCTGGAAGGTTTTGGTTATGAAGCCGAATGTTTTGAGACAGCCGAGGAAGGGTTAGAGCGGATAAAAGCGGCGCCGCCGGATCTGGCTATTTTCGACTGGATGCTTCCCGGAATGGATGGGGTTACTGCCATCCAGAAAATCCGGAAAAACGAGGAGCTTGCTGCTCTCCCGATTATCCTTCTGACAGCAAAGGAGCGGGAGGCGGATAAGGTAACCGGCCTGGACGGAGGGGCGGATGATTATGTGGTAAAGCCTTTCGGAGTTCTGGAGCTGGCAGCCAGAATCCGCGGGCTTTTGCGCCGCAGCGGAAAACTTGACAGCGATGAGGCCGAAATAGGGAAGCTTTTGATAAAGAAGGCAGTTCGGGAGGTATATTTTGATGGCCATTTGGTGAAGCTGACTTTAAAGGAATTTGAGCTTCTGTGGTATTTGTGGCTTAACCGGAGCCGGGTGGTGACCAGAGAAGAGCTTTTAGATCACGTTTGGGGTTATGAATATATCGGTGAAACCAGAACATTAGATATGCATGTGCGGACTCTGAGGCAGAAGCTGGGAGAAAAAGGGGCATCCTATGTAACTACGGTTCGGGGAATCGGTTACCGCCTGGTGGAACCGGAGGAAAACAGGGAAGAATAGCAATGCAAAAGACTATTTTGAAAAAATTTATTCAGGTTTTGTCTGCGGCCCTTCTGCTAAACAGCGCGATTTTTTACATAGCCTGCAGCAAGGTGCTTCAGGAGACTTCTATGGAAAACATGCTGTTTACCTTAAAAACCATAGACAGCTTTCTTGACTATCATAAAGAGCTGGAAAGCCAGTTTAGCCAAATAGATTCTATATGGGAGGAGAACGGAAGCCGGATTACTGTAATCCGGACTGACGGAACCGTGCAATTAGACAGTTCTCGCCAGGATGTAACAACCATGGAGAACCATTTGAGGCAGCCCGAAGTGGAGGATGCCCTTCGGGCTGGCTTTGGTTTTGCCTCAAGGCGATCAGATACGCTGGATCAATATATGCTTTATGCGGCCCACTATTCAGAAAAAGGGCGGGTGATTCTGTGTTTGTCAGCGCCTTATTCCGGATTTCGGGAATTTCTGCCTATGCTGCTTCCGGCTGCTTGGCTCAGCTTTGCGGCTGCTTTGCTAGCTTCTTTTTTGACCACAGGGCACTTCGTAGCCACGGTTACCAGGCCCTTGAGGGAGATTGCCGGTGAGATGGAAAAACTTAATGGCAATGGGGAGCCCTTCCATTTTGAGCCCTGCGAATATCCGGAAATCAACACTATCGGCAGCACAACTCTGGCTATGAATAACAATGTAAAAGAATATTTAAAGCAGCTTGAAGACGAGAGGAAAATTCGGGAGGAATTTTTCAGCAATGCGTCTCATGAGCTAAAGACTCCTATTACTTCTATTCAAGGATATGCAGAGCTTTTGGAGAACGGGATTATAAAAGATGAAACTATGCGTCAGGACTTTATTAAACGGATTCATAAAGAAGCTTCCCGAATGACCAGCCTAATCAACGATATTTTAATGATTTCCAGGTTGGAATCCAGAGAGGCAAGGCTTACTTATACGGAAGTAAATCTGGCGGAGGTGACCAGGGAAGCTGTAGAAGGGTTAAAACCCCTGACGGCTCAGAAACAGGTGTATATTCATCAGAACTGTCAAAAAGCAGTTATCTGGGCAGACGAAAAGCAAATGAAGGAGCTTATAAGCAACCTGATAAGCAATGCGGTAAAATATAACCGCCAGGGAGGCCAGGTATGGATTGAAATAAAGGAAGACAGGGAAAAAAATCAGATTTGGATCCAGGTAAAGGATAACGGAATGGGGATTCCCCAGGATTCTCTTCCAAGAATTTTTGAACGGTTTTACCGGGTAGAAAAGGGAAGGAGTAAAAAAGAAGGGGGGACAGGGTTAGGACTTTCCATTGTAAAGCATATTGTAACCTATTATGAAGGTACTATTGATGTAAAGTCCCAGGTGGATTCCGGAACCCAGTTTACAGTGCAGCTTCCGCTTATCAAAGCGTAAGAAAAAAGGTATTTTCATTTCTTCGGCTCTGTGGTATACTAAGCCATAGTTTCTACCTGCCTTGCATAAGGCTTAGGGAAAAGCAGAATCTCTTTTCCTGCGAATATGCAGAGAGAACAGACAGATAAAAGAAGGGATGAAAATATGCTGGATAATAAAGATTATATCAGCCGGCTCAACAGGGCAAGACGGCGGCGAAACCGGAGATTCGATTTTCAATATCTGATCATCGGCGCGGCAGGCCTTCTGATTCTTGTACTGCTTATAGGAGCCGGTATTTTTATAAGCAGAAGGCAGAAACCGGCTGTTTCCACAGAACCTGAGGCCAGGACGGAGGAAACGGCTCTTCCCAGTGAGCCGGCAGAGACTCCGGCTCCTGCTTTGTCGCCGGAAGAGATAGCAGAGGCAGCAAGGGCTGCAGCGGCGGAGCAGGAGGTAAACGCCTACCAGAATCTGGGAATTGTTCAGGTATCCGGTTATCTGAACATCCGTGAAACGGCAAGTTCTAACGGAAAGATTATCGGAAAACTTCAGGGGGACAGCGCCTGCGACATCTTGTCCTCAGAAGGAGAGTGGTATCAGATCAGCTCAGGCGGCCTTACGGGATATATTCATAATGCTTATGTGCTGACGGGAGAGGAAGCCCGGCAGAAGGGCCTTGAACTGGTTCAGAAGCGGGCCGTGATTACGGGAGACAGTGTGAATATCCGTCAGGAGCCGGTAATCGACGGGGCTAACGTGGTGGGAACCGCAGCCAAGAACGAGAGATATGTGGTTGAAGAAGAACTGGATGGGTGGATTAAGATTGAGGAAGGTTATATTTCTTCCGATTACGCCCAGATTCGGTATGGATTAAATGAGGCCAGAAAGCTGGATCTTCAGGCCATGGCTATCAGCCAGTACAGCAACCTGGTGATTTCCAAGGTGGATACGTATCTTAATGTGCGGGAAGAACCCAGCGAGAACGGAAAGGTTATCGGAAAAATGACCAGCAAGGCGGCGGCGGAAATCCTGGATGACTCTGTGGAAGGCTGGTACAAAATTAAGTCCGGCAAGATTACAGGCTATATTTCTTCGGATCCCCGGTATACTGCAACCGGCCAGGAGGCAAAGGACATTGCAACTGGTACGGCATCTCTGATGGCGATTGTCAATACGGATATGCTGAACGTCCGTACCGAGCCTTCCACAGACGCCTCTATCTGGACCCAGATTTCCAAAGAAGAGAGATATCCGGTTTTAAGCCAGCTTGACGGCTGGGTAGAGATCGAACTGGATACCGGAGAGGAAGAGGGAAGCACAGATAAGGCATATGTGTCTACACGGGACAATAATGTGGAGGTGCGATATGCCCTTAACGAAGCCATTAAATTTTCTCCTCTGGAGGAAGCAGCCAATGCGTCCGCATCCCGCAGAGCAAAGATCGTAAACTATGCCCTGCAGTTTGTAGGAAATCCTTATGTCTGGGGCGGAACCAGTTTAACAAAAGGGGCGGATTGCTCCGGCTTTACCATGAAGGTATACGAAAACTTTGGAGTATCTCTTCCGCATTATTCCGGTTCTCAGGCTCAGATGGGCAAGGCCGTAAGCTCCAGTGAAATGCGCCCGGCAGACCTGATTTTCTATACAGACAGCAGAGGAAAGGTAAACCATGTGGCAATGTATATCGGCAACGGACAGATTGTCCATGCTGCCAGCAGGCGGAGCGGTATTAAAATCTCTACTTGGAATTACAGAAAGCCCAAAACCATTCGAAATTTACTTGGCGATTAGACATAAGGAGGGCGGAAGCTTGGAAGTGATCTTTCGAATCCGCCTGAATGACGCAGTAACTGCGTCAGAAAAGAGGAGAGTATGAAGAATAATTATCTGGCACAATTTTTTGGAAAATCTCAAAACTATACGGATATTCCAAACCGGCTTTTTGCCGAGTACAATGTAAAGAAGGGGCTTCGGAATGAGGACGGTACCGGCGTGTGCATTGGACTTACCAAGGTTTCTGATGTAGTGGGTTATAGCAAAGAGGACGGGAAAAAGGTGGACGCCCCGGGAGATCTCTATTACAGAGGCTACAGCGTTAGAGATTTGGTGGCCAATAAGCGCCCCACTCACGGTTATGAAGAAATTTGTTTTCTGCTTCTCTTTGGCTACCTTCCTAAAAAGGAAGAGCTGGAACGATTCTGCAGCGTGCTAAAAGAGATGTATGAGCTTCCCTATGAGTTTTTGGAGACAAACATTTTGCGGACTCCGGCCAAAAATTTGATGAACAAGATTCAGCATGCTGTACTGGCCCTCTACAGCTATGATGACGATCCGGATGATATTGATGAGTATAAGACCCTCCTGAAAGGGGTTAACCTTATTGCAAAGATGCCGTCTATTGTCTGTTATGAATATATGAGTAAGGAACACTATTTTAACCGCAAGAGTTTAGTGCTTCATTACCCCTTAAAAGAGTATTCTATAGCAGAGAATTTTCTCTATATGCTTCGGGAGGACAGAAAGTTTACAGAGAAGGAGGCAAACCTTCTGGATATCCTGCTGATGCTTCATGCAGATCACGGCGGCGGAAATAATTCCACTTTTACCAACGTAGTAATTTCCTCTACCAATACCGATATTTATTCTACTATCTGCGGCTCCATCGGTTCTTTAAAAGGCCCCCGTCATGGCGGCGCCAACTTAAAGGCATCTGAGATGATGGATGAGGTAATTGGTCAGATTGGCTATACTGCAGACAGGGAAGCTATAAAGACGGTGATCCGCCGGATTACCGGTAAAGAGCTGTACGATAAAAGCGGCCTGGTTTACGGCTTCGGCCATGCGGTATACACCATTTCCGACCCGAGAGCAGAGCTGCTGAGGGACTATTGCGAGACGGTGGCGAAAGAGCAGGGAAAAATGAAAGAGTTTTATTTTTACCGGCTCTTTGAGGAATGTGTTAAGGAAGTAATCCAAGAGGACAAGCACCGCATGATTCCTACTAATGTGGACTATTACAGCGGCTTTGCATATGATATGCTGCAGATTCCCAGAGAGCTGTACACTCCGCTGTTTGTTACCAGCCGTTTGGTAGGCTGGATTGCCCACAATATCGAAAATAAGCTTTACGACGGCAAGATTATGCGCCCGGCAACCAAGTATGTAGGGGAGAATGTGCCCTACGTCAGTGTAGAAGAACGGTAAAAAGGCCGGAGGCTTACGGAAATTTTCCATAAGTCTCCGGTTTTCGCGGAGGAAGGAAGCCTTATATGAAACGGATTATCGGGATTACAGGCGGTATTGGTTCCGGGAAAAGCCAGGTGCTGGATATTTTAAAGAAAGATTTTGGAGCAGGAATTATTCAGACCGACCAGGTAGCCCGCCATTTGATGGAGCCGGGAATGGAAGGATATGGAAAAATAGTAGAATTTTTGGGAACCGGATTTTTATCACCCAATGGAACCATAAACCAGGAGAAACTGGGAGAACGGATTTTTCAAGATCCAAAGGCCCTTGAAACCGTGAACCGGATCATTCATCCTATGGTCTGGGAAAGCACGGAGATTATGGCAAGGGAAGCAGAAGAGGAACTTATAATTGTAGAATCTGCTCTTATGGGGAAGAAACAGCAGGAGCAATATCATGAGCTGTGGTATGTCTATACAGGCATAGAAGAGCGGATCCGGCGTCTTATGCGGGATCGGGGATACTCCAGAGAGAAATGTTTGGGTATTATGGCAAATCAGAAGAATGAATCAGAGTTTCGAGCCATCTGCAGTCGGGTGATTGACAATAATGGCTCTGTGGAAGAGACACGCAGACAGATTGAAAAAGCACTCGCCTGCCAGGACTGGAGGAAAAAGACACGAACATGAGATTTGTAAGTATTGCAAGCGGCAGCAGCGGAAACTGTATTTATGTGGGTTCTGACAGAAGCCATATTCTCATCGACGCAGGGATCAGCGGGAAACGGATTGAAGCGGGACTAAAAGAAATCGGGATTAAGGGAAATGAACTAGACGGGATTTTCATCACTCATGAGCACTCTGACCATATTAAAGGACTGGGAGTTTTGGCGAGAAAATATGAGATTCCCATTTACGGAACCAAAGAAACCCTGGAGGAAGTAGAGGGGAATTCTTATTTGGGAAAGTTTGACAAAGAACTTTTAATCCCGATCCTTCCTGATGCGGAGTTTGAAACAGGAGATTTTATTATCCAGCCCTTTCGGGTAGATCATGATGCTGCCAATCCGGTTGCTTACCGGGTGAAAAGCGGTAGGAAATCCGTTGCGGTAGCTACAGATATGGGACATTTCAATCAATATATTATCGATCATCTCCAAAATCTGGACGCAGTATTGCTGGAATCCAACCATGATGTGCGGATGTTAGAGACGGGACCATACCCTTACTATTTAAAGCGGAGGATTCTGGGGGATCATGGTCATTTATCTAATGAAAATGCCGGACGGCTTCTGTGCCAGATCCTTCATGACGGCTTAAAACATATTTTCCTGGGCCATTTAAGCAAGGAAAACAATTACGAAGAGCTGGCTTATGAGACAGTGCGGCTGGAAATCACCGAGGGAGATAATCCTTACAGCGCCGCGGATTTTTCTATCAGCGTGGCAGGAAGAGATAGAATGTCCCGGATCGTTACGGTCTAATATTGTAAACCTTCATGCGCCCGGCGGCGGACGTGCCGCCGCACATGAAAATCCGGCGGGCGCATTTGGCATACCCGAATGCATGCCGCCTGTTCGGCGGCGGACTTTTATTGTAACAGTTTAGGCGGAAATTCACTGAATAGTTTGCAGAGGAGAGAGAATATGAGCAAAGTAATCATTACAGTAGTAGGAAAAGACACAGTTGGGATTATTGCAAAGGTTTGTGCCTGTCTGGCGGAAAATCATATTAACATTCTGGATATTTCCCAAACCATTGTCCAGGAATTTTTTAATATGATGATGATTGTAGACATGCAGAAGGCCACCGCATCCTTTGAAGAGATGTCCAAAAGCCTGGACGAAATCGGCCGTGAAATGGGAGTTACCGTAAAATGTCAAAGAGAAGAAATCTTTACCAAGATGCACAGAATCTAAGAAACAGGAGGAAAGGCGGTAAAACCCATGATTAATATTTATGAAGTAAATGAAACCAACAAGATGATTGAGCAGGAAAACCTGGATGTCCGTACGATTACTATGGGCATCAGCCTGCTGGACTGTGCAGACGGAAACCTGGACGCGGTAAACGAAAAAATTTACCAAAAGATCACTACGCTTGCCAGAAATTTGGTGTCTACCGGAGAGGCCATTTCCAAAGATTTTGGGATTCCTATTGTAAATAAGCGCATTTCCGTAACTCCTATTGCCTTAGTAGGCGCTTCCGCCTGCAGGGCTCCGGAGGATTTTGTAACCATTGCAAAAACTCTGGACAAGGCGGCCAAGGAGGTTGGAGTAAACTTTATCGGCGGTTATTCTGCTCTGGTAAATAAGGGAATGACTGTAGCGGATAAAAACCTGATGCTTTCTATCCCTCAGGCTCTTGCTCAGACGGAGCGGGTGTGCAGCTCGGTCAATGTAGGCTCCACTAAAACCGGACTGGATATGGATGCGATTAAGCTCATGGGAGAGATTGTAAAAAGAACTGCCGAGGCCACCAAAGACAACGATTCATTAGGCTGCGCCAAGTTGGTAATATTCTGCAACGCACCGGACGATAATCCTTTTATGGCAGGCGCGTTTCACGGGGTTACAGAGGCAGACGCGATTATCAACGTAGGCGTCAGCGGTCCCGGTGTGGTAAAGACGGCCCTTGAGAAGGCCAGAGGAGAGAATTTTGAGGTTCTCTGCGAAACGATTAAAAAGATTGCATTTAAGATTACCCGGGTAGGGCAGTTGGTAGCCCAGGAGGCATCCAGCCGGTTGAATATTCCCTTCGGTATTATTGACTTATCCCTGGCTCCAACGCCGGCTGTCGGCGACAGTGTGGCGGAAATTCTGGAGGAAATGGGGCTGGAGCGGGTAGGGGCTCCCGGGACTACTGCGGCTCTGGCTATGCTTAATGATCAGGTAAAAAAGGGGGGGATTATGGCATCCTCCTATGTAGGCGGGCTTTCCGGCGCGTTTATCCCGGTCAGCGAGGATCAGGGTATGATTGACGCCGTTTCCATGGGTGCTTTAACTATGGAAAAATTAGAAGCCATGACCTGCGTATGCTCTGTAGGCTTGGATATGATCGCAATTCCCGGAGATACCCCGGATACTACCATTGCAGGCATTATTGCAGACGAAGCCGCCATTGGAATGATTAACCAGAAGACCACTGCGGTCCGGGTTATCCCGGTGATCGGAAAGACCGTAGGGGATACGGTGGAGTTCGGGGGGCTGCTGGGACATGCGCCCGTAATGCCGGTGAACCGTTATTCCTGTGAAACCTTTGTTACCAGAGGCGGACGGATTCCGGCTCCCATTCACAGCTTTAAGAACTAGGATTCCTTGGACTGGCCGGACTTAGAGGAGAAATAACGTATATGGAAAAGCAGCTTTGCGATGCTTTGAATCAGTTTTTAAACGAGGATTTGCAGGGGGTTGTTCTAAGCAACTCCCGAGACAGGGAAAAGCTTTTAAAGGTTCAGATAAGGCCGGTGGCGATTCAGGGAAACTTAAAATTCCAGGCAGAGGAATTTGCGGGAAATCAGGTGTTCCATAAAAACCTGAATAAGGCCCAGGCTGAGGCCTATATTATAGATCTTCTGGAAAAACAAATGAAGCAGATGGAATTAAAATCCCCATTGGGAACTGTGCAGGCGCTGGTAAGCAAAAAAGGGAAGATGACAGTGAAGATTCGGGAGAAAAAAGCATCTTCAGGAGAGTATCCCAAAATAAGCCTTCTGTCCAGGCAGGAGAAACTATCCCGCCTGTCCCATAACCGTCTTAAACGTTATATACTGGAAGAGGGGATCCCGGTGCCCTTTTTGGTAGACTTAGGGGTTATGACAGCGGAGGGACAGATTGTCCGCGCCTACTATGATAAATTCCGTCAGATTAATCGGTTTTTGGAGTTTGTGGAAGACGTCCTTCCCTGTCTGGATAAATCCAAAGAGACGGTAATTATTGACTTTGGCTGCGGCAAATCCTATCTGACCTTTGCCATGTATTACTATCTGAAAGAAAAGATGGGCTATTCTATCCGGATTATCGGGCTGGATTTAAAGAGAGAAGTTATTCGTCACTGCAATGAGCTGAGCCGTAAATACGGCTATGAGACCCTGCAGTTTTACCAAGGAGATATTGCCGGGTATGAGGGTGTCAGCCAAGTGGATATGGTAGTGACCCTCCATGCCTGCGATACCGCCACCGACTATGCTTTGGCAAAGGCAGTGCGCTGGGGCGCCAAAGTGATTCTGTCTGTGCCTTGCTGCCAGCATGAGCTCAATGCTCAGATGAAAAATGAACTTTTGGATCCGGTTTTTCATTACGGCATCATCAAGGAACGGATGGCGGCCCTCTATACCGATGCTCTGCGGGCGGAAGTACTGGAGAATCAGGGATACAGAACTCAGCTTCTGGAGTTTATCGATATGGAACATACACCTAAGAATATTTTGATACGGGCGGTATATCACGGAAGCAGAAAGGAGAATGAAAAAGAAATACGGAAGATTATGGAATTTCTTCATGTCAAGCCTGCTTTGTGCAGAGAGCTTTTAACCATGGGAGAAAGCTGTGATAGAAAGCCTACAGCGCCAACATCTTCCGATTAAATTCGTTTTTCACTATTATGCCATCTGTGTGATAGCGCTGTTCATAAGCGCATTGATAAAGATGACTTGCATATAAGTCCTGTCTTAGCTGATTAAGGGCCGGACCGGATAAAGCGCTGAGAGCAGCCGAGGGCTTGGAAATCAAGGGAATCCGGCTGTTCTTTTTCATTTCCGCGAGAAGAGGCTCCGCTGTCCGACGAAATCCAAGGATCCTGGCATAAAAAGCGTAATTTTCTTTTTTAAAGTCCTGGATTACATCCTTTTTAAGCCCCAGCAAAAGCTTGGTTAATGCCCGGTTTACCCGGGTATAGGTATATTGCCTGGTCTTTAATTGTGCGGCTCTGTCTTCCCAGCCGGCAAAATCCAGAGCAATTCTTTTAAGCCTTTGAGATAAATCAAAAGAAAAATCTGAATATTCAACAAAAGGATCTGACGGGCAAAGGTTCACAGCATCTAAAATCTTCTGGTTCAGCAGGGAAGAAAAATCTTCCGGCCATAAAGGCTTTGACTGGGAGAAAAGATTGCGGATTGCAGGCGGCAGATAAGAAATTCCGCTAAATGTTCTAAATGGGGAAAGCAGGCCATTTGAATTGCTGCCTTTCCATTGTCCGTGAGGAAATTCTTCATACAGAGTCTGACGGATGCCGGAGGCGGAAGCAAAACGGTTCGGTTCCTTATGAGAAGGACAGGTTAAGGGTTCGTGGTATCCGGCTCCCTGCCGCAAAACCGCTGCAGGAAGTAAGGAAGCGCGCTGATTTTGGATGGCTTTACAATATTCCAACCCCAAAATGTTGTTAGGACCGGAAAGAAAGCCGTCAAAAGGATATTTATGCGTGGACTTGTAGATTGCCTCAAGAGCAGTTTGCCTGGCAGCAGGAAAGGATGCCCCCTTCTTTAACTGTTCCCGGAGGGCAGAAGAATAACCTGCCGGCTCTGCTGCTATAATGGCAGCAGCTTTTTTTAATTCCTCCGTATCCCCCTGCTCGCTCCCGAAACATAAATGCTCTACCACGCCAAGCTGATCCAGCAAGGCAACTCCGCAGCCTGCAAAGTCTTCCGCCGTGCTGCATGCAAAAGCGGAAGGAAGTTCCAGAATCAGATCCGCTCCGCAAAGGAGGGCCATTTGAGCCCGGATATACTTATCAAAAACAGCAGGACCGCCTCTTTGAACAAAATCTCCGCTCATGGCAACTACAATATAATCTGCCCCGGTGATTTCTCTGGCCTTTTTGATATGATATTCATGGCCGGAGTGAAAGGGATTGTATTCTGCGATAATTCCGGTTACTTTCATAATTGGACCGTTTGATATCAATGTCTGGGATTGTTTTTTACAACATTTGCTCCCTTCATTAACGCTGCCATAATGTCCGCATGATGCTGGATTCCCAAATTGTAAGTCTTGGAATAGATAACGCCCTGAGGGGTTGCCACATATTTTGGGGGCAGCTGATTGAGCGCATAGGCAATCACATCATCGCGGCATCGGGGACAATTACAGCAATCTAAAGAAGAGCCGACTTTATCATAGGTTTCTTCTACAAGAGTCTCCATTACATTTTTATAATTCATAGTACTATACCTCCTTTTTCCAGGCTCGAAAGTATCGGCCAAGTGTTCATATTATATCATGGTCACGGATAAAATACAATGAAAATGAAAGGGAGAATCCCTTAAGATTTGGAAAAATCCTCCGATATTCTTTATAGTAAGAACTTATACCTGGAGGAAGAAAGGACTGAGAAAATTATGGATATAGCAGCAATGGGAATGAGTCTTTCAAGCGCCAAATTGGGACTGGACATAAGCTTTGCAGTGGCAGGAAAAGCCATGGACACGGTAGAAGCCAGCGGAGAGGCTATTGTGGATATGCTGGAAAACGTAAGCCAGATGATGCCTCCCAGCAACCACATCATAGATGTGCTTGCTTAATAGAAAGATTTGGAAAGAGGGCAGGGCTGTGGTTTCATTTTGCCGCAGCCCTTTCTTTATGTGCCTGATTAGGCTTCTTTTCCTGCTGTATTTTTCCGGTAAAGAGCTAACAGTCCTTTTAGCAAAAGAGCCTGGTCATAGTGGATTTTGTGACGGCACAGAGGCGTTACAAAGCGGGACAGTCCTCCGGTGGCCACCACAGAAGCGGTTTCCCCCAGTTCTTCTTCCATTCGGTCGATAATGCCATCCATTTGGGCAGCATTACCGTAAAGGATACCGCTACGCATACAGTCAATAGTGTTTTTGCCGATAACCCGGCCCGGAATATCCAGGCTGATAAAAGGAAGCTGGGCGGCATTGCTGCTTAGAGAATCCAGAGAAACTTTAAGGCCGGGAAGGATTACGCCGCCAATGTAATTACCGGACTTGTCCACCACAGACATGGTGGTGGCGGTTCCCATATCGATGACGATAATGGGACAGGGATATTCCTGAAGGGCGGCAATGGCATCTACAATCTGGTCGCTTCCCACAGTCTTGGGATTATCCATAATAATGTTAAGGCCGGTTTTCATACCCGATCCCACCATAAGGGGCCTGCGCCCGAAAATCTTTTTGATGGCAGACTGGATTGGGGCGTTTAAAGGCGGAACTACAGAGGACACAATACTTCCCTCAATCTGATCCTTATCTATAGAATGCAGATCTAAAATATCTTTAATCAGCAGAGCGTATTCCGTACTGGTCCTGGAATGGGTGGTGGTAATTCGTTCTTCAAAGTAAGTCTTTTCTTCATCAATACCGCCGATAACGATATTGGTATTTCCCATGTCAATTGCTAAAATCATGTGGAAACTCCTTTCCATCATATTAGAATTATGCTATGATGGTAGAGATTGTAACATAGGATAGGGCGGCTGTAAAGCGTGCCCGGGGAGGAATTTGCTATGAACTTAGAAGGAAAAAATGTGCTTTTAGGCGTCACCGGAAGCATTGCCGCATATAAAATCGCCGGCCTAGCCAGTATGCTGGTAAAGAAAAATGCTAATGTACAGGTTTTGATGACAAAAAACGCTGTTAATTTTATTAATCCTATTACTTTTGAAAGTCTTACTGGCAATAAATGTCTGGTGGATACCTTTGACCGGAATTTTGAATTCAGCGTGGAGCACGTGTCTATCGCAAAAAAAGCGGATGTACTCATGGTGGCTCCGGCTTCCGCCAATGTGATTGCCAAGATAGCCCATGGCATTGCCGATGATATGCTGACCACCACGGCTCTGGCCTGCAGCTGTCATAAAATTATCGCTCCGGCCATGAATACCAATATGTATGAAAATCCGGTTACTCAGGATAACTTAAGAATTTGTGAGAAGTACGGTATAGAAGTGATGAAGCCTGCTGTGGGATATCTGGCCTGCGGCGATACCGGAGTCGGAAAGATGCCGGAGCCGGAGGAGCTGTATGATTACATTATAAAAGCTGTGGCTTATCATAAGGATCTGGCGGGAAAGAAAATCCTGGTTACTGCAGGGCCTACCCAAGAGGCCCTGGATCCGGTGCGTTATATTACGAATCATTCTTCTGGGAAAATGGGCTATGCCATCGCTTTTGCCGCCGCCTGCCGGGGGGCAGAAGTAACTTTGGTTACCGGCCCTACCGCTTTAAACCGGCCCAGGTTTGTAAACACGGTGGAGGTAACTACCGCTAAGGAGATGTTTGCCAAAGTGGCCTTGCTAAGCCGGGAGCAGGACTGTATTATTAAAGCGGCAGCAGTGGCGGACTACCGTCCCTCTGCCGTCAGCCCGGAAAAGGTAAAGAAAAGAGACGGCAACCTGACCATTGACCTGGAGAGAACAGATGATATTTTAGCTTATCTGGGAACCCATAAGCAGGAAGGCCAATTTTTGTGCGGCTTTTCCATGGAAACTGAGAATATGATAGAAAATTCCAGAATTAAGCTTCAGAAAAAAAATTTGGATATGATTGTAGCCAACAACCTGAAAGTAGCCGGAGCAGGGTTTGGCGTGGACACCAATGTGGTGACCATTATCACTCCGGACAAAGAATTAGAGTTGGAGAAAATGACTAAGGAAGATGTAGCCCACAGGCTTTTAAATGAAATTTTCGGATAATCTTGACTTTATAAAGGAATGATACTAGAATGTTTTGTGCTATAGGAAGTTTGTGGTAAAATGAATTTTTTGGAGGAAAAACTTTTGGCAAATATTGCGGAAGAAATTAAAAAACGAAGAACCTTTGCGATTATTTCTCATCCGGATGCGGGAAAGACGACTTTAACAGAGAAATTTTTGCTTTACGGCGGGGCTATTAACCTGGCTGGAACGGTGAAAGGAAGAAAGGCCGCCAAATATGCGGTTTCCGACTGGATGGAGATAGAAAAGGAGAGAGGAATTTCTGTTACCTCTTCCGTTATGCAGTTTAACTATGACGGATTCTGTATCAACATTTTGGATACTCCCGGACATCAGGACTTCTCCGAGGATACCTATCGGACTTTGATGGCGGCAGATTCTGCGGTTATGGTCATTGACGGCTCCAAAGGCGTTGAGGCTCAGACTATCAAGCTGTTTAAGGTCTGCGTTATGCGCCATATTCCGATTTTTACCTTTATTAATAAAATGGACAGAGAAGCTAGGGATCCCTTTGAATTGATGGATGAAATTGAGGATGTCCTTGGCATCCGTACATGTCCCGTCAACTGGCCCATTGGCTGCGGGAAAAGCTTTAAGGGGGTTTATGACAGAAACACGAAAAAGATCACTACTTTTACGGCCGCTATGGGAGGACAGAAGGAAGTGGCATCCCGGGAGTTTGATATGGAAGGAGAGGATGTGGATGCCCTTATCGGGCTGAACTTCTATCAACAGCTTTTGGATGAAATCGATTTGCTGGACGGAGCCAGTGATGAATTTGATATGGAACGGGTTCGAGCAGGAAAACTGTCTCCGGTTTTTTTCGGCTCGGCTCTTACTAACTTTGGTGTAGAGACCTTTCTGAAGCACTTTTTGGAGATGACCACCTCCCCCCTGCCCAGAAAAGCCATTACCAAGGAGGTAGATCCCTTTAAAGAGGACTTTTCCGCCTTTGTATTTAAAATTCAGGCCAATATGAATAAGGCCCACAGAGATAGAATTGCATTTATGCGTATTGTGTCAGGCAAATTTGAGGCCGGCATGGAAGTAAATCATGTTCAGGGAGGCAAAAAGCTGCGGTTAAGCCAGCCTCAGCAGATGATGGCACAGGACAGAAAGATTGTGGAGGAAGCTTACGCAGGAGATATTATCGGGGTTTTTGATCCGGGCATTTTTTCTATCGGCGATACTCTCTGCCTGTCTAATGAAAAGTTTGAATTTGAGGGAATCCCTACCTTCGCTCCGGAACATTTTGCCAGGGTGCGCCAGATTGATACTATGAAACGCAAACAGTTTTTAAAAGGGGTCAACCAGATTGCCCAGGAAGGAGCTATCCAAATTTTCCAGGAGTTTAATACCGGGATGGAAGAAATTATAGTGGGAGTAGTGGGGGTGCTTCAGTTTGAGGTTCTCACTTACCGTCTGCAGAACGAGTATAACGTGGAGGTACGCTTAGACCGGCTGCCCTACGAGTACATCCGATGGGTAGAAAACAAGGAAGAAGTAGATGTAGAGCGGATTCAGGGCACCTCAGACATGAAGCGTATTCGGGATTTAAAAGGGAACCCCCTGCTTCTGTTTGTTAATAGCTGGAGTGTGGGCATGGTGGAGGAACGAAATCCCGGTCTGGTGCTTAGTGAATTTGGAAGGAATTAAATAAGTATTTTTTATAGAAAGGATTGAATTTGTATGT
Source organism: Enterocloster bolteae (assembly GCA_021772025.1). Classification (GTDB taxonomy): domain Bacteria; phylum Bacillota; class Clostridia; order Lachnospirales; family Lachnospiraceae; genus UMGS1370. Next base: position 33,661 of record JAETNT010000023.1, on the reverse strand, counting down.
ATCAGAAGCAGATTAAAAAATATATGGAAGATCACAAACAAGAGATGTTAGAAGACATTTCCACCCTGTGCCGCATTAACAGCGAAAAGATGGCTTATAAGGTAGGAATGCCCTTTGGAAGCGGAACTTTCCGGGCGCTGGGAGCTGCCCTTTCCATGGCGGAAAATTACGGCTTTGCTACGACCAATTACGACAGTTATGTAGGAACCGTGGATTTTGGTCATTTGGAACGCCACCTGGACATTCTGGCTCATCTGGATGTAGTACCGGCCGGAGAGGGATGGACCGTGACAGAGGCTTTTGAGCCGTTGGTAAAAGACGGAAAGATCTATGGCAGAGGAACCGCTGACAATAAAGGCCCGGCAGTAGCGGCTCTTTACGCTATGCGCTGTGTAAAAGAATTGGGAATTCCTTTAAAGAAAAATGTCCGGCTGATTTTAGGCACAGATGAGGAATGCGGAAGTGCGGATATTGCCCATTATTATGACGAGGAGCCGGAAGCTCCCATGACCTTTTCCCCGGATGCTTCCTACCCTGTAGTAAACATTGAGAAGGGCCGGCTGAATGGTCACTTTACGGCGGAGTGGGAGGAATCAGAGGCCCTTCCCCGGCTGATTTCTTTTGAAGCGGGAATCAAAGCGAATGTAGTTCCGGGAAAGGCTTTTGCTACCATTGAACTGGGCAGTCTTACTTTAGAAAGTATCCGTCCCATTATTGAACAGGCTGAAAAGGAGCTGGATATAGAGTTCCAGCTTACTGCTCAGGATTCCCTGGAGGATGATCCGATTTATACCATTACTGCTGTAGGCGCCGGTGCTCATGCGTCCAGCCCTAAGGCGGGAAAAAATGCGCTGACCGCATTATTAAATCTCGTAAGCCGCCTTCCTCTGGCAGAGTGTGCCCAGACAGCTTATGTAAAAAGGCTGACAGAATTGTTCCCCCATGGAGATCTAAATGGAGAGGCATTGGGAATCAAAATGAGCGATGAGCTGTCCGGAGATTTAACCCTGGCGCTTTCTCTCCTTGCCATTGATGGAGGAAGCTTAGACGGAACCTTTGATGCCCGCTGTCCTATCTGCTCCAACGAGGAAAATACCCTGGAAGTAGTGAGAAAGGCCATGGCGCAAAAGAATATCGTCCTCCACAACAAAGAGATGACTCCGCCCCACCATGTAGACGGCAATTCAGATTTTGTAAAGACGCTTTTAAAAGCTTATGAGAATTATACGGGAAGAGAAGGAAAATGCCTAGCTATTGGCGGAGGTACCTATGTTCACCATTTAAAGAACGGAGTCGCCTTTGGCGCATCTATGCCGGAAACCGACAACCGGATGCACGGGGCGGATGAATTTGCTGTCATCGATGAGCTGGTGGTCAGCGCAGAGATTTTTGCACAGGTCATTATTGATTTGTGCTCATAAGAAAGGAAGGCACCACTATGTCAGCAGATGCCATTATCAGGCTGGAAGAGCTGGGTAAGCAGTTTTATACTGCAAACGGCACGGTTACTGCTTTAGACCATATTAACCTGGAAATTGAAAAAGGGGAAATTTTTGGGATTATCGGCCTGTCAGGAGCGGGAAAGAGTACGCTGGTCCGGTGTATCAACTTTTTGGAAAAGCCTACGGCCGGAAAAGTGATTTTTGAGGGTAAAAACCTGGGGGATTTGGGAGAAGCAGGAATCCGCACTGCAAGAAGATCCATGGGGATGATCTTTCAGCAGTTTAATCTCCTGGCTCAAAGAAATGTATTGCAGAATGTATGCTTCCCTCTGGAGATCTCCGGAGTCTCTAAGGCAGAGGCAAAAAAGAGGGCGGAAGACCTTCTGGAGATGGTAGGCTTAAGGGACAGGATGAAAGCCTATCCGGCCCAGCTATCCGGCGGTCAGAAGCAGAGAGTAGCGATTGCAAGGGCTTTGGCTACCAATCCTAAGGTGCTTTTGTGCGATGAAGCTACCAGCGCTTTAGATCCGAATACCACCAAATCGATTCTGCAGCTGTTAAAACAGATTAATCAGGATTTGGGGGTTACAGTCATCGTCATTACCCATGAGATGGCGGTAATTGAGGCTATCTGCGACAGAGTTGCCATTATCGATCAGAGCCAGATTGCGGAATTCGGAAAGGTGTCAGAGATCTTTTCCGAGCCAAAATCCAAAATCGGACGTCAGCTTATTTTAGGAGACGCGGTGGAAAACACGGATTTTGGCAACAGCCGGCGGATACGGATTATTTTTGATGGCAGGGCATCTTCAGAACCGGTTTTAGCAAAATTGATTCTGGCCTGTAAAACACCGGTAAACATCATGTACGCCGCCACCAGGGACTTAAACGGAACCGCTATGGGACAGATGATTATCCAGCTTCCTGAGGAGGAGACGGAAGCCCGGAGGGTGACCAGCTATTTAAACGCCGCCAAGGTGCCTTTTGAGGAGGTAACAGAAGATGCAGATTGATTCTACGACTCTGAATATGCTGGGGACAGGAATTTGGGAAACTATCTATATGGTAGCCATGTCTTCCATTTTTTCTTATGTAATTGGGATTCCTTTAGGAGTAATCCTAGTGGTTACGGCAAGAGACGGCATTAAGCCCATTCCCGCGGTAGAAAAGGCTTTGGGGATTATTATTAATCTTCTTCGTTCCGTGCCTTTTATTATTCTGGCAATTATGCTCCTTCCGGTTACCAGAAAAGTAGTAGGAACCACGATAGGCCCTAACGCTATGGTATTTCCTCTGATTGTGGCCGGCTCTCCTTACATTGCCCGGATGGTGGAATCCTCTTTCCGGGAAGTGGATGCCGGGGTTATTGAAGCGGCTAAATCTATGGGGGCTTCCACTTGGCAGATCATTTACAAGGTACTGCTTCCCGAGTCGAAGCCTTCCCTGTTAGTGGGAGCGGCAATTTCCGTCACCACTATTTTGGGATATACCGCTATGGGCGGCTTTGTAGGAGCAGGAGGATTGGGAGCCATTGCCATTAATTACGGCTACTACCGCTATCAGACAGATATTATGCTGATTACTGTAGCAATAATGGTAATCATTGTCCAGATTATTCAGGAATCCTTTATGAAGCTTTCCAAAGTAAACGATAAACGGATCCGATAGGAAAGAGAACGGTTACAACATGCTTATTTTGATATTGCAAAACCTGTTCCGGCGACGGGAGGGCTTGTAATATAAATCACCGGTACAGCCCCGGAATGAAAAAGTCAGGCGGGGCTGTACCAAAACTTTTTATTCAAGAGGAGGAAACAATTATGAAAAAACCGATAAGTCTGGTACTGGCTGCCCTTCTTGGGGCTGCCTCTTTAACCGCCTGCGGAGGAAGCGGCACATCTTCCACTACGGCAGCGGCCACTACAGCAGCAGAAACCAGCCCAGAGGCAGCAGAAACAGAAGCAGCTGAAAACGAGACCGAGTCCAAGACTTCCAAAGAACTGGTTAAGGTGGTAGTAGGCGCAAGCCCGGCTCCCCATGCGGAGATCCTGGAAGCAGCCAAACCTCTTATGGAGGAAAAAGGATTTGATCTGCAGGTTATGGTTTACAGCGACTATGTACAGCCTAATAATGCATTGGATGCCGGGGATCTGGATGCTAACTATTTCCAGCACTTCCCCTATCTGGAGTCTTTTAACGCCCAGTTCGGCACAAAATTGGCGTCTGCTGCCTCCATCCATTACGAGCCTTTCGGCATCTATGCCGGAAAGACAAGCTCTTTAGAAGAAATCGCAGATAAGGCGGTAGTGGCAGTGCCCAATGACGTTACCAACGAGGCGAGAGCTCTGCTTCTTCTGGAAGCTCAGGGCCTGATTACCCTGAAAGAGGGAGCCGGTCTGGAAGCCACTAAGAATGATATCTCCGAGAATCCCAAGAACCTGGAGATTATGGAAGTGGAAGCCGCTCAGATTCCCCGTGTGCTTCCCGACGTTGACATTGCCGTAATCAATGGAAACTATGCGATTGAAGCCGGATTAAAGGTCAGCGATGCTCTGGCTATCGAGGATTCTCAGTCTATCGCCGCAACTACCTACGGCAACGTAGTCGCAGTAAGAGAGGGTGATGAAACAAGCGACAAGTCCAAGGCACTGGTAGAAGCTTTAACCAGTGATGAAATTAAAAAGTTTATTGAAGAAACCTATGAGGGCGCTGTAGTTCCGTTATTCTGATATTATCAATACAGAGAGGCCGCTGCAAAGACGAAAAGCGTTTTGCGGCGGCCTTTTTATGGCTTAGAAGAAGGGATGTAAAGTGACATTTCTTCTGAACCTCTCATACATTATAACAAATCTTAAAAGGATCCATAATCTATGCGTATCTGCGAATTAAAAACCAAAGAAGTTATCAATATCAACAGCTGCCAGCGCCTGGGTTTTGTAGGAGACGTTGATTTTAATATGCAGACCGGCTGTATCGTAGCCATTATTGTCCCGGGACCAGGCAGCTTCTGCGGATTTTTGTGCCGGGAAAAAGAGTACATAATTCCTTTTTGCGATATCTGCCAAGTAGGCGAGGACATTATTCTGGTAGATTACCAGGAAAAAGAAAAACCGGATAAATGCAAGTCAAAATAAACCGCTTGCGGATCGGAGCTCCTTCATGTAAAATAAATTTAACAGGCAGGACAGGAGATACCCGCTAAATTTTACAGGAGACAGGAGGAACTTTAAAGTGAAATGCCCATTTTGCAGTGCAGCAGATACAAAGGTAATCGATTCCAGACCGGTAGACGATAACAGTTCTATCCGCCGGCGCAGGCAGTGCGAGATCTGCGGTAAACGCTTTACTACTTACGAAAAGCTGGAAACAATGCCGCTTATGGTAATTAAAAAAGATGAATCCAGAGAAAACTATGATCGGGCTAAGATCGAGAGCGGGGTTCTTCACTCCTGCCATAAGCGCCCAGTGTCTACCCAGCAGATAGATGCTCTTATAGACAGTATCGAAACCCAGATTTTTAATATGGAGGAAAAGGAAGTTCCCACCTCTACTATCGGCGAGCTGGTTATGGATAAGCTAAAGGATCTGGACGAGGTGGCTTATGTCCGCTTTGCCTCCGTATACCGAGAGTTTAAGGACATCGGCACCTTTATGGAAGAATTGGGGAAATTGCTGAACAAATAGGAGATATATGCTGAAACAATTTTATCCGGCAAGCCGGAAGGAAAGTACTTATGAGATTTCTTTTGAAGAGCTTTATCGACAGGGGATCCGGGGAGTGATTTTTGATGTGGACAATACATTAGTTCCTCATGATGCCCCGGCAGATCAACGGTCAAAGGAGCTGTTTAAACGACTGAGAAACATAGGGCTTGAATCCTGCTTAGCCTCCAACAACAAGGAACCGCGGGTGAAAAAATTCGCTCAGGCGGTAGGAACCAAATATATATATAAAGCAGGAAAACCTAGACGCCGAGGGTATGAAGAGGCCATGAAACAGATGGGAACCAGGGCGGAGAATACGGTCTTTGTCGGGGATCAAATTTTTACGGATATCTGGGGAGCCAATCGGGCCGGGATTTCCAGTATTCTGGTAAAGCCCATAAACCCTAAAGAGGAAATTCAAATTATCATAAAAAGGGTTCCGGAAAAGCTGGTTTTATATTTTTACGAGAGGACAATAGAGAAATGACAGAAGCAATAGTTGTAAGAGGCTGTTCTATCGGCTCAGGCCGCCCGAAGATCTGTGTGCCCATTGTGGCAAGAACCAAAGAGGAAATTTTAAAAAGGGCCAAAGAGTTGGATAACCATCCCTTTGATTTGGCGGAATGGCGGGCAGACTGGTATGAAAAAGGGACAGATCCGGAGGAGGTCATAAAAGTCCTGAAGGAGATTCGGGAAATTCTAAAAGATGTTCCTCTTTTGTTTACCTTTCGAACAAAAGAGGAGGGGGGAGAGCAGGCGCTTGAAGGAAAGGCTTATTTGGAGCTGAACCTTCGGGCAGCAAGGAGCCGTTTGGCAGATCTGATAGATATAGAGCTTTCCGCCGGTTTTAGAACCGGGAAGGAAAGGGAGGCCCTTAGAGAGAGCGTCTGCCGCATCCGCCGCCAGGGAATGGCTGTAGTGATGTCCAGCCATGATTTTGAGAAAACGCCGGATCGTAAAGTTCTTATGGAACGTTTTTTTCAAATGGAAGAGTTGGGGGCGGATATCTTAAAAATAGCGGTAATGCCAAAAAGCAGTGAGGACGTGCTGACTCTGCTGTCTGTTACTTCACAAATGGCAAATCAAACCTCCCGGCCTCTGATTACTATGTCCATGGGTCCCATAGGAGTAATAAGCCGTGCATCAGGGGAAGCTTTCGGGTCTGCGGTAACCTTTGCCAGTGCCGGTTCGGCTTCCGCGCCGGGACAAATTGATGCAAAGAAGCTGAGGCAGGTCCTGGAAATTCTTCATGAGGGAATGACGCTTAAAGACAAGCCCTTCTTACAAAAGCGGATTTTTATCATCGGCTTTATGGGAACCGGAAAGACTACGGTTTCGGCCTGCTTGTCCGGCAAACTGGGCTGTTTGTCTGTGGAGATGGATCAAAGGATTAGGGAAGAGACATCCATGGAAATCAAAGACATTTTTGAGATTTATGGAGAAGAGCATTTCAGAGATTTGGAAACAAACCTGATCCGTGCAATTGGAACAGAGCCTCCTTGTGTGGTTTCCTGTGGGGGCGGTGCCGTGCTGCGCCCGGAAAATGTCCGGATGATGAAAAATTCCGGTATAGTTGTCCTTTTAACCGCCCGGCCTGAGACAATTTTAAACCGGATAAAAGGAGATGATTCCAGGCCGAATTTAAAAGGGAGAATGAGCACGGAGGGAATTGCGGGACTTATGGAGAAACGCCGCCTGGCCTATGAAACGGCGGCGGATATGACAGTAAAAACCGATAACCGGACCCCTGATGAGATTGCGGAGGAAATTTTGACCGTTTTCCGAAAAAAACAGCGATAGCCCAGAAAACTGTGGCATTTTTTGCATCAAATATGAAAAAAGAGTTGAAAATACCCAGATTATATTATAAAATAATCTGGATTGAAGAGTTGAACGATTTAAGGAGGAGTATCTTTATGATATCAGCAGGTGATTTCAGAAATGGCGTTACTTTAGAGATCGAAGGTAACGTAATGCAGATTTTGGAGTTTCAGCACGTAAAGCCTGGAAAGGGTGCCGCTTTCGTCCGCACCAAATTAAAAAACGTTATCAGCGGCGGGGTAGTGGAGAAAACCTTCCGTCCCACCGAGAAGTTTCCGGCAGCAAGAATTGACAGAGTGGACATGCAGTATCTGTATGCCGACGGTGATCTATTCAACTTCATGAATGTAGAGACTTTTGATCAGGTGGCTTTAAATGCAGATACCATCGGCGATGCATTAAAGTTTGTAAAAGAGAATGAGATGGTAAAGGTTTGCTCTTACAACGGTAATGTATTTTCTGTAGAACCTCCGCTATTTGTAGAGCTGGAGATTACGGATACCGAACCGGGATTTAAGGGAGACACCGCAACCGGAGCAACTAAGCCTGCTACTGTAGAGACCGGAGCAACGGTTTCTGTACCTTTATTCGTAAGCCAAGGCGATAAAATTAAGATTGATACCAGAACTGGCGAATATCTGTCCAGAGTTTAATTACAGGGATTTCATGTATGGCGATGTCTGCGTCAGCAGACATGTCCGTTTACAATGGAGATTTAGGGGCAGGGCTGTCACAAAGTGAAAAGGAGGATTTCTATTTATCAGACATCCGCTGTTTCATTTTGAGGCAGCCCTATTTCCGTAACACAAGAGAATAAGAATCAAGGGCGGTACAAATGAGAAAAGGGGTAAAAAGGATGGCGGTTCTGTGTTTAGCCAGCGCAATAATAACCTTTGAAGCGGCAACAGAAGGTTATGCGGATACAACAGGACCAGGCACAGAGCTTTTGGAAACGGGTGTGGTTTTAGAAGACATGGCAGCGGTAGAGCTGGATGTGTCCGTTGCAGAAATTACCGGTAATACGGAGATTGCCATTGCGGCAGCTCCCGGCAGTCCAGTCAGCTACGGTCTGGCGTATCCCAAAACGGTATACCGGGTAACGGGAGACGGGGGAAACGGATGGATTCAGATCGCCTATGATGGCCATCTGGCATATCTAGATGGCAATTCCGGTCAAGTTACCATAAAAAGCACCTGGAATATTCCGAAAGCAGACGAGAGCCGGGCAGATATTATCAAACAGGCTATGAACCTTTTGGGAAGCCATTATCAAATAGGAGGAGTTGATCCGGCGGCAGGCTTTGACTGCTCCGGTTTTGCAGGGTACCTGATGAAAAACACCTGCGGCATAGAACTTCCCAGAACTTCCGGTGAACAGGCACGCCAGGGCGTGGATCGGGCGGCGGATGCCCTTCGGGTAGGAGATCTGATTGCTTTTGGCTCATCGATCAATGCAGTGAGCCATATCGGTATTTATATTGGCGATAACCGGATGATTCACGGAGACGGCACCGGGAAAGGCGTTACGATTTGCGTTTGGAATGATAGAAGTGATATCGTCAGAATCGCCGATGTTCTGGGAAATTAAAGATGTTGGGTCCCAAAGTCATACATGACCTTTTGACCCTGGCATCAATCAATTAAAAGATTTAGCAAGAAGGAGGAAACATTTGATGAAAAAAATCCTTACCATGATGGAGGAGGAGTTAAAGCAGGCCTTCACTGCCTGCGGATATGAAGAAAAATTTGCTAAGGCAGTGTTGTCCAATCGGCCAGATCTCTGTGAATATCAGTGCAATGGAGCTATGGCGGCTGCCAAGGTTTACAAAAAGAAACCCATTGATATTGCTTCAGAGGTGGCAGGAAAGCTTTCGAATTCCCGAATTTTTTCTATGAAAGAGGCGGTAATGCCGGGCTTTCTTAATTTGAAAATCAGCGGGGAATTTGCGGCGGAATATTTAAATAAGATGGCGGGAGAGGAAAAGCTGGGTCTGGACGAGGCAGAAAAGCCGGAAACGATTATAGTAGACTATGGCGGAGCCAATGTGGCCAAGCCTCTTCATGTAGGCCACCTGCGCTCTGCGGTTATCGGAGAATCCATTAAGCGGATGGGCCGGTTTTTAGGACATAAAACTATCGGCGATGTCCATTTAGGAGACTGGGGTCTTCAAATGGGCTTAATTATTGAAGAACTGCGGGACAGAAAGCCGGAACTTGTATATTTTGATGAAACCTATACGGGAGAATATCCGAAAGAGCCCCCCTTTACGATTAGTGAATTGGAGGAGATCTATCCGGCGGCCAGTGCCAAATCAAAACAAGACGAGGCATTTAAAGAACGTGCTCAGACCGCTACCTTTCGCCTTCAGAACGGATATGCTCCGTACCGTGCAGTCTGGCAGCATATTATGAAGGTTTCTTTGGCAGATTTAAAGAAGAATTACGCCAGCTTAAACGTGGAGTTCGATCTGTGGAAGGGGGAGAGCGATGCACAAGAGTATATTCCGGCTCTGATTGACGATTTAATTAATCAGGGATTGGCTTATGAAAGCCAGGGAGCTTTGGTGGTGGATATTGGAGAGGAGACGGATTCCAAAGAGCTTCCTCCGTGTATTGTGAGAAAGTCTGACGGAGCGGCCCTCTACGCCACTTCAGATCTGGCTACGATTATTGAGAGAGAAAAGGATTTCCATCCGGATCGTTATATTTATATCGCAGATAAGCGCCAGGATCTGCATTTTACTCAGGTATTCCGGGCAGCAAAAAAAGCAGGTCTTGTGAAGCCGGATATGCCCATGGCCTTTTTAGGCTTTGGAACTATGAACGGGAAAGATGGCAAGCCCTTTAAAACCCGTGACGGAGGCGTAATGCGTTTGGAGCATCTGATTGCAGGGATTAACGATCAGGTCTTTAAGCGGATTATGGAGAACCGGACCGTTACGGAGGAAGAAGCCAGGGAGACCGCTCAGATTGTGGGTCTTGCCGCCTTAAAATATGGAGATCTGTCTAATCAGGCAGGAAAGGACTATATTTTTGATATTGATCGGTTTATTTCTTTTGAGGGAAATACAGGCCCATATATTCTCTACACGATTGTCCGGATTAAATCCATTTTAACGAAGTTTGCGGAAAACGGAGGAAAAGAGGAGCCGGGACGGATCCTTCCCCCTGTTTCGGATTCGGAGAAAGGGCTGGCCTTGCAGCTTTTAAAGTTTAATGATGTTATGGAGACCAGCTTCGAGGATTTGGCGCCGCACAAGATCTGCCAGTATGTTTATGAGCTGTCTAATGAGTTCAACCGTTTTTATCATGACACCAAGATTCTTTCAGAGGAGGATTCTGTCCGCCAAGCCGGTTACATCAGCCTGATTATGCTGACAAGGGATGTCCTCACTGCAGCTATCGGCGTGTTGGGAATTGAGGCTCCGGAGAGAATGTAAAACCAGATTGCGGGGAATGTAAGTGAACATTTCGGAAATGAAAGTAGACACCTTCTGGAAAGGCGAGGTGGGAGTCAAGGGCCTTTGCAGGGATCAGGGCCACACTTATCAGGTAAGCTTATATGTCAAGGGAAGTCAGATTCGTGACTACTCTTGTTCTTGTGCAGAAGGGAATTCTTACAAAGGCCCTTGCGTTCATGCAAAAGCTCTTTACCAGGCCTACCGGTCCGGTGATGCGGGATCAAATGCCAGGCCGGTATATACGGATCAAGAGGTTCGCACTATGATCCGGGAATACACCAACGGAGAAGTGGCGCGGATTATCAGGGAAGGAGAGGACTATTCTCTGAAAATTGTTCCGGTTCTTTTAGTGGGACAAAAGGGAAAGGATATCCGTCTGGAATTCAAAATCGGGAGAGAACGGCTGTATATCATTAAGGATTTAAACGCATTTACCCAGGCGATGGAAGCAGGGGCTTTAATGAGCTATGGTAAGAGCCTGTCCTTTCACCACAGTCTGGAGGCCTTTGAGGAGTCCTGCAGGCCTATGGCAGAATTTGTTATGGAGCTGGTTAATACCTACCAGGAATATTACAGTCAGTTTAGGAAGGCATCCTTTGAAGTCCGTCCTTCTTTAAGGGAGCTTATCCTAAACAGGGAAAACAGAGATCGTTTTTTTGCTATGTGTCTGGATCTCCCGGTGGAGACCCGGATTCAAAACGGGTCGGTATCTCCTTATCTGGTAAGCCGCCTGAACCCGGATTTTCGTATTCAGGTAAAGAAAAAGGGGCTGGATGGCCTGGAGGTCTGCCTGCTGGACTATGAGTTCAGCTTTATGGGGGAGCGCCATCTTTACCTGGGGAGCCAGGGAAGGATCTGCCGGTGCGATGAAGCCTGCAGCCAGGTTATGAAGGTGTTTGTAGAACAAATGGCGGCCAGGCCGGGGCAGAGCATTACGGTAAACGACCGGGATGTGCCTTTGTTTTACCAGAGAGTGTTAAAGAAGATAGAGGTCTATAGCCTTATAGAAACTCAGGACATTGATTGGGAAAAGTATCGGACAGAACCTTTAAGAGCCAGCTTTCGCTTTGACAGCCAAAGACCCGGTGAGATTACCATGGAACCGGTGCTTTCTTATGGGGACTATTCCTTTCAGCCAGTAGAGGATGAGTTGGTTCCCAGGCGCATCAGCAGGGATATCCCCGGGGAATTTCGTATCAGCCAGGCAATTACCCGATATTTCCGTTATAAAGAGCCGGAAGGAAGAAAACTGGTGATTCGGGAAGATGAAGATGCTTTATACCGGCTGATTTTGGAGGGAATTGAAGAATTCCGTCAGTTAGGAGAAGTGGTTCTTTCAAAAGAGGTAAGCCGGTGGAAGATTCATAAGGCAAAGGGAATTCGGGTAGGAGTAAACGCTGCAAAAGGATGGCTGAACCTTCAGGTGGAAGCAGAGGGCATGACGGGAACGGAGTTGGCAAGGGTACTGAATGCCTATCGCCAGAAAAAAAAGTATTACCGGTTAAAAAACGGGGAATTTCTGCAGTTGGAAAGCGACGGCATTTTAGCAGTTGCCAAGCTGGCCGATGACTTAGCGCTTACAAAGAGCGAGATAGCAGGAGGAGAGGTACACCTTCCCTATTATCGGGCCTTGTATCTGGATCAGCTGTTTAAGGAAGAGCCGGGAGTGCCTTTCTGCCGGGATCAGGGCTTTCGGGCTCTGGTTCGGGGAATGAAATCCGTGGAAGATGCAGAATATCAGATTCCTAAGAGCCTGGATCTGGTGCTTAGAAGCTATCAGAAATATGGTTTTCGCTGGCTTAGAACCCTGGATGCCAGGCGGTTTGGAGGGATACTGGCCGATGATATGGGATTGGGAAAAACCCTTCAGATTATTGCACTGCTAGCCGATGAATACGGGCGGCAGGAGACAGAGGGTAAGGCTTTGCTTTCTCTGGTAGTGTGTCCGGCCTCTCTGGTTTATAACTGGGAGCATGAGTTTCAAAAATTCGCCCCCGGGCTTCCTGTGTCCATTATTGCAGGAACGGCAAAGGACAGGCAGAAGGTATTGGAGAACGTGACAGAGGAAACGGGCAGAGGCGGGCGTCAAATTCTGATCACCTCCTATGATTTGCTGCGCCGGGATATTAACCTCTATGAAAAGCTGTCATTCCGGTTCCAGATTATTGACGAGGCTCAATTTATTAAAAATGCAGGAACTCAAAATGCCAGAGCTGTAAAGAAGGTCTCTGCCGTAACCCGATTTGCCTTAACGGGTACTCCTATTGAAAACCGCCTGGGGGAGCTGTGGAGCATTTTTGACTATTTGATGCCAGGATTTTTATTTAGTTATCAGAGGTTTAAAAAGGATTTTGAGATTCCCATAGTAAAGGAGCAGGATCCGGAGGCCTTAAAAAGCCTGAAGCGTCTGACGGGCCCCTTTATTTTGCGCCGGGTGAAACGGGATGTATTGAAAGATCTTCCGGAAAAGCTGGAAACGTATGTGTATTCCCGGATGGAGGGCCAGCAAAGGGAACTTTACGACGCCAACGCCCAGATTCTGAAAGACATGTTGTCAGAGGACGTAGATGAAGATACTTCTGACAGGTTTAAAATCCTGGCCCAGCTTACTAAGCTCCGTCAGATTTGCTGTGATCCCAGGCTATGCTACGAAAATTACCGGGGGGACTCGGCAAAGCTTGAGACCTGTATGGAGCTTTTAGAGAGCGGGGCTGCCGGAGGGCATAAAATTTTACTGTTTTCCCAGTTTGTTTCTATGCTTAGCCTGATTGAGGACAGACTTAAAAATAAGGGAATCGGATATTATAAACTTATTGGCGGGACTCCCAAAAAAGATCGCCTTCATATGGTGGATTCTTTTCAGAAAGATGCCACGCCGGTATTCTTGATTTCTCTGAAGGCAGGGGGGACAGGATTGAACCTGACCGCAGCAGACATGGTGGTTCACTATGATCCCTGGTGGAATGTGGCGGCCCAGAATCAGGCTACGGATCGGGCACACCGTATTGGCCAGGAAAAGCAGATCAATGTATACCGGCTGATTACCAGAAATACTATTGAAGAAAATATTCTGACCCTTCAGGAAGCCAAGAGCCGGCTGGCCGGTCAGGTTGTAGACGGGCAGCAGCCTCTGGCTTCTTTAAGCAAAAGGAGGCTGCAATTGCTGATGGGAATGGAATAATCTACCCACTACTTGCTTTCGACAAAGAAAACAGGTATAATAATACAAGAAATAAATGCAGCGGAGAAATGAACTGCCTGTAAAGGAGAATCGAGATGCTGTCAGAGCCCATGACCTTATATAAATTGATGAATCTTTATATGCTGAAGCAGGTGAATTTTCCTCTGACCAATGCACAGCTTTCCAATTTTTTCCTGGAACGTGAATATACCACATATTTTACTTTACAGCAGGCGTTAAATGAGCTTTTAGAGGCAGGATTGGTTCGGAAAGAGACGCTGCACAACAGCAGCCGCTATGAGATTACCCAAGAGGGGGAAGACACTCTGGAATTTTTTGGAAAGAAAATTTCGCCGGCTATTATAGAGGATATCGACCAATATTTGAAAGAAAACAAATTCCGGCTTCGGGATGAGGTAGGGGTAGTTTCCGACTACTACAAGTCTACCAGTCAGGACTATATTGTCCATTGTGAGGTGCGGGAAGGAAAAACCGTGCTTATTGAGCTGAATTTGTCGGTGCCGGATAAAGAACAGGCAGAGGCTATGTGCAGCCAGTGGAGGGAAAAGAGCCAGGAAATTTATGCTTTTGCTATGAAATCGTTGATGAGCAGTTAAGGCCTTATAGCCAGGAGGGGATATGAGCAGACAAGAAAAGTTGTCCTATGCGGGGAGAATAAGACGAGAGCTGACCAAAGAGCTGGTTCGTATGGATAAAAAGAAAAAAAGGCTGAAGTGTAAGCTTTATCTGTTGTTTGTACTCCCGGTTTTTATTGTAGTGCTGGCGGTAAAAGTGCTGCGTACTTATCTGCATCTTAAGCTGCGCCGGGCCGGGGAGACCAGGGTCATAGAGCCTGTTCCGGCTTATAAAGAGCCGGTGGAAGCAGAGTACATTGTCCCTGAGCCGGTTGTGACAGAACCGGCTTCAAAGACAGAAGGGGCCGGGCCGGAGGCTACTGTGAAAATTACAGAAGAATGGTAAGACGTTGAGGCATAATCCGACAAAACACGTCACTGTGGCGCTTTGCCGGATACTTCGTAATAAGAGGGCTGTCGCAAAACGAGACAGAGAGGCTTTCGTTTTGCGGCAGCCCCTTTTGGGTGCTTTTGTCTTTTAAATCTTGTCGAAATGTGTTAAAATACGGTTTAGAGGTGGTACAATGAGAGAACGAATCAACCGGCTGGCCAAGGGAATTGTAGATTTCCAGGTTCCGGAGATAAATATCTTCCCCGAAACGATTGATGAGCAGATCCCTGCGGGAACAGTGACCCGGGGCGAGATTGGGCTCACCAGTGAGAATGGGCATAGTATTAAAGGTTTGGCCTATTCCAGCCATTACCGGGTAAAGATTTTGACAAACGCCTTTGGCGGCCTACGCAGCCGGATTTTATATGAGATTGATACAGCCTGCCTGGAAACGGGAGATCAAATTCGGGGCAGCTTTTTCCTTGTAACAAACGGAGGGGAGAAAGAGATACCATTTGTGTTTCAGGTTCAGGCCAAAGATTTAGGCCAAACTTTGAAAAATTTAAAGAGTGCCAGGGACTTTTCCAATTTGGCTAAAAAGGAACGGATAACGGCTCTAAAGCTTTTTGACTATTCGGATTTTATGGAAGCGCCGTTTATGCAGGATATGCATACCCAGACCGTTTACAACGGTCTGAAGGGACATGGAAACCGTGAGAATCTTCTGGAAGAGTTTTTGATAGCTCTGCGAGTAAAGGATCCGGTAACGATTTGGGCCGGGGATCAGGAGCGCTCTTACCGGACTCCCGGAACCGCAGTGGTGGACACGATAAAAATAAAAAAGAATACTTGGGGATATGTAGATATCAGGATTACGGCAGAAGGAGGTTTCCTAGAGCTGGTGCGAACCCGGATTGGAGAGGAAGATTTTGACGGGGATAGCTGTCAGGTAGGATACCGGATTTTGCCAAAGCAGCTTCACAAGGGAAATAATGAAGGAATTATCCGATTTACTACCGTGCGAGATGAGGTGACGGTGCGGATTCAGGTGGAAGGCATGGAGAGCCTTAATGATCTGGAACGGACGGAAAGAGATTTTAGAAAGGCTTACGGCCGATATCTCTCTCTCCGTCTGGATTAC
Source organism: Enterocloster bolteae (assembly GCA_021772025.1). Taxonomy (GTDB): domain Bacteria; phylum Bacillota; class Clostridia; order Lachnospirales; family Lachnospiraceae; genus UMGS1370. Next base: position 17,944 of record JAETNT010000023.1, on the reverse strand, counting down.
GAGAGCGGTCAATATGAAGAGTCCATTATCCTGAAACGGCTGAAAAGCCAATTGGATACGTTAAGGGGAATTAATCCTCAAAACCAGCAGGCTGTCCTTTTGACGGCTGAGTGTTGTATTCTGATGGAAGAAAGAGAACAAGCGTCACATCTGCTTAAAGAGGTGAGAGAGCCAATTCTGGAAAAACGCCTTGGAGAATTGGAAAATTACTGTCTGTTTCAATACCTTACTTTGGAATTAGAACCAAATCAGAGTCAGAAAGATTCCCTGATAAGGCTGGTGAGAAAGTACCTGTCAGAAAGTCATGGACATCCATATCTCTTTTTTCTGCAGCTTAAGCTGGAGCCGGAGATGGAAGAAAACCCGGCTATGATTCTGTCGGGAATGGCTGAACTGTATTCTATGGGACTTCGCAGCCCTTTTTTGTATGTAAAGGCCTGTAAACTGTTGTCAGAACATCCGGATTTACTTCGGGGGATGACACCTTTTGAGCTTCAGACCTTGTCCTTTGGAGCGGAACGGGAAATGATAGGGGAAAATCTGGCAAAAAAGGCGGCCGGGGCAGCTGGTTCAGTCCGGTACTACAATGCTCTTTACAGCCGCCTTCTGGTAAAACTTTATAAAAAGTATCCCATCCGGGAGATCTTAGAGGCTATTTGCTGTCTGCGGATTAAAGGGGAGCGCCGGGGCGCGGAGGACTTTGTCTGGTATGAATTGGCATTAAAAGAGCGGATAAACCTGACAAGGCTTTATGAATATTACCTGTATTCTCTTCCGGAGGATTTTGACCATGCCCTTCCCAAAGAAGTCCTTTTATATTTTTCCTATTCCCAGGAGCTGGACAGCCGCACCAGGGCTGTGCTGTATCAGAATATCTTAACCTACATAAGTCCTTCTTCTGACATTTATAAGGCTTATGAGAGGGAGATGGAACAGTTTGCCATGGATCAGCTGTTTGCCGTAAATATTGACGACAGGCTGGCGGTTTTGTATGACAAAATGATTTACAAAGATATTATTGATACCCCTGTGGCAAAGGTTCTGCCGTCTATTTTAAGATCCTACCGGATTTTTTGCCAAAATCAGGAAATGCTCTATGTGATTGTCCGGTATGAAGAGACCCTTGATGAAGATATTTTTCTTTTAAAGGATGGAGTGGCTTACGTGCCGCTGTTTTCCCACAAAACGATTATCCTGTTTCAGGATGGCTATGGCAACCGTTATTTAAATATCCATTATTTAAAAACTCCCGTTATAGATAAGCCGGAGCTGGAAGAAAAATGTTTTCAAGTTTATCCGGAGCACCCTATGCTGTGTTTAAAAGCCTGCCGTCAGATTGTAGAGCAGGGAGCGCAGAATCAGGAGGAAGCGGCCCTTTTGGAGCGGGTATTAAAGGAACAGAAGCTTAGCCCTCTGTACCAGAAGCAGCTTCTTTCCCAGACTATTGCCTATTATCAGAAAAAGGCGGCTGAAGAAGAAAAGGGCGGTGTGGATTTGAGCTACCTGCTGATGATAGATAAGGATAACATTAGCAGAGAAGAACGAAACGGCATCTGCGAAACCCTGATCTGTCAGAATTATCTCATGGAGGCTTATGAGATGATGGAAAAGTACGGGATTCTGGAGATCAGCTTAAGCTGTCGGTTAAAGCTTTGCAGCAAGATGATTTTACAGAAGCTGTTTGACGAAGACAGATTTCTTTTCTGGCTGGCTTTGCAGGTTTTTGATGAGGGAAAGGCAGACACGGTAATTTTGGACTATCTGTGCCAATACTACAACGGCCTGTCGGGAGAAATGTATCAGATTCTGGTACAGGGGATTGAGCAGAAGGTGGATACTCATGACATGGAGGAACGCCTCCTGGCACAGATGCTGTTTTCCGGAAATCAGGACAAAATGGATTCGGTATTTGATTTTTACGTATCCCGGAAAAAGACTATGGACAGTATTGTAAAGGCTTATTTTACAGTAAAATGTACCGCCTGCTTTTTCGACGAGACAGAGACGAAAAGCCAGGTATTCCAATATTTAGAAGGACTTGTGAAAGGGACTTCGGACAGAAGCCGGATCCCAACCATTTACCTGCTGTCCCTTACCAAGTATTATTCGGAACAGAAGGAGTTAACCGCAGAAGAAAAAAGCCTGTGCCAGGAGATTGTGGATTTTCTGCTGGAGTCAGATTTGGTATTTCCCTATTTTAAACGTCTGAGCCGGTTTGCAAAGATTCCGGAGGATATTATGGATAAGGTGATGATCCAATATAAAGGAGATAAAGACTCCAGAGTAATCTTACGAGTTCGGGTGCTTCCGGATGAGGAGGATTTCCACAGTGAGGAGATGCGCCGGGTTTACCAGGGGATTTTTGTGATGCAGAAGGTGCTCTTTAAGGGAGAGACTCTGGAATACCGGATTTATGAATACCAAAACGGAAAAGCGGTTTTGGCGGCTCAAGGTAAAAAAAAGTGCCAGGAGATTTATGATCAGGGAAAAGACAGCCGGTTCGCTTGTTTAAATGAAATGGGACTTTGCCTTGGAAAAGGCCAGGAAGCCGCTTTAAAGAAAAAAATGCAGGAATACCTGATTAAGAACGCCACGGTGGAGGAGCTGTTCTCCCTGCCGTAGTTCAGGTAAGGATAGAGGAGAGCTATGGGACTGATAATCGGGTTGGATATGTGTGACGCCTACACCCAGTTAAGCTGCTATGAAAAAGAAAAAACGTGGACGTTTCCCACTATTATCTGCCGGTGCAAAAGCGAAGAAGAGTGGTATGTGGGAAAGGAAGCCTATGCCTGCAATCTGGTAGGAGACGGGATTTTGGTGGATAAGCTTTTAAACCTGGTATCCAAAGAAGGCACTGCCACTATTGACGGAGTAAAATACGAAGCCATAAGGCTTTTAGAACTTTTTATGGATCAGGTATTAAAGATTCCAAAGAAAGAGTTTAAAGAGGAAGAAATCAGTCAGCTGGTGATTACCATTCCGTCAATAATAGGAAAGGTGATGGACAACTTTCTTTACTGCGGGGATTATCTGGGAATTCCTAGGGAAAAGGTCCATATTATCAGCCATGAGGAAAGCTTTGTCTACTACATATTAAACCAGAAAAAAGAAATTTGGCGCAATCAGGTAGGACTTTTTGACTTATCCCCGGACAAGCTTTGCTACTATGAGCTGAAGGTTCAGAGAGGGCTTCAGAAGATGATGGTGGTGGCGGAAAGCTTTGCTCTGGAAGAAAGCTTTAACCTGGATATTTTAGGAACGCCGTCGGGAGCTAAGCTTGCAGACAAAATTCTTTGCTCCTGCGGGGAACGCCTTTTGGGCCGCAAATTATTTTCCACTATTATTTTGTCGGGAAAAGGTTTCGAAAAACAAGACTGGTCTCCGGAATTTATGAAGCTTATCTGCCACAGAAAAAAGGTCTATGTGGAGACGGCCCTGTTTTCTAAAGGCGCTGCTTTCCGGGGGGCAGACTACTTTGAAAAGAAAGAGGGGAGTTCCTTTACCTGTATCTGCGAAGGGCGGTTAAAATCTACGATCTCCATGGAAATTGTCTATAAAGACAGAAAAAATCAGCTTATCATTGCGGGAGCCGGGGAAAACTGGTATGAATGCAGGACTTCTATGGATTTTATATTGGATGACAGCAAGACAGTAGAGTTTACTATCACTCCCCTGGATCCAAAGAAAAAAAGAAAGGTAACGATTCCTCTAAAAGACTTTCCGGATCGGCCGGCCCGAACCACCAGAATACAGATGAAAATAGGATTTCTTGACGAATCGACTATGGCGGTAGTGATCCGGGATTTGGGTTTTGGAGAGCTGTTTCCGGCGTCTGATGCCGTGGTGCGCCAGGAGGTGAAGCTATGAGTCTGATGCTGTGCCGGCAGGAGCCGGTAAACAATCCGTACTATATTGAACCTTTGGGAATCCGCATCTGGTCCTCACAGGAGCTGTGCTATGTGATTTACCATAATCCTCTGCTGGTAATGGACGGGTTTGTGGACGAGCATCTGATAGCCTTTATCCGGGCAGAGCTGGATATGGAATTTTTAGCGTCAAAGCTGGAAAAGTGGATTGTCAGCAAGGAAGATAAGGATCAGCTTCTCTTTATTATCCTGTCAGAATGCGGCTATTATCCGGCGGCGGAACAGACCAAATTCCGTCAGAAGGTCGCAGCCCTGCGGAAGCTTCCCCAGGCAGAATATATAAGACAGAAGGGGGATTATATGTTTGGCAGGAAGCAATATGGAAAGGCGGCGGCAATCTATGAAAAGGTTTTAGAGCTTCCCGGAGGAGGAACGGCAAATAAGGAGCTGACAGAAAACATCTGGTGCCGCCTGGGATGTACTTATGCCAGAATGTTTCAATTTTCTAAAGCCTGGATGGCTTTTGAGAAGGCATATCAGTGCCGGCAGAGCCAGGAGATTTTAAAGCGTATGTATTATTTGACCCGCATGGGGGAGGAAAGCCATAACCGGCATTTTCACCTGCCTCCGATAACAGACGATCAGAAAGCTGCCTGGGAGCAGGATATTTCTGAGGCCGGGGAGCGGGCGAAAGCCTCAGACAGTATTTTGAAGCTGGAAGGCTTGTTCCAAAAGGATTCTATTAAGAGAACCGCCGGGGCCCTGAAACTCATAAAACAGTGGAAGCAGGAATACCGGGGGATGATATAAGAAAGGAAGGACAGAGTATGTCGCAGGTAACATTGGGAACTACAAATATTACGGTTAACAAAAACGGTTTCGGAGCGCTGCCGGTTCAGAGGGTGTCTATGGAGAACGCCGAAAGGTTATTAAAGAAAGCATTTGACAGCGGGATTACTTTTTTTGATACTGCCAGGGCTTATACAGACAGTGAGGAAAAAATCGGCCGAGCCCTGCATCCGGTGCGGGATCAGATCTATATTGCCACTAAGACGGCGGCTAAGACAGCGGAAGATTTCTGGAAGGATCTGGAGACCAGCCTTTCCCTGCTAAAAACAGACTATATCGATATTTATCAGTTCCATAATCCGGCCTTTTGTCCGAAACCGGGAGACGGTACCGGGCTTTATGAAGCTATGACAGAGGCAAAAGCTCAGGGAAAGGTGCGTCACATAGGGATTACCAATCACCGACTGGCAGTGGCCAAGGAAGCCATTGATTCGGGCCTTTATGAGGTGCTTCAGTTTCCATTCTGCTACCTGGCTTCCCAAAAGGACCTGGCCATTGTACGGCAATGCAAGGAAAAGAATATGGGGTTTATTGCCATGAAAGCCTTGTCAGGCGGTATTATCACTAATTCTGCAGCCGCATACGCTTATCTGGATCAGTTTGACCACGTTCTTCCTATCTGGGGGGTTCAGCGGGAGAGGGAGCTCAACGAATTTATCAGCTATGTGGACAATCCTCCGGTGATGACAGAGGAAATCAAGGCCATTATTGACCATGACAGGAAAGAACTTGCCGGTAATTTCTGCCGGGGCTGCGGCTATTGTATGCCTTGTCCGGCAGGGATTGAGATTAACAACTGCGCCCGTATGTCCCTGATGATCCGCCGGGCTCCTGTGGAGGCTCAGCTGACCCCGGAATCTCAGGAGAAGATGAGAAAAATTGAAGAATGCCTTCACTGCGGGCAGTGCAGCAGCAAATGTCCGTACAACCTGGATACTCCCAGGCTTTTGGAGGAAAATTATAAGGATTACATGGAAATTTTAAATGGGAAACCATTGTAAAAGGGAGAGAGAAATGCTGTTTGTATATTATCCCAAGTGCACCACCTGTCAGAAGGCCAAAAAGTGGCTGGATGCCCAGGGGATTTCTTATGAGGCGCGCCATATAGCGGAAGAGAATCCTGGGGCAGAAGAATTGGCTGAGTGGCAATCCTTAAGCGGCCTGCCTCTTAAGAAGTTTTTTAATACCAGCGGGCTAAGGTATAAGGAATTAAACTTGAAAGAGCGTCTGCCTGCCATGAGCGAGGAAGAACAGATTGCCCTTTTAGCTACAGATGGAATGTTGGTAAAACGGCCCATTCTGGTAAATGGAGACACGGTTTTAGTAGGTTTTAAGGAAGAGAGCTGGAAAGAAAAAGTGGGGTGTTAGCAGATTCATTAGTTTGTCATTCAGGGGATGCCGCAAAATGAAATAAAGGCTCTGGTTTCATTCTGCGGCATCCCTAGGGTGATTTTTAAATAAACATTCAAAATCCTGTTATTCAATATTGTGACAATATTGTGGAAGAATTAGGTTGACAAATTTGACAAATTTGAATATGATATATAAATATTCCATTATAGGGAAAGGTAATGAGGAAGAGGAGTACATCAAAAGCTCTCAACAGAGAGAACTGCCCACCGGCTGAAAGGCAGTTTGAGGAAAGCGTGATGGAAGGTAGCTTCTGAACCGGGACTTTGATAAGGAGGTCAGGCTTGCAACTATAGCCTTCTGGTAGGAGTTCACGCGTACCCGGCGTTATTGGGTCAATGAGATTGCCGGATTTTCCATGGGAGAAATGTAAAATCCCAGACACGGCAGAATAAAGGTGGTACCGCGGATTTCGCCCTTTGCATACTTGGTGTGTAAAGGGCTTTTTGTATTTATTCCCGCGAGCAACAAGCCAAGTGGGCATGCTTGTACGCACATTTGACTAGGAAAAGGAGGATGCTTATGCTTCGGTTACGTCCCTTTAAGCCACGGGACGGGGAATACCTGATTCAGTGGTTTGACAATGAAGAACAGTTTATGAAATGGAGCGCAGGCTTGTTTTCCTACCCGCTGACCAGACAGCAGATAGAAGATTACTGCAGAAAATGGGAGTCTGACGAAAAGGGATGGCCTATGGCAGTTCTTGATGAGACTGGCCGTGTGGCAGGCCACTTGTTAATGCGGATGGCGGACTATGAGGAAAACAGCTTATTTTTCGGATTCATTGTCTTGGATCCTTCTGCCAGGGGAAAAGGCTTAGGGAGAGAGATGATGTCTTTAGCTTTAAACTATGCGTTTACTATTTTAAAAGTGGATACGGTCCGGCTTCGAGTCTTTGCCAATAATCCAGGGGCAAAAAGATGCTATGAGGCGGCGGGTTTTGAGGAAGAGAAACTGACGGAAGGAGCCTTTTCCTACAAAGGAGAACAGTGGGATAATTATCAGATGGCAGTCAGAAGGAGACGATAAACAGGTATAAACACGTCCACTTTGCAGAAGCAGAAAACCAGAGAAGGAGAGAGCAAATATGAAGGAACTGGAAAAAACTTATAATCCGGCGGATATTGAGGAACGCCTGTATCAGAAATGGCTGGATAACAAATACTTTCACGCCGATGCCGCCAGAGGAAAAAGAGAGGGCAAAAAGCCTTTTACCATTGTAATGCCGCCGCCCAATATTACCGGCCAGCTGCACATGGGCCATGCCTTAGACAATACTATGCAGGATATTTTAATCCGCTATAAGAGGATGCAGGGCTATGAAGCATTGTGGCAGCCCGGAACGGATCACGCCGCTATTGCGACTGAGGTAAAGGTCATTGAGAAGTTAAAGAGCCAGGGCATTGACAAGCAGGAGCTGGGCCGGGAAGGATTTTTAGAAAAGGCCTGGGAGTGGAAAGACGAGTACGGCAGCCGTATTGTAAAGCAGCTTCACAAACTGGGCTCTTCCGCCGACTGGGACAGAGAGCGCTTTACCATGGATCAGGGGTGCTCTGAAGCAGTTTTAGAGGTATTTACCCGATTATATGAAAAAGGCTATATTTATAAAGGATCCCGGATTATCAACTGGTGTCCTGTCTGTCAGACCTCTATTTCTGACGCAGAGGTTGAGCACCAGGAGCAGGACGGCTTTTTCTGGCATATTAATTACCCTATCGCGGGAGAGGATGGCCGCTTCGTAGAAATTGCCACCACCAGACCGGAGACCCTTCTTGGGGATACTGCCGTTGCGGTAAACCCGGAAGACGGCAGGTATCAAGACTTAATCGGCAAGATGTTAAAACTTCCTTTAACCGACAGGGAAATCCCTGTAATTGCCGATTCCTATGTTGACAAAGAATTCGGTACCGGATGTGTAAAGATTACCCCGGCTCACGATCCAAATGATTTTGAGGTGGGAAAGCGTCACGGTCTGCCGGAAATCTGCATTATGAACGACGACGCCACCATCAGCGCTCCCGGCAAATATTTTGGTATGGATCGCTATGAGGCCAGAAAAGCCATGGTGGAAGACTTAAAGACCCAGGGCCTTTTGGTAAAGGTGGTTCCCCACTCTCACAATGTAGGAACCCATGACCGCTGCGGCACTACCGTAGAGCCTATGGTGAAGCCTCAGTGGTTTGTAAAGATGGACGAGATGGCAAAGCCTGCTATTGAAGCATTAAAGAGCGGCCGTTTAAAATTTGTTCCGGAAAATTTCGGAAAGACCTATCTCCATTGGCTGGAAGGAATCCGGGATTGGTGCGTTTCCAGACAGCTTTGGTGGGGACACCGGATTCCGGCCTACTACTGTGAGGACTGCGGCCAGATGATAGTTGCAAAAGAGATGCCTCACATCTGCAAAAAATGCGGCGGCAGCCGTTTTAAACAGGATGAAGACACTTTAGATACCTGGTTTTCTTCCGCACTGTGGCCCTTCTCTACCCTGGGATGGCCTGAAAATACCCAGGAAATGGATTATTTTTATCCGACAGACGTGCTGGTAACCGGTTATGATATTATTTTCTTCTGGGTAATCCGTATGGTATTCTCCGGCCTTGAGCAGACCGGAAAAGAGCCGTTCCACACCGTGCTGATTCATGGACTGGTGAGAGATTCACAGGGACGCAAAATGAGCAAGTCTTTAGGAAACGGCATCGATCCCCTGGAGGTAATCGACAAATATGGCGCAGATGCCCTGCGTATGACCTTGATGACGGGCAATGCCCCCGGAAATGACATGAGGTTCTACTGGGAGAGAGTGGAGGCAAGCCGCAATTTTGCCAATAAGGTATGGAACGCTTCCCGCTTTATTATGATGAATATCGAAAAGGCCCCCGATGCCGGGGCATCCCTTAAAGAACTGACTATGACGGACAAGTGGATTCTTTCCAAGGTAAACACCCTGACCCGGGACGTAACAGATAATATGGACAAATACGAGCTGGGAATCGCTCTTCAGAAAGTCTATGACTTTATTTGGGAAGAATTCTGTGACTGGTACATCGAGATGGTAAAGCCCCGTCTGTGGAATGATGAGGATACTACCAAGGCTGCTGCTATCTGGACATTAAAGACCGTATTGTTACAGTCCTTAAAACTTCTTCACCCCTACATGCCTTTTATCACAGAGGAAATTTTCTGTAACCTTCAGGAAGAAGAGGATTCCATCATGGTTTCCCAGTGGCCGGTGTACAAAGGAGAATGGAGTTTTGAGGCAGAAGAAACCGCAGTGGAGACCATAAAAGAGGCGGTTCGCGCGATCCGGAATGTCCGCACTTCCATGAACGTTCCGCCTAGTAAAAAGGCTAAGGTATTTGTAGTGACGGAAGATGAAAAGACAGCAAAAATTTTCAGCCGAAGCAAAGTATTCTTCGCCACTTTAGGCTACGCCAGTGAGGTTGCCATTCAGAAGGACAAGGCTGGTATCGGAGAGGATGCGGTTTCGGTAGTAATTCCTCACGCCAACATCTACATTCCTTTTGCAGAGCTGGTTGACATTGAAAAAGAATTAGAGCGCCTTGGGAAAGAAGAAAAGCGCCTGGCAGGAGAGCTGGCGCGCGTAACCGGAATGCTGAGCAACGAAAAGTTCATAAGCAAGGCTCCGGCCGCCAAGATCGAAGAGGAAAAGGCAAAGCTGGCAAAGTATACCCAGATGATGGAGCAGGTGAAGGAAAGACTGGAGCAATTAGGGAATAAGTGATTATGAACAATTCACAGGCCGCGCCTTTTGTGAAATGGGCCGGAGGAAAGAGACAGCTATTACCGCAGATAAAAGAGAGAATACCGGAGCATTATAATCGCTATTTTGAGCCATTTGTGGGAGGAGGAGCCGTAGTTTTTGAGCTCCTCCCGAAAGATGCCCGGATTAATGATATCAATCGTTCTCTGATTAACGCCTATCGTCAAATCAAAAGCAGGCCAAAGGCTTTTTTGGACTGTATTAATAGGCTGGATGCAGAAATGTGGGAGAATGGAAAAGCATATTATTATGCTATGAGGAGAGAATACAACCGCAAGCTGGCTGACGGGGAATATGATGAGAAACTGGCGGCTCTTTTGGTATTTTTAAATAAGCACTGTTATAACGGGCTTTACCGGGTAAATGCCAGGGGAGAATTTAATGTGCCTTATAATAACAGCAGGCGAAGTTCCTGCTCCCCGGAAACCATACTGGCAGTGTCAGAGTATTTAAAGAATATTGTCATAACTAATGGTGATTTTGAAAAGGCTTTAAGGGACGCAGGGCCTGGTGATTTTGTATTTATCGACAGTCCCTATGCCCCTTTAAACCCGGAGTCTTTTGAATCCTACACAAAGGAAGGCTTTGATATAGAAAGCCATAGGAGGCTGGCAGGTCTGTATCATGAGCTTACTCAGAGAGGTTGTTATTGCATGCTTACCAATCACAATACAGAGCTGATCCGCCAGCTGTATGGCCAAAGAGGTTATAAAATTGATGTTGTAAGCGTAAAGAGGATGATCAATTCTGACGCTTCCAAACGTATAGGGGAGGAAGTCATTATATGCAATTTTTAAGAAACCGTATTTTTTGAGGGCAAGGCAGATAGTAAAAATTCAGCGGCGTCCTCATATACGGCCTGCCGCATTGGCTCGTTTAAAATTTCGTGGCGCAGGCCGGGATAAATCCGGGAGCTTACGTTTTGGTAGCCGGCATCCTTTAAAAGGGTGACGGCTTCTTCAAATTTTTCCTTTGAGATCATACAGGGATCATCCCCTCCGGAAAGGAACAGAATGGGAAGATGCGGCTTTTTCACCTTCCATCCTTTTTTGTCATAAGTACTTTTCACAAGCCATAAAAGGGCCATATAACCGTTTAAGGTAAAGGTAAAATTACAGTAAGGGCTGGCGTTATAGGCTTTTACTACAGCTTTATCACTGGAAATCCAGGAATGGATCATTCCCTCCCCATGAAAAGGTTTTTCAAAGGAGGCAGAAAAAATCCGGTTAATCAGACGGCTTCGGCAGCGGTCCCCTCTGATGTCTGCCAGAAGGCGTACTAAAACCATGCCCGGTCCCGCTAAAGGATTGTTGCTGGGGGAGCCGCAGACAATCAGGCCGCTTAGATCTTTTTCATAATGCTTTAGGTATACCCGGACGGCCAGAGAGCCCATACTATGTCCAAAGAGGAAGAAGGGAAGCCTTGGATACTGCCTCCGGATAAAAAGGGTCACCTGATGAAGATCCTTTACCAGAGAGGGACCGCCGTTTTCATAAAAATATCCTAAATCTTCCATGGTCTTTACACTTTTTCCATGCCCCCGGTGATCACTGATGATGCATCCAAATCCCAGCCCGGCCAGATATTCCATAAAGGGAATATAGCGCTCTTTGTGCTCGCACATACCATGGGCAAGCTGAAGAAGGGCTTTTGGGGAATCCGGCATGACTGTAAGCACATCCAAAATTAAGCCGTCTTGAAATGAGGTGAGAGAAAAAGACTTATGACAGATATTTGGAGACTGATTCATATTGTGATACCTCCTGATTTTAAATTTGCAGGGATTACTTTGTCCGATGTTCTTAATTGTACCATATTTCAAAAGCCGGTAAAAGCCCTGAACGTTCTATAATACCAACTTTGGACTGAGGACATAAAGAATAAGAAAATTCTTGCCTTTCAGCTGTTTTATCCCTATAATAAAATTATCAGCTAACAGGAGGTATTAAGTATGCGTTACACAATAGAAGGAGAAACCCTGCCGGTGGTAATCTGCCAACTGGAGACGGGGGAGAGTATGATTACAGAGCGGGGGTCAATGGCCTGGATGTCTCCGAATATGAAGATGGAGACCAGCAGTAACGGAGGAATCGGCAAGGTATTCGGCCGTATGTTTTCCGGAGAGGGGCTGTTTCAAAATATCTACACAGCCCAGGGAGGTCCGGGACTCATCAGTTTTGCCTCCAGCTTTCCAGGATCCGTAAAAGCATTTGAGATTAGCCCGGGGCAGGAGATGATTTTGCAGAAAAGCGGATTTCTGGCGGCGGAATCCGGAGTGAACTTGTCTGTTCATTTCCACAAAAAGCTTGCCTCCGGCTTGTTTGGCGGGGAGGGATTTATTCTCCAGAAACTGTCAGGAAAGGGCATAGCCTTTGCCGAATTTGACGGTCATGTGGTGGAATATGAGCTTGGTTCAGGCCAGCAGATGGTAATTGACAGCGGACACCTGGCCGCTATGACAGCCAGCTGCCAGATGGATATCCAGATGATTTCAGGCGTAAAAAATGTACTGTTTGGCGGAGAAGGACTATTTAACACGGTTATTACCGGACCGGGCCATATCTGGCTTCAGACCATGCCTATCAGCAGTGTGGCGGGAGCGCTGATTCCTTATATCCCCAGTTCAGGCTCCTGACAGAGGAGGAAAAAATTGCCGGATTTGGCCGAAAGGCCCCGAAAAAATATAGTTGCATAGGAAACGGATCTTTTATATAATGCTATTCGTAATAGGACTACCCATTTTGGCAGTACCAAAGGAGAAAAAATATGGGAGAATCAGGAATTAATTTTGAGGAGGAAATCAGCCGTTTTAAGCCCAGTCTGGATGTAGAGGAAATTGCGGATGCTATTGTCAAAAGCGATTTAACCGATATGACAGACATTATGATGGAAATGATTAAGGAAGTCAGGGAATAAACGGTATGGACTATGTAAATCGAAACCGCCAGATTGCCAACAGTTTTTACAATCTGGGACTGGAAAAAGCCAATATCAGGGATCTTTCAGGAGCCGTAGAATCCCTGAAAAAAAGCCTTCATTTTGATAAATATCAGATGGATGCCAGAAACCTTCTGGGTCTTATTTATTACGAAATGGGGGAAGTATCAGATGCTTTGGTTCAGTGGGTTATCAGTACCAACCTGCACCCGACGGATAACCCGGCGGATCACTATCTGGATGAGATTCAGAGAAAACCTGGCCGTCTGGAGGTTGTGGATCAGAATGTAAAAAAGTATAATCAGGCTCTCTGGTATGCCCAGCATGACAGCGATGATCTGGCAATTTTGCAGCTTACCAGAGTGGTGGAGGATAATCCCAATTTTATTAAAGCCCACCTGCTTTTGGCGGTACTCTATATGTACCATGAGGATTTTCCCAAGGCAGGGCGTTCTCTATACCGGGTTTTACAGATTGATAAAAACAATCCTAAGGCCCAATGGTATATGTCTATTGTAAAGAAAAATACCGGTAAGGCGGAGGTGGAAAAACGTAAACTGAAAAACGCATTTTCCCATCACCAGATGCAGGACGATGATGTGATAATGCCTCCTACCTATAAGGAAAATACCGGCTGGCAGAGTATTTTAAATATTCTGGCAGGACTGGTGTTGGGAGGACTGGTAACCTATTTTCTTATTATGCCTCCCAGTATGCGGGCCTTAAGCAATGATCATAATCAGGAGATTATTGCCTACAGCCAGAAGCTGAATCAGAAAAACCAGGAAATGGATATTCTTCAGAGTTCTTATGATGAGCTGCAGGCCCGGGCCGGAGAGATGGAGGCAAAGCTTTCTACCATTGAGGGGGACACAAATCTTGTTGTGGCTCAATACCAGACTATAATCGGGATTCTTCAGGCATACCAGAACGACGATATTGTATCTGTTGCTAAGCTGTATGTGAATTTGGATACCTCCCTGATTACCGATGAAAGCGTTCTGGAAATTGCAGAGACAGTAACCGAAGATATGCAGAACAGAGGCTATCAGACCCTGGAGGATTTGGGAACTTCTGCCTGGAATTCCGGACAGGAGGAAGAAGCCTTGGCATATTATCAGAAAAGCTTAGAGATTAAACCGGACAACCCTTCTGTCATCTATCTGCTGGGACGGTTGTATCAGAACCAGGAAGATACGGATAAGGCCAGAGAATATTTTGGTAAGATTATTACCAGTTTTCCTAACAGTCCTCAAGCTTCCCAGGCTACCAGCGCAATGGCTCAAATGGGGCTTCCTGTTGTGGCAATGCCGGAAGACCCCGGAGAGGAAGGCCAAGAGACGGAGCCGGAAACAGAGAGGGCGACTGAGGCAGGCGAGACGGAGCCGGGAGAAAGAGAACAAACGGAAAGAACTGGACAGAGAGAAAGCGCAAGAGAGACAGAAAGAGCGCCAGGGGAAGAGAGCCAGGCGCCTCCGGCCGAGACAGGAGGAGAGGCACCGAGTTCAGGAGCCGTGGAAGCTCAAGGCGGAGAGACAGAGCCTGAGACGGTTCCTGTGAATAACGGGGAACAACCTTAAATAAATAGAAAGACACTACGAAAGAAGACTTTTTCGCAGTGTCTTTTTTGCTTTTATGTATATTTTTGTCGAAATGGTGGAACAATAAGGAAGGAGATTTTATGAATATGGATCTGTCATTTATTTATGAAGCAAAGGAACAAAGCTTGATTATCCATCTTCCGAAGGAGTTGGATCATCACAATTGTCGGAACTTAAGATATGAAACGGATCTGCTGTTGGCGGAGAATTATATCAACCGGATTATCTTTGATTTTTCTAAAACCGAGTTTATGGATTCTTCAGGGATCGGAATTTTACTGAACCGATATAAACAGATGGAGAGAAGCGGCGGCCGGGTAGGCCTTTACGGCGCAGGGCCTCAGGTTCATCGGATCCTTACGGCAGCGGGAATTGCCAAGCTGGTTCCAAGCTACAAGAGTAAAGAGGCCGCTTTGGTCGGCTAGAAAGAGGGGAATATATGGAAGAGAGAAAAGATGTAGAAAGGGTAAAAATGCAAATAGACAGTCTGTCTCGAAACGAGGAGTTTGCCCGGGTTATGGCAGCAGTTTTTATGAGCCGTATGAATCCCACCCTGGAAGAAATAGACGATGTAAAGACCGCGGTTTCCGAGGCGGTAACCAATGCTATTATTCATGGCTATCAGGGAGGCTCAGGAATTATTTACATAGAAGCAGAGATTAAGGAGAACCTGTTAACTCTTTCTGTGAAAGATGAGGGAATAGGAATTTCCAATCTGAAAAAGGCTATGGAGCCTATGTACACTACGGACACTACGGGAGAACGATCCGGTATGGGTTTTTCTTTTATGGAGGCTTTTATGGATCAGGTAGAGGTGGAGACAGAACCGGGGCAGGGAACCAAGGTGACCATGAAGAAGCGCATAGGCGGGTGAAAACATGGATGAGACAATGAGATTAATCCGGGAAGCTCACGCAGGGGATAAAGAGGCCAGAGACAGACTGGTTATGGAAAACGTAGGATTAATCTGGAGCATTGTGCGCCGGTTTTCCGGCAGGGGACATGAGCTGGAAGATCTATTTCAAATCGGAAGTATTGGGCTTATAAAGGCTATCGACAAATTTGATCCTGCCTTTGAGGTACGGTTCTCCACTTATGCGGTTCCCATGATAACAGGGGAAATTAAACGGTTTTTGAGGGATGACGGGATGATTAAGGTGAGCCGGTCTTTAAAGGAGATGAGTGCAAGAATTCAGGCCGCCAGAGAAGATATGACCTACAGCTTAGGGAGAGAACCCACTCTGGATGAAATTGCCGGGAAACTTCAGATTAGCAGAGAGGAGGTTGCGGCATCTTTAGAGGCTGGGGCGGAAATAGAATCTTTATACCGGCCAGTAGGAGATTTGGGAGAGAACAGCGCCTGCCTCCTGGACAAGCTGGAGGAGGAAAATGACGCTCAGGAGAAGGTACTAGACAGGATGATACTAGAAAAGCTGTTGGACGGTCTTAACGGACAGGAGAAGGATATTATTCTCCGCCGGTATTATTATAGCCAGACTCAGACAGAAATCGCCAAGGTCTTGAACATCTCCCAGGTGCAGGTATCCCGGCTGGAAAAAAGAATTTTAAAAAAAATGCGGGAGCGCCTTTAGGATTCCATACATAAAATTACCTTTTTGGGAAATCCTATCTATACCAACATCAGAGGAAAGGATGTGACCCAAATGGATGCGGTTAAATATGTATTGGGAATTCTGGTATTCATTCTATGCATCGGACTTATTGGAGCGGCGGTTTGGTATTGCATGTTCCAGCTTCCGGATCAGGCGTTTCCCCAGGGAACATTGGTATTTCAGTCCATGCCAGGAGGGCGGATTTTATGAGCGCGGCCCCGACTCTTTACCTGAATATCCGTCAAATTACCGAGGTTCATCACAAAGATGTTCTGCTTAAAGACGTAGCGGATATTTACTGCGACAATCCGGCCCTGCAGAATAAATGCAGCAGCCTGAAAATTAAAAAAATCCCCAAGGATGCCCCAAAGCGCTATATTGAAAGCGTCATGCCGGTGCTGGAAAAACTTCAAAAGCTGGACAGCAGCCTGCAGATTAACAATGTGGGGGAGACAGATTTTATTATTGACTACCAGCCCCCTAAAAAGCCCAGTCTGACCTGGCAGTGGGCAAAAACTATCTTTGTATGCATTATCTGCTTCTGCGGGGCAGCTTTTGCCATTATGACCTTTAACAATGATGTCAGTGTCTCTTCCGTATTTGGAGAGATTTACCTTTTGATTATGGGCAAGGAGGCGTCAGGCTTTACCGTTTTAGAAGGATCTTATTCCGTTGGCCTGGCTTTGGGGATCCTGGTATTTTTCAATCATTTTTCAAAGTGGAAGCTGAACACGGACCCCACGCCTCTGGAAGTCGAGATGCGTACTTACGAAGACAACATCAGCAAAACCCTGATCCAGAACGCAGAGAGAAAGGAGCAGGATATTGATGTTCATTAAGACGCTTTTTCTGGCAGTAATGGGGCTGGCATCAGGAGGTATTATAGCGGCAGGAGTATTTGCGTTTTTAGCAATTATCGGCGTATTTCCAAGGCTTATCGGAAAAACCAGGACTTGGGATCATATTCTTCTTTATGAAACCGTGATTATTTTAGGGGGAACCTTGGGGAATGTAATGGATCTATATGAGTTTCCCATCCCTATTGCGAAAGGGACAGCCGCCCTTTTCGGTCCTTATGCCGGAAGCCTGGCAGGAGGGGCAGCGACGGGAATAATAGGACTTTCTGTAGGAATTTTTGTAGGCTGTCTGGTAATGTCTTTAGCGGAAACCTTGCAGGCTCTTCCGGTAATCTCCAGGAGAATCCATCTGGCAGTAGGCTTTCAATACCTGATTTTATCCATTGCATTGGGAAAAATGACCGGCGCTTTCCTTTATTTCCTGAGGGGAATGGGGGACAGAATCAGTTAATCAACAGACTAGGAGGACTGGAAAATGGAAATAAATAAAAAGGCATATGATGCTTATGTGAAAGAGGTGACCCCAACCAATTCTCTGCCTTTGGATATGGCCAAGGCTTTTGTGACAGGAGGAATCATCTGTACCATAGGCCAGGGACTTACCAATCTGTTTTTATCAGGAGGATTGGAGAAAGAAGCCGCAGCAGCGTGGACTCTTTTATGCCTGATTGGCGCCAGCGTAGTTCTTACCGGCCTAAACATCTATCCAAAAATTGTCAAGCACGGCGGCGCCGGCGCCCTGGTGCCTATTACCGGATTTGCCAATTCTGTAGTGGCGCCGGCTATTGAGTTTAAAACAGAGGGACAGGTATTTGGAATCGGCGTCAAGATATTTACCATTGCGGGGCCGGTGATACTGTTTGGAACGCTGGCCAGCTGGGTACTGGGGATTGTTTATTGGATTGGAGGGGTGATGGGAATTATTTGAGAAGTGAATGAGGAAGTAAAAAATTAATTTGGTAGTTGGATTTATGAGCAGGATGATGGATAAAAAATTCGTTAGCCTGCTTTTTTGATGCTTTATAGGATA
>JAETNT010000111.1 GCA_021772025.1 Enterocloster bolteae | reverse complement strand
AGTCCTGCATTTAGTCAAAAAAAATTAACGTCTCGTTAGCTGGAAATTCAAACGATGGATTTTTTAAAGAAATATTTTTTAAAATGGTGTCTACTTCAAACCCTTCATCAAAAATATCCTTATACTGTTTTTGCAGTGCAAAATTAATTTCCACAACTGACTGGTAATTCTGTGCGGCAAAATGACGAATAGCCTCTGTTTTTCCAATTTGCCGCGCCCCTTTTACAATGAGCGGATTTTTATCTGTCTGCTTTTTCCACTGTATGAGTTTGTAGTCTATTTTTCTATTCAGCCGGTTCATATCTGCTCCTCCTTATTAGTAGGGTATCACAAAATTCCTTCCATTTCAAATCATATTTGCACATTTTTCCTGCAAATTTTCCTGTTAATTTCACATTTTTCCGTCCATCATTAGATGGGCATAAAATGGCGAAGACACTTTTTTATTTTATATAATAGGGAATTGCGCTACAGCGTTGTAAGTCGCCAGGAAAGAATGCGCAGCATTCTTTTTTATTATGTGAAAGAGTTATGTTCTAATATTCATCTTCTCCTTTTTCGGAATAATTCACATAAATAAGGGTTGATATTTGTAAAAAACAACCTAATAATCTTAATATTTGAAAAAATAATTGACATTTTTGTCAAAGTCAGTTATATTTGGATTAAAAGTTCGTAATAAAGTATAAATTCGTAAATAAGAACAACAAATGGGAGGAAATCATGTAGGTAATCCATGGATTACAGAAAGGACAAAGGTGTTGGAATGAAAAGAAGATTATTATCGGTATTGCTTGCGGCAGCTATGCTGACCAGTGGGATTTTAACGGGATGCGGCGGTTCCGGAGGAAGCGGGGCAGCAGGACAGGAGGAAAGCCAGGGGGATGCCCAGGGAGGAAATCAGGAAGAAACCGGAGAAGCGGATGCATCTTCCGGGGATACGGCCAGCGGCAAGGAAGTAATCCGCTATATGATTTGGGGGGATGCCGGTTTGTATGAGCAGATTTCTGCATCGCTGCAAGAGACCTATCCGGAATTTTTTGATAAATATGAAATTGAGGTGATTGTGGGAGGAACCGGGGATAATGAAGTTGCGGAGAAAATTCGTCTCGCCCTGGCCAGCGGAGAACCATGTGCGGATGTAATTCAGCTAAATTACACACAGGTGCCTGAATTTGCGGAAGCGGGTGCGCTGGAAGATTTAAGCGATATTTATGAAGGAACGGAGGACAACCTGACTTTTGCGGCGAAAGCTTTATCCCAGTATAAGGGGCAGACGGTAGCGGTGGCCAATCAGGTGAACAGTAAGCTGTTTTATTATAGGAAAGACATTTTTGACGAGTGCGGTGTGGATCCGACCCAATGGAAAACAGTGGATGATGTCATTGCTGCATCGGCCACTATCCAGGAGAAATATCCCGATGCCTATATCCACAATTGCAGCAAAGAGGAAGGCTTCAGCGGATACGATGCCTATATGATGATGTGCGTATATGATGCCCGGTTCAGCGATGAGAACGGGGAGTATATCTGCGATACGGACCCGGGGCTGCGCCAGACGCTGGAAACGTTGAAGAAAATATTCGATTCCGGGATTTGCTTTGGCTCCGGTGATTTTACGCCTGACTGGGAAGCTGCATTAGCAAACGGAAGCCTGATTGGGGAGTTTACGGGCAGCTGGTTTAAACTGTTTATTCCCGGGTATGCGCCTGATGATGCGGGAAAATGGGCCGCATGTCCATGGCCGGATGAAATCAGGAAAGGCTCGGAGGCAGGAGGCTCTGTTTTAGTAATTCCTGTTTTCTCGGAGCAGAAGGAAGCGGCAAAAGAATATGTGAAAATGTACCGATTGGAAAGCGAAGGCTCTATGGCAGCTTTTAAGAATGCGGACAGGACGCCGATTACCCAGAAAGAATTCGATATGATTGCGGAGGAGCCAAACAGTTATCTTTGCAATGATTACTGGACAGTGGAAAGCGAAAGCTATGATGAGAATACATTTTCCATTTTCAACTATTCGCCCAATGCCGTAGCGGAAATGACCATATTCAACGGATGGCTGGCAAAATATTTTTCGGGGCAGGCCGATTTGGATGAAACGTTAAAAGGCATGAACGATGATATGAAGAACCAGATTGGGAATGCGCTGGAGTAAATATGGGAAAAGGATGCCAGGCGCTGAGAACCGGAAATTAGGAAAGCGCGCATCCGGAGAATGCATAATACAGGAAAACAGTAAGAGAAAAGCCAAAAATATAAAGTGGAAATTAAGGTGATGGTTTGAGAGGAAAAACAAAAAAAGACAAATTAGTACCATATTTATTCATTGCACCATTTTTAATTTCATTCCTGCTATTTTTTATCGTACCGTCGGTATATTCGTTTTACTTAAGTTTTACGAAGTATCCGGGCTATGGCGAGGCAAAATGGATAGGAGTGAGCAACTACAAAAATATACTTACCTATGGGCGCTTTCACAGCGCCCTGGGAAGAACATTTTTTTACTGGCTGGTAAAATTCATACCGGTAACGGTAATCAGTTTCCTGATGGCTTATTGCCTGCGGACAAAGGTTATGCTGGGCAATTCCTTATCGAAGGTGATAAAGCCTATTTTATTCTTGCCCCAGGTATGCGCCACAACAGCCTGTGCCCTTGTGTTTATGATTATTTTTGCCACACAGACAGGGGTAGTGAATCAGATGTTTGGAACGGATGTGGCATGGATTGAAAATGCGGCCACATCGAAATGGGTAGTGCTCCTTCTGTTGATTTGGCGTGGGGCAGGATGGTTTATGGTTGTGTACTTGTCCGGCATGACCGCTATTTCCCAGGAGGTAATAGAGGCTTCCAAAATAGACGGGGCAAACGGGTTCCAGTCCATGCGCCTGGTGATTCTCCCGCTGATGAAACAGACTTTTAAGTTCGCATTTATTATGGATGCGATTTCCAGCTTGAGGATGTACACCGAAGCGGCGGTGCTGACTGCCAGGGATGCAGGGAGCGTGGCCAGGGAAGTGGCGGAAGGGGTGATTAACCTTCTGATGTTTAACCTGAATTCGGGGAACTTCGGGATGGCCTGTGCCTATGGATGGATAATTTTTGTAATTATTTTTATAATTTCCCTGTTCATTCTGGGGGCATTTCAGGAGAAAAAGGAGAGGGGAGGGAAAAACGGATGAAGAAAAAGAAGATAAAGGCAGTGCCCGTTTATCTGTTTTTGCTGGTGATGTGCGCCTTTTCCCTCTTCCCGGTTTATATTATGCTGGTGGGTTCTTTTAAATTTGCCCCTGACCTGGCAACAAATTCATATGGGCTGCCTACGGAATGGACGCTGGACAATTACCGCAGGCTGTTGGCTTTTAACAGCGGGATTATCGTGCGTACTTATTTTAATTCCATTTTTATTACGGCAGCCCATACGCTGCTGGTAATTCTGTTTGGAACAATGGCGGCGTTCGCCTTTGCCAAATATGAATTTAAAGGAAAGGGAATCTTATTTACGCTGCTTTTGGCGACAATGATGGTGCCTTTTGAACTTAGCGTTACGCCTTTATATATTATGTTCAGCAAAATAGGATGGCTGAATACTTATAAAATTCAGATAATTCCGTTCACTGCAAATGTGTTCGCCATGTTCATGATACGGCAATATATGGAAGGGATTCCTGATTCCCTGGTGGAGGCGGCCCGGATTGACGGGGCAGGGCATCTGAAAATTTATTACCGGATTATGATACCTATTTGCAAGCCGGTGGTGGGAGCGACCACTGTGTTGGTGGCATTAGCTAAATTTAATGATTATTTATGGCCGAAGGTGGCGGTGCAAAAGCAGATTTATCAGCCGATTATGACTGTGCTTCCCACTTTGAATGAAAAGGATGTGGTGTGGAATATCCCCAGGGAGCTGATATTGACAGGATGTACGATTGTAATTGTACCGTTGATTATCTTATTTGTCCTGCTGCAGGATTTATTTATGGATTCCGTGGCGGTAGGGGCGGTAAAGGAATAAACAAAGAGAGAGGCAGGAACAGGTATATGAAGAATTTTCGAGGGATTTTTGGGATTTTAACCGCGTCCTATAAGGAGAATCTGGATTTGGACGAGGCGGGCATCAGGAGGCAGACAGACTTCTGCGTGCGGGGAGGCAGCCACGGGATTGTAGTGCCGGTGAACGCCAGTGAATTCATCGTGCTTAGCGATGAGGAACGAAAAAATATGATTCGCTGGACGGTGGAAGAGAATGGGGGGAGGATTCCTGTAATTGCCGGAATTACCGCCCAGTCTGCCCATCAGGCGGTAGAATTTGCGGCTTTTGCCAGAGAAGTAGGGGCGGACGGGATAATTGCCATGCCTCCTTACAGCGCCAGGGCAACCGACGATGAGATTGTGGATTTTTACCGGAGAATCGGGGATGCTGCCCAGCTGCCCGTTTTTATCCAAAATTATATCCCGCCGGTGGGCACCCCCATGTCTCCTGAATTGTGTGTAAGGATTATCAAAGAGACGGAATATGTCCGTTATGTAAAGGAGGAAACCCAGTATTCCAGCCATGTGCTGTCAAAAATATCCCAGCTGGCTGAAGAACTGCCGGAAGGAAAGTATCTGGGCACAATGGGAGGAAAAGCAGGGCGTTACCTGATTGATGAATATAAAAGAGGGGCATGCGGAAATATGCCGGCCTGCGATATTGTGGATATCGATGCGAAAATATGGAATCTTCTGGATGAGGGAAACTGGGAAGAAGCGATTGCCCTTTATGAAAAAGCGGTTCCTCTGATGAATATGGAATATATGTATGGATACCGCTTTTACAAAGCAGTGTTAAAGCACAGGGGCATTATTGAAAATGATTCTATCAGAGTACCCGGAGGACACTCCCTGGACGATGTGGACAGAGAAGAAATGAAGCGGATTTTAAAAGGCCTGGAACCTTACTTTGAAATTTAGGTATTGGTAGGGCACTTGCGGGGCTGGAACAACTGGAATAAATAAAACAGCAGATACCCGGACAATACCTCATAAAATTTACGGATGCGTAAGCAGCCGGGAATTTTATGCATATGAAAAAAAAAATAGGTATTGGGAGGGCACTTGCGGAACTGGAATAGGAGAAAATCTTGAAGATATCGGATATTAAAGTAATTGTGGTGGGCAACCCATGGAAAAACTGGATTTTTGTAAAAGTGATGACGGACGAAGGACTGGAAGGTCTGGGGGAGTGCACCGGAGGGCTGATGACCGCCCCTAACCGGAGTGCGGTGGAGGAACTGCGGAGCCGTTTAATCGGCCGAAACCCTGCAGATATTCAGGGAATTTTGGAGTTCACGAGGAAAACCTTATTTCTGGCAAGAGGAGGAAACGCGCTGTCAGGAATCGAGATGGCCTGCTGGGATATTGTTGGAAAAATGTGCGGCAAGCCATTGTATCAATTGCTGGGAGGCAAAGTAAGGGAATCCATACGCGTTTATGCCAACGGTTGGTATCAAGGGCCGAGAGTACCGGAAATGTTTGCCGAAAAGGCAAAAGAAATGGTGGAAAAAGGCTATACCGCCTTAAAGTTCGACCCTTTTGGGAAAGCCTATAAATTTATGAGCAGGGAAGAGGAAAAGAAATCGGAGGCAATCGTGAAGGCAGTGAGAGAAGCGGTGGGCGATGAGGTGGATTTGATGATAGAAGCCCATGACCGTTTCAGCTTATCCCAGGCTATACGGCTTGGGAAGATGTTGGAGGAGTATCATCCTTTCTGGTTTGAGACACCGGTGCTTTCCGATAATCTGGAAAAAGTATCGGAGGCGGCAAGGAGAATCCCAGTGCCTGTGATTGCGGGTGAAAGAAGCGGAAATCCGAGGGAATTGGCCAGACTGCTTTCTATGGATGCGGTGGACTTGATTAATCCGGAAATATTGGAGATAGGAGGGGTGCTGGGGCTGTTGGACTGCTTTGCCATTGCCAGGGGATTTGACGCCTATGTGGCGCCCCATAATGCCCAGAGCCCATATTGTACGGCGGCTAATGTACATATAGGGATTACCCAGCCCAATCTGCTGATTCAGGAATGTTTTGACGATTCTTCCGTATCCTGGACCAGGCAGGTGCTTTCCGGCTTCCCGGAAGTGGAGAAAGGGTATATAAAGCCGACGGACGCACCGGGCATGGGTGTAACGCTATGCGAGGAAGAAGCGGCGAAGCATCCCTATGGGGATAAGAATTTCCTGTGGATGTTCGAGGAAGGCTGGGAGCAGAGAAAGGGAAGGCAAGAACCATAGGGGCATTAGGGATAAAAAAGGTCTGCATAACGCAATGAAGTTTCCGGGCTTTGAAAGGAGCATTGTCATAAATATGGGATTGGAGAAAAAGGTAATTGCTATAACCGGCGCTACAAGCGGTATTGGGAAAGGGATTGCCCGTATGCTGGCAAAGGAAGGAGCCAGCGTAGTGCTTGCGGGGAGAAACGGGGAAATGGGCGCTTTGCTGGAAAGCGAATTGAAGAAGAAAGGGGCGGACTGCTGTTTCATTGCTGCGGATGTACAGAAGGTAGAGGATTGCCGGGCATTGATTGATAAGACGGTGAAAAAATATGGGAAAATCGACGGATTGGTAAATGATGCGGGGATTTTCCCATGCATCCCGTTTGAAGAGGTAACGGAAGAAATGTATGACCGGGTTATGGATACCAATATAAAAGGCGCGTATTTCTGCACACAGCAGGCAGTATCCTATATGAAGGAACAGGGTTATGGCTCCATCGTAAATATTGGCTCCACCCATTGGCAGACGGGGGGCAGCGGGTTGAGCGCCTATGGCGTATCGAAAGGAGGGCTTCATACTCTGACCGAACATATTGCCCATCACTATGCCCCTTATGGAATACGCTGCAATTGGGTGACGGTGGGATGGGTCATGTCGGAAGGGGAACTGGCCAGACTTCTGGATTTGGGAATGACGGAGGAAGAAATCGCCGC
>JAETNT010000110.1 GCA_021772025.1 Enterocloster bolteae | reverse complement strand
AGGGCATTCAGTGAGGGGCTGTTTTCAGATACGGACAGCGTATCGTTAATCATGGAACTGCTTTTTACATTCTGCACTTTATTTGTTTTCTGCGTATGCTGGTATCAGGGAAATGTACTGTTAAAGATATTTCTGGCTGTCCAGTTCATATCCCTGCGGGAACTGTCATTCTGGACGGGGTACAGCCTGATCTATATCGGAAATGAAATGATAGAGGCACTGGTGAATAAAGCAGGAGTCGGTATGGAATCGGCGGAATATCTGCCCGTGGCGGCAGGCATCCTGTCCTGTTTTGTGATTGCCCTTGTGGGAGCCGCAAGGTGCGCTCTGCTTTTTGTTTCCACAAGAAAGATAGCGGGGAGCTATTGCAGTAAGCAGAGAGGGCGGATGGGCAAGGAAGTGGCATTCTATCTGCTGCCCTCCGTGGCAGGCACGCTGGTTTCGGTGCTTGTGCGCCTGCTGCTGATCACCGTTACGGACAACGCCCCGGTACTGCTGTATGAAAAATATCCGGCGCTGTATCTCATTATCCCAATGACGGCGCTTGTGCTGCTTGGGGCTGTCGTGTTCAGTTTCCGCATCTATCAGGACATGGCGGTTTTGCAGGAGGAGCGGGCGGAAAAGATCGTGCTGGAGAACCAGATCACGCAGATGCAGAGTTCTATGGTGGAGATGGAACATCTGTATGACGGAATCCGCTCGGTCAAGCATGATATGAAGAACCATATGGCGGTTTTGCAGAATCTGATACAGAAAAGGTACAGCGGGGAGGATGAGGAAATCCGGCAGTATTTTGAGGGGATGCGCCAGTCGGTGGAGCAGATCGACAGCAGGGTGCATACGGGGAATGCCGTGAGCGATGCGGTGGTTGGCAGCAAATTCCGTTATGCGGCAAAGAAGGTAAAAGGTATTAGGCTGGATGCCAGTAAATTTATGCTGACGGATTCAGTTACGATAAAGGCTTATGACATGGGGATCATTTTAAACAACGGGCTGGATAATGCAGTGGAAGCCTGTATGCGGATGCAGGAAAAACAGCCGGATGCGGGAGCCTATATTACTATACGGTCTTTCCGTGCAAAGAATATGTATTTCATAGAGATTGAGAACAGCTTTGATGGTTCGGCACTGTCCCGTGGAGACAGCGGCCTTCCCATATCAACGAAAAAGGATAAGGAGGTGCATGGGATAGGGTTAAAAAATATCAGAAAATGTGCAGTAAAATATGGCGGCGATTTAGACTGTATTGTGGAAGGAAATAAGTTCACGCTGTCAGTCATGGTAAAAAGTTAATCAGCAGGAAGGAGAGGATTGATTATGAGTATTTTAGGAGTAAATGGGGCTTTGGCGGGCGCATACCAGTATGCGAACAAAGCACAGAAAACGAGTACAGGCGGGGTCAGTTTTACAGAGCAGTTGCAGAAAACGGGAGAAACGGCGGACGCATCGAAGGTGGATGCATACCAAAAATATCTGGAACAGAAGTATGGCCCTATTATGGTGCGGAATGTCGGAAGTGACCAGCGGAGCATGGACGCCTTGGGAACGGGAACATACGGGATGAACAATATAGCGATTGCCCCTAATATTTTGGAAGAGATGGCCAATAACCCGGAGAAGGCCGCCCACTATGAAAAGATTATAGATGATTTTTTCGCTTCTCAGCCTATGGTAAAAGCGCAGATGGCGGCAGGCGGGTTTGAAATCCAGTCCTATGGCGTAGTGATCCACCCGGATGGTACGGCGAACTATTATGTCTGCGGTGATGTTTCCCCGGAAAAGAAAGCCAAGATAGAGGCACAGATGAAAGCCGAGGATGAGGAAAAAGCAAAACGCAAACAAAAGTATCAGGAGCAAAGCGAACAAGCGGCCAAGAAGCGGAGAATGGAAATGGAGACAGCTTACAAGCGGCAGACTATGGAAGAATTTTTTGCTAACCGTATAGCGCAAACAGGTAGGGTTACCTATGCGGGAACGCCGGAAACCATGAGTTCTGCGATTGCGGCTTATGAAATGAATGCTTTCATTACGCCGGGTATTTTGAATTAATTGCTCGGACTTATTGCAAGGGAGCGGATTCAGCCCTGAATGACAGAGGAGCTGTGATACAAATATGTTTTGGAAGGAGAAGATTTACTATGAGCATTCTGGGAGTAAACGGTGCTTTGGCGGGTGCATATCAGTACGCAAACCGAACGCAGAAAACAGGCACAAACAAAACGGGGTTTATGGAGCAGTTGCAGAAAACGGGAGAAGCGGCAGACACATCAAAGGTGGATGCTTACACAGAATATATGCGGTCAAAGTATGGCAATGTAAGAATTCAGAGTATCGGGAAAGACCAGAAGAGCCTTGACAGGGCAGGAAAGAGCATGAGCGGCAATGATGTTGTGATTGCCCCGAACATTCTGGAGCAGATGGCAAATGACCCGGAAAAGGCGGCTTATTACGAGGGAAAGATAGATGACTTCTTTGAGGCCACACCGAGATTGAAGGCATCCTTTGCGGCGCAGGGGCTTGATTACCAGCCGTGCGGGGTAGTCGTCCATGAGGATGGGAGCGTTACCTATATCGGCGGATGCGGCGATTCCCCGGAGCGTGTGGCGGAGGTGAATGCAATCAATAAGGCAAAGCGGGAGAAGGAAGCCGCACAGAGGGAAGCAAGTATGGAGCGCAGCCAAGAGGCGGCGGAAGAACGGAAACAGCAGATGGAAATAGCTTACAGGAAACAGGCTGTGGCGGAGTTTTTTGCCAGCCGCACAGTGGATATGAGCAGAGTTACATATACGGAAGCACCGGGAGTTATGGGTTCTGCGTTTGCGGCATATGAACAGAACATTATGGAAGCGGCGGGCATTATGAAGTAGGGAAGATTATGCCCGGACTTACCGTGACGGAGAAGTTCCAGGGAATAATGGATTTTAAGGTAAATGGCAGGGTGTTTATTCTGGCGGTGATGATGAAAAATGAGGAGTGAAGAAGATGGATTTCGGAGTGACAGGTAAATTGGGAGGGTACTATCTGGCAGAGCAGTACCGGAAGAATGCGGCGGCTGATAAGAATGGAGGCGTGAGTTTTGCGGAGCTTGCGGCGGCGAAAGCGGTGGGGAAGTCGGATGTATCGGGAATGAGTTTTAAGGATATGTGGCAGGCGAAGTATCCAGGAGCGTACTACCATGTAATGGACGGTTCAGCAATATCACAGGGAGCATGGGACAGAAATGACTTTCCTCTTGAAAAATTCTTTCGGAATGACACCGATACATCAGCGGTAAACTGGAAGCCGACAGGAGCAGAGCCGGAAGCAACCAGTCCGCAGGTACAGTCCCGGTGGAATTCTACATTAGGGCAGAAGTCAATCATTGTACCGCCAGAATTAGAGGAAAAGATGAAGAACGATCCGGAACTGGCAAAGAAGGTAATGGCTAATGTTGAAAATTTTATCACCTCATATTCGGCAACTTCCGTCAGACCGGGCAGGATATGTTCATGGTTGATTTCGCTTGATGAGAATGGAGAGATAGAAAAGTATCGTGTGACAGGTGGCGGTGGAAATATATCCGGGCCTACGGAAGAAGAACAGCGCCAGTTCGATGCGGAGCAGGCGGCAAAGAGGAAAAGGCGTGAGGAATATGCCCGTCTGAATGAGGAAGCTGCCCTAAAACGCAGACTGATGGAGCAGGAAGCAGATGAGAGATATTATAAGGACAGCATAACTAAAAAGGCGGTTTCGATTGCCACATATGAGGCGGTAGGCATTTTGAAGTAAGGAAGATCATGCCTGGACTTACCACAAGAGGCATGGATGGCTCCGAATGACAGAGGGGCCGCAGGTAAGATTTTTTGAAGGAGGATGAGAATTATGTCAATGGAGATTACAAACAATTACAGCGATTATAGGAAAGGCTACACAAATACTGCAAAGGAAAGCAATGTGACAACAAGCACAGTGGAACTGAAAACCTCAACCGGTGGAACAAAAGCGGAACAGATCAAGACAGGGTACAGCAATGTCAATGACTATTCCAAATATCTGCAGGGAAAGTACAGCTATATGAATTCGGGTACAACCTCCATGCAGGGTGTTCCGACAACGGTATCCGTATCGGGCGCTTTCCTGAAGAAATGCATGAACGACCCAGAAAAAGCAAAATATCTGGAAGAAAATCTGGCGGCATTGCCGGACTGCGCCTCTTATGCGGTATCCCATGCGCAGGGAACACTAACGAGTATTTCCTATGAGATTGACGCAAATGGGAATATAACGGGAATTTCTTCCGGCACAAATGACCCCGATGGGAAGATAGCCAGGGAGAATGCGGAACGGCGGGCGAAAGAGAAGAAAGCAGCCGAAGAAAAGGCCGCCGAGAGGCGCAAGGAGAAAAAGGCAGAGGAAGAAAAGGCGGCGGAACGGCGGGCAGAGAGAAAAGAGCGGATGGATAAACTGATGGAAGGTACGTTCACGATATCTGCCACTGGCACGGATGTGAAAAGCGTTACACAGAATATTGTTGCGGCGGTATCTGGCACATCATCACCCACAGGGGGCAGTTTTGATATTAAGGCATAAAGCCCCGTGAGTTCAGTCAACTTATTCCGCAGAGGCGCAAAAACCATGCGCCCCTGCCGGGGGAATTTGGAAGGAGGTGAAGGTCAGTATGGAATTTGACCGGGGAAGTTAGGAGAAATGCGTTTATGAGGCAATGAACCGCTCGGACTTATTACGAGGGAGCGGGTGCGGCTCTGAACGACAGAGGGGCTGCAATAATAAAAATAATGGAGGATTTGAAAAAATGAATATTAACGGAATAGGAGCAACGGGATACCCGGCATGGCAGGGAGCAAGAAGGACACAACAGAATGCGGCTGGAAAGAGTTTTGCGGCGCAGGTGAACAATGTGGCAGGTGCAAAGCCACATACATCTATAGTCTATATGAAAACGGATGATATGCTGTACTCTGGCGGTAACGGGACAGGGCTGTCTTTCTACATTAAATATGCGGAAGGTTCA
Organism: Enterocloster bolteae; assembly: GCA_021772025.1. Classification (GTDB taxonomy): domain Bacteria; phylum Bacillota; class Clostridia; order Lachnospirales; family Lachnospiraceae; genus UMGS1370. Next base: position 2,076 of record JAETNT010000110.1, on the reverse strand, counting down.
ACGGAGGATGATCCGACTGTGATTGCAAAAGGTATTGATGAGAATGGCGATGAATTTGAACAGACCATACATATCAACAAGATTAATCCCCGGAATGCTTCATTAGTGGAAATGACGGCTTTGGAGTCATATATGGGGGTGGATAAGAATGGAGGGCTTACATCATTACCGCCTGAAACTGGAATGATGGGGTTGAGTGACAGGACAGATTTTATGGATATGTTCCAAAAGCAGATTAGCGATATGAAACTGTTGAGCCAGAAAAGGGCGGCGGCATATTACCAGTACAGTATGCAGGCATATTGGGATTTTATGAATAAGAAATAATTTCCATTGGCTGCATATCCCCGATAAGCAACAGCCTGACAAGGCAGGGCAGGCATCCCCGGTTTTTCGGCAGATTGGGAAATTGGGGAGCAGAGAGAGGATGTGAAAGTCGGTATGGAATTATATTCATTACAGGAATTGCTAAAACAATATTTGGATTGGGGATTTGATTTTGCTTCTATCAGCATAGCAACACAAATACCAGAAGAAGAATTACGGCAGTTATACAGTAATGAAAATTATAGATTAAGAGATAAGGATAAAGAGAAGTATCTTATGGTATTTTTGCTACAGATTTGCTGTGAGAAACCTGACAATGATGAATATTACAAGGCATTGCTTGAGAGCCTTACACAATACTTCAAGATACCACTGGAAGCAATGGCAAATTATATAGGAGTGGATATTGATGAGTTACTGGACTTTGGAAGCAGCAGTGATAAGGACAGGATTGAAAAGTGCATAGCACATCTGTTTACTACCTTTATTCGTGATTCGAGTTATTCGGTGTAGTAAAGGGAGTTATCCCTGATAAGTAACGAAGGAGATTGAACATGGATATAACAAGAATAGCAAAAAGCCATCATGCGTGCATCCCCAAAGTGTCACCCAAAAAGGAATGGAAGCTGTCCGATTCCCTCCGGGAGAAGATAACAGGATGCGGCGCAGAACGTCTATATGGGGAATAAGTTCCTCGCCCTGCGCAAAAGAGAGGTCGCCAAAGTTGCGCCGGACAGGGCGGGAGTCACAGGCAGATCAGTGAGAGGAGGTGAAGGCCGGTATGGAATTTGGTCGGGGAACATAGAGGATAGTTCTGCATGGAGGCAATGAACTGCTCGGACTTATTGCGAGGGAGCGGATGCGGCTCTGAACGACAGAGGGGCTGACAAAAATAATGGAGGTGATTAAGAAAATGAATGTAAATGGAATAGGAGCAGGATACCCGGCGGCAGGAAAAGCAAAGGTACGTCAGGCACAGGACGGGACGCAGAGTTTTGACCGGGAATTTATGGGGATAGCATCTCAGACGCCGCCTTCCTTTGTCGGAAAGGTTTGGACGAAAGAGGAACTTATGCAGTCGGTTGATAAGCAGGTGCAGAGCAACCAAAGCAAGAAAATGTCCGTTTCTGATATGATAAAGGCGACCTGCATAGAAGGGACGAGGGCAAGGTTCCGCTTTGCGGGGGAGGATAAGATATACACGTTTGATGAATACATAAAGGAGCTTGATAAGCGTTCAAAGAACAATGCGTAGGTTGATTCTCATAGGAAAAACCAATAAAGCACAAAGGATAAAAGGGAACCGGCAGGGACAGGCTGGTTCCCTTATGTATACCAATGAAGAAAGACGGCTGCCAGAGCAAGTGAAGCCGTCTTTTTCCGTATGCAGTTTTTTATGCAGTACACATGGATACCCTACTTTTTCTCCTCCGGCGTAAGCCTGGGACGGCACAGGTGTACCTCGCTCCATTCCTTCATTTGTTCCAGGATGGGGACGAAGCTCTCGGCCAGCTCCGTAAGGGTATATTCCACCTTGGGCGGTATCTCTTGGTAAATCTGGCGGTTGATCCAGCCATCGTTTTCCAGTTCCCGGAGCTGCTTTGTCAGCGTTGACTTTGTGATCTCATCCCCAATCCTCCTTTGCAGCTCCCCGAACCTCTGGACCTTATATACAGCGATGTACCACACAATGAGTATCTTCCATTTTCCTCCGAGGATGGACTGCAGGGTGGTCATCGGGACGCAGCT
>JAETNT010000109.1 GCA_021772025.1 Enterocloster bolteae | reverse complement strand
AAAAGAGCTTTCTCTTCTCCGGTTAAATAAAAATCCCCATCGGGAAATATCTTTCCCGCAGTCTTTGGCATGGAGGTTTCGTCCCCCCAGGGGTTATATTCTGCATTGTATTCAATGCTGGAGCGGTCCCAGCCTTCTCCTGAAAAGCGGCTTAAAACAAAAATTGCAGTATCTGCAAATGCTGCCGCCCCGTCCAAAAGCTCCTTAGCCAATTCCGGTTCCACAGTCATTCCCGGCGCTGAGCCTTTTTCATACTGCTCTTTTACATTCTGCCGGTAAAAATCTGACAAAGGTTCATAAATACTGATTCCTCCCAAAAGCTTAAAGCCATCATACAGATTATGTACATAAGCGCAGAATACATCCCCGCTTCCGCCGCCGCCTTTTACATAATCAAAACTGCCCTTTCCAAAAAGCGCGATCCGACTGCCCTCTTTAAGCGGCAAAAGTCCATTCTCATTTTTTAAAAGCACCATGCCTTCACCGGCCGCTTCTTTTGAAAGTAAAATATGCTCCTTTGATGCAGTCACATACTGACCATCTTTTAAAGGCAAATTAGGTTGATACATTACTCTGGTCCATTTTTTCATCTTGCATTCCCTCCGTCTGCACACGATAGAATTTCTTCTTACTTTTCTTTATTGTACCCTCTGACCACCCTTAATTCTACGCCCAATCTTGCTTTAATTATAGGTCAATATTGATAATTTTTACAAGAATAAAATATCTGAAGAATGGCTGCTCTGAAAGCAGACTGCCCCGCAATATTCCTCAAAACGATATTCTTTAAAGTAGTATTTCCTGCGATCCACATTCTGGATAAGGTCAATTTTGCCATCCTCCATTATTTTCACTTCAAAGGAATCAAGAGAAAGTGCAAGTCCGCTTCCCAATGCTTTCAAAAAGCTTTCCTTTAATGTCCATAGGCGGTAAAAAGCCTCATCCCGCTTATCTTTTGCCTTCTGTCCTACAATATAATCATATTCTCCCTTCGTAAAAAATTCTTCTGCCAATGACAGATCTGCTTTCTGCACCTTTTCAATATCGCATCCTACCTCTCTGTCTGCAAATACCGCCAGCGCCATTTCTCCGGAATGAGACAGATTAAAATGGATATGAGAGTTCCCGGATAAACGGGGTTTCCCATTTTTTCCATAGGATATGGAAACTTCCCTCTCCCGCAGTCCATAGGCGGACAATCCTTTATCCAGCAGGATTCCCGCCCCTAAAGACAAACGTTTATCTCTTCCAAATAAATAGGAATCTATCTTTTTGCGTCTCTCATCAGACAGTCTTTTGTAACACCTGGAAAACAAATCCTTATCTTCCAGTTCCCTTACATCCATCCGGTAAACGCAGGCACCATATTCTTCCAGGAAAAGCTCCTGGAGAGTCGAAATGGCAGGCATCACAGGTATCGGGACTTTCCTCTTCATCCCTCTTGTCTCCTTCCTATCTTTAGCTCCATAATTGTATTATTCATATTCAGCACCCGCATGTATTGAAAGTCTGACATAATTTTCCGAATCAGGGCAATTCCTCCTACCGTCGGTCCTTCTGTTTCAACTTCATATTCCAGTGGATTGAAAGGCACCCCGTCATCCCGTATCCGCAAAAGATAACTGCCATCCTGTATGGTAAAGCTCACATCCATATAATTCTTTTTATCAATCCGGTAACCATAGCGCACAATATTGGCGCAAATTTCTTCAAGTGCCAGCCCAATCAAGTTGGCATCCTTCTCATCAATGTGATTTTCCCCGCAAAAGGAGAACAGAGTATCCCGCAGTCTGATTACATCCTCCAGATGATTTTCTATGGAAAAGTCAAAGCTCCTTTCCTCTTTTACCTTTGGAAGCATGTACCTGCCCCCTGATGGAAACTTCCCGGTGCCCTGCCCCCATATCCGGAAGAGCATTCCAAGCAAAATGGTGAGTGCCTCGCTTAACGCGGCGGCAATGCATACTCCGGGCAGTCCCATCCAGAATATCCCGGCCAGAGTAAAGGGTACCACCACCACAAATCCCTGCAGCACCGTAATAAAGGTGGATAACCCCGGCTGCAAAATGGTCTGATAATAGGACATTAAAAACTTGTTATAAACATAAAAGGGGAAACTGCACGCAAAAATGCGCAGGGCCATTTTGCACATTATGAGCATTTCTCCCTCTGTAATGCCAAACAGCCCTGCAATTCCCTGTGGAAATCCAAAAAATAAAACTAACAGCCCCAAAATGGCAAGATAGCTGTAAATCAGTACTTTTTTGCAGAGCACCCGAATTCCATAATAATCCTTTTCTCCATAAAGAATTCCGGCAATGTTGGGAACCAGTCCAATCACGCCTCCCACACACAGCTCCGCAATCAGCACCGCATTGGCGCAGACGGAATACACCGCCATAGAATCATTTCCCAAAAATCTTACAATAGCTGAATTGATTACCACAGATTTCAAAGCGGACATAAGTGTAAAGGCGGCGCTGGGAATACCGGAGTGGGCGGCAACTTTTACCCATTGCAGCACTCCGCCCTCTATTTTCTCAGGAGAAGCCAGCTTTAGCATCCGATTGCCTGACCGGAAATAAAAAACAACCGTCACCATCCCCACCAGATATCCGATTACGGTAGATAGGGCGCTTCCCGCCATCCCCATGTGAAATGCCTTAATAAACAGAAAATCCAATACCAGGTTCACGCCGTTTGCAATGATAAAAAGTGCACTTCCAAGCTGGGGATGACTGTCTGCATTCATAAAGTAACAAAAAATAATCGCCAGCGTTAAGATGGGAATGCCGCCAAAATTTACCGCTATGTAAGGCTCAATCAAAGCTGCCATCTGCTGATTTCCGGCAAGGGCATAAGCCAGCCCATGTGGGAGAACGGGTGTAAGCAGCACAAAAATGAAAGACAAAAAGGCGCCTGATAAGAGGGAGGAGGTAAACACCCCGTCCGCCTCCCTCATCTTCCGCTTTCCCAAAAGCACCGCAGCCTCCGCCGCGCCTCCCATTGCCAGCATCAGCGCCGGCAGCTGCAAAATTAAAAGCACCGGCATGGAAAGCTCAATGGCCGCCATTGCATCCGCCCCTAAAAGGTTGCCCACAATCATGCCATCCACCACATTGCCAAGCTGCATGGCCACCGTCATCAGCACCCCCGGAAGAATATACTGATGAATCTTTTTATTGATCAAAAAACCATTTCTCTCCATACTTTCCTCCATGCCGGAGCTGTTTTTGCAAAGACCGCGAGCCAAATTTTAAATTTGGCTCTGTGATATCGAGTTTGTGGCTCCGGCAGCCCACCTTACGCATACTCATAGGAACACTCACATATCTTTAAATTCTGCCGTCAAAAAATCCCAACGTTTCCAACGCTTTTAGGGCATTTCTCAGGTAATCTTTATCCGGCATGGGCCACTTGAAGGAAAGCCGGTAAAGGATCTTTGTGGTAAAACTGTTATCCGCATCAATATAAACGCCGCCTGCATCCTCATCTCCCGGCAGATACGCAATCAGACCGGAAATCAGCTCATTTTTATTTTCATCCGCCAGCGCTTTTTCCAGGGCATTTTGAAATTCTTCATCACTTACCGTTTCAATTACAATTCCCAAAGCATTCATCTGCTCAATTACATCTGCCATTTGAATCACATAACTGCTGTAAGCGTGAAATACATGGAAGTCTCCCTTTGCACCGGCCAGCTTTACAATCGCCTCTGCTGTGGAATCAATGGGTGAAAATTCCGCAGGCATATCCAGTCCGGATACAGGGAACTTGCCAAGAGCCACATACCCCCGCAGGGTGCGCATAAAGCCATTGGTAACGGAATTAATCTGAAACTCTCCGTCGCTGGAGCGGCTCATTAAGTTGCCCACTCTGATGACCTGCCCTTTCATCCCTTCTGCCACTGCTGTCAAAACTGCCTTTTCTGCCCGGAATTTGGTATCAATGTATTTATTGGAAATACTCTGTCCAAAGTCCAGCTCGTTTTCATGGAGCTTCTTTTCTTTGGGGAATTTCTCCCTGACATTTTCTCCGGCAACACTTACGGTGGAGATTTGAATCAGCTCTCTTCCTGTTTCCTTACATAAATGAATTAAATTCAAAACCCCCTGATAATTTACAATTTCCAGCGTATCATCTGCGGAAAAATGCTTTACACAGGCCGCACAGTTAATTACCTTTTCAAAATCATACTCTCCCAGTTCATTTACCTTATCTGCATCTGTAATATCCCCCTCAATAACTATAATCCTGTTTCCAAAAAGCTCTTCATAGGGATTGCTGAAATAGTACACAAGCATACTTTTCAGTCTTTTTTCCAGAGAAGGTGCATTGCCCTTTCGCAGCAGGCAGTAAATGGTGTTGTGGCAGCTTTCAATCATAGTCTTTAAGATATGCGCCCCAAGGAAGCCGGTTGCTCCTGTTAAAAGCACATTCCCCAAATCAGCAGGACGAATCTCATCCACATTTTCCAGCACGTTCTTTTCCAGAACTTTCTCCAGCAGATTCTGCTCTCTGGTCTTTTGCTTCGTCTGTTCTTTCTTCTCTCCCTGCCCTTCCTTTTCCAGAATATGCTGCTCTAAGGCAAGAGGCGTTTTATACTCAAACAAATCCGCATAGGATACTCCGATGCCTGCGCTCATGCACTTCATTGCCACCTTTGATGCAGACAAAGAGGTTCCTCCGTTTTCAAAGAAATCATCCTCAATTCCAATTTGATCTGCACCGAGAGCCATAGCAAAAATATCGCACAATTTCTGCTGAAGCTGCGTAACAGGCGCTTTATAATTTTTCTTTTCCTGAGTATATTCCGGCTCCGGAAGGGCTTTTTTATCCACCTTGCCGTTGTTGGTAAGGGGCAGCTCCTCCAACTGCATCAGCACCCCGGGAACCATGTAAGGGGTTAAGTATTTCTGCATAAAACAGGTGAGATTCTGCTGATCCACCTTTTCCTCCGCCACGAAATAACCACACAGGAACTGATTGGAATCCTTTTCCTTCACAAGAACCACACTGGACTTTACCGTAGGGTACTGGTTCATTACATTTTCAATCTCGTCCAGCTCCACCCGAAGTCCGCGCAGCTTAACCTGATTATCCATCCGCCCCATAAACTCAATTTTTCCATGATGATTCCATTTTGCAAGGTCGCCACTTCGATACGCTTTCCTGCCCTCAAAGGAAATAAACTTCTCCTTCGTCAGCTCGGGTTTGCCCACATAGCCTCTTCCTACCCCGTTTCCAATAATAAGCAGTTCACCCGGCGCCCCTGCTGGAAGAAGATTTCCGTATTTATCAATCATCATCATCCTGATATTGGCCATCGGCTTTCCTATGGTAATCTTTTCTCCCGTCACCCGCTCAAAAGCACATCCAATGGTAGTTTCCGTAGGCCCATATCCGTTATATACCAAAGGATTAGAACCAAGGGCCATAATTTTTCCATAAAGGGCCTCCGGAAATGCCTCCGCCCCAACGTTAAATACCCTGATCTGTGACAGGGACTGACGCATTTCCGGCATATCAATAATATTGGTAAGGAAAGAGGGCGTGCAGGTCAGCATATTTACCCCATGCTCCAAAATCAGCTCCGAAAGGGCAAGAGGATTATGAATTTCCTCCTCATTTGCCATACACACTGTGATTCCGTGGTAGAGCGGAATACATTCCTCCAATATGGATACGTCAAAGGTAATGGCCGCAAAAGCCAACGATACCGCCCCGTTCTGCACGTAAGCATGGGCTTCTGCGTTAACCGGGTTGTCATCCACATAATTTACCAGATTGCGGTGTTCAATCATAACCCCTTTGGGCTTTCCGGTAGAACCGGAAGTATAAATGCAGTAGCATAAATTCTCCGGCTTTATGTCCACTACGGGATTTTGAATCTTTCCGCCCTCTGCCAAAAGCGTCTCAAGTCCAAGAGCTTTCGCCTTAAGTCCGTCAAGCAGCTTACGCCGCTGGCTGATTAATTCCTCCGGCATAATGACAAATTCCGCCCCGGAATCTTCCAGAATATAGGAAATTCTCTCATCCGGATATTCCGGATCAATGGGCACAAATGCCCCTCCTGCTTTCATAATTCCCTGCCGCACCGCATAAACATCCACTGTCCGGGGCATCATCACGCCTACCATCTGGTCTGTGGATAAGCCCATATCTAAAAGGCGGTTGGCAATTTTATTTGCATTTTCATTTAACTCACGGAAAGTGCGTTTTTCTCCGTTGGCAATCACTGCTGTTTTTTCAGGGCAAAGCGCTGCCTGACGCTCAAACAAAAGGTTTGCTGTGGTCTGTGCAACCGGGTAATCCGTCTTATTATATCCTTCCAGTTCCTGACGGGCCTTATCGCTTACCATGCAGACTTCTTTTAAGTACTTCCTTGTCTTAAATTCTTCCACTGTAACTGCCAGGGCGTCCATCAGTCCCGCCACAGTTTCTTCCTCGTACAAATCGCTTCTGTATTCCACCTGATAGCAGATTTCACTTCCATTTATCACTACATCCACGGAAAGAGGCGCTTTTGCAGTATCCAGCTGCATGGGTTCTAAAACCGCCTTTTCTCCGGCAATCTCTTCAAACTGGAAATTATCCCCCTGGAAGGCAAACAGAATATCCGCCTTAATGCCATCGGCTCTGCTGATTTCCGCAAAGGAATAAATATCTGCATTCATGCTGTTTATCAGCTGTTCGCCGGTTTCCTTAAGATAATCGGCAATCTCTCTTTCCCCGTCTATGTTACAGTACACCGGGAGAGTTTTTACCAGCATACTGATAATGGAGGAAAATCTGGAATCATTTCGTCCATTGTAGATGGTGGTGAAAACAGCCTCGTCTTTATACACATACCGCCCTGTCACAAAACCAAAGGCAGCAGTAAACAATGCATTTAACGTAATCTGCTTTTCCCCGCAGAAGCTGCGCAGCGCATCCATATCCACAGATACGTTCCGGCTGTACAGTCCCACTGTGCCGGCATTTTCCCCGGCCGCTTCCTGCTCTGCTTCGGATGATTTTTTCTGCTTATCTTTTGCAGGAAGGAAATCCGTATCGCATCCGGAAAAGATGGAATCATAATATTCCTTTGCCTGTTGATA
>JAETNT010000022.1 GCA_021772025.1 Enterocloster bolteae | reverse complement strand
CGGGTATTTGTATCAGTGTATGGTAAGATGGTAGACAACTGCAACGTCAACAGGGCTATCAGCAGTGCCATTTCCAGACTGGAAGAACAGGGCAAGCCGATAGAGCATTTCACAGCACACGCTTTAAGGGATACTTTTGCGACACGGTACATAGAGCAGGGAGGAAGTCCGCAGACCTTAAAGACCATTCTGGGGCATAGCAGCCTTGCAATGACGATGGATTTATACAGCCACGTTTTACCAAATACCAAACAAAAGGAAATGGACAATCTGAAAATAGTGTTATAGCGGCAGGGGCGGCATTGTGACCGCCCTTTTCGTTACCCCACAAATACCCCAATTTCTACCCCTAATTTGCCTGATATGCACATGAATAAAGACAAAACAAGATAAATTATATAGGCATGAATGATATTGGACAATTCCAGTAAAATCAATGGTTTCAAAGCATAGCCACGAATAAAGACAAAATATGATAAAGCCTATGTTTATGTACAGGAAGTACAAAAATAACTGCTAAAAAAGAGGAAAGGCTTGCAGAATTACAGCAGAAAGCCGCTGAATTGACATCAAAAATAGGAGAGGCGATTTCTCCTGATGAGATAAAAGCCGTGGAGTCTATGGCGGAAGATAAACCTAAACCACCATAACATACACGGCTTTGTTCGGCACCTTTATGCCAGATCGCTTTCCTTAATCAATAACTTTGTCACCACGAATCCCCCTATATAGGCAATTATCAGTCCAATGAGGAAATTCATCATTCCGGATGCGCCCTGCATCAGAGGGATTGCTACAAGGCCGCTGGGACCCCATGCGTTTGCCATAACCTGGGTAAGCATAATGTATGCCCCTCCAAATCCGGCCCCGATTCCGGCGGTGATAAAGGGTTTGCCCATGGGAAGGGTAACGCCATAAATCAGGGGCTCGCCAACTCCCAAAAAGCCTGCAGGTAAAGCTCCGGTGATGACTGCCTTCATCCGGTTATTGCCTGCTTTTTTTGCAAGAAAGTAAATTGCAATTGCAGCGCCTACCTGACCTGCACCGCCCATGGAAAGCACCGGGAAAAGGGATACGCCTCCCATTTGCTCCAACTGCACTGCATAGATTGGAATCAGGCCATGATGCAGGCCTAATAAAACCATAGGCAGGAACAGCGCGGCCAGCAGGAACCCGCTGATAATACGAATAACCGGATTGGCTGAATTAATAATAAGAGTTAAAACCGAAACCAGCCCGTCGCTTGCAAAACCAGCTATTGGCATAATAATGAAGATGAAAATAATGCCGGAAATCAACAGGGACGTAAAAGGAGTAATGATAAGATCCAAAACGTCAGGGATTCGTTTCCGGATATTTTTTTCAATTACAGATAAAATCCATACTCCAAAGATGACACCGATAATGCCGCCCTTCCCTGTGGTCAGCACAGATTCCAAAGGCACCGCCTCATTATAGAGTCCGATCATTTTAGAGATCTCTACAATATTGGATCCGATACTGACGCCGCCGATAATCCCGCCAAAGGCAGGGGTTGCGCCAAATACTTCAGCTGCGCGGATTCCGGTGTAAATGGCGAAATAGCCTAAAAATGCGCTGCCCAGCAGTGACAGGATTAATTGGAGCATCACAAAGAAATTACCGGAAACAACGCTGTCGGCAATCAGCTGGCTTAACAGGCTTCCGAATCCGTTAAACAATCCGGCTGCAATAATTGCGGGAATGATAGGAACAAATATCTCAGAAATTAATTTCATAAAGTCTTTTATTTTACTTGGCTTCTGAGCGTTTTTAATCTGTTCTTTATTTGCCTCCCAGCCAGAATCGCTGGTATTTCTGGGCAGTCCCAATTCTTCTATACAGATATCCGTGACTTTTTTGACCTTTCCTGGACCTAAAACGATCTGAAAATTATTTCCTTCCACTACCAATCCCAAAACGCCTTCGGTTTTTTTGATTTCGTCTGTATTGACCAAAGCGGAGTCCCGGCAGGTTACTCTCAACCTTGTCATACAGTTAGCGGTTTTTGTAACATTATTTTTGCCGCCTAACAATTCCACAAGTACTTTCGCAAGCTCTAAATTAGACATATGTTCCTCCTAAACCAGATTCTGGATACGGCCGTTTACCTTTTTCAATGCAGCTTCTGCCTCTTCTTTTCCGCAGTTTAGTAAAATCATTACGATTGCAGTTCTTACTCCGCCTTCTGCCCTGTCCAGAGTTTCCCTGGCGGTTTCTCTGGAACAGCCGGTTACAGCCGAGACAATATTAATTCCCCGCGTGATTAGCTTTTCATTTGACATTTTTACGTCAACCATATAGTTTTTGTAAATTTTTCCGATACGGATCATGCTGATGGTGCTGATCATATTAAGAATCAGCTTTGTGGTGGTGCCCGCTTTTAAGCGGGTGGATCCGGTGAGCACTTCGGGACCCGGCTGAGCCTCAATGGTCAGCGGACAGATTTTCTTGATTTCACTGTCCTTATTGCAGACAACCCCGCAGCATTTTGCCCCGATTTCCTTTGCATATTCAAGTCCTCCGATTACATAGGGAGTCCTTCCGCTTGCAGCCAGGCCGATTACCACATCCCTGGAGCTTAAATGGATGTTCTTTAAATCCTCTGCCCCAAACTCTTTGGAATCTTCCGCGCCCTCTACAGCTTTGACAAAGGCATTATCGCCTCCGGCAATGAGCCCCACTACCGTGTTGTAATCAACGCCGAATGTAGGTGGACATTCCACCGCGTCTAAAAGGCCGATGCGCCCGCTTGTTCCGGCCCCCATGTAGATAATCCGCCCGCCGTCTTCTAATACCTGGCTGGTGATTTCAATCACTTTTTCCAGGACATCAAACTGTTCTTCAATACATTTTACAGAATAATAATTTTCCTGATTGAATACTTGGATGGCCTGGCGGATACTCATGGAACTGAGTTCTGTTGTGTTGGGGTTTACCTGTTCTGTTGACATTTTGCTTAAATCGATCATTTTTCTCTACCTCCTGAGGACACTATAAACTTTTTTGAATTTATTTACAATATATTTTAATAAGTATGAAACTTTGTTTCTAAACATGAAACTTTTTCCATAGAAAATCTGGATTTATTACAACGTATCCGACAAAACGATTTAGGGAGGGTTGCCGGCTTTCCATAAAAAGAGGATGTGGCAAAATGAAGGCCTTTTATTTCTTTCATTTTGTCACATCCCTTTTAAAGGTTAGTCTTCCGTTTTTTCTAAAAGCTTATTAGTAGAAAGAATTTTTTCCATCGACTTTTCTTTTTCTAAAGAGATATAGGTATTATATAAAATATCTACAACAGAGAGCTGGGATACTCTGCTGGAGCTTGCGCCTACCCGCAAAGGTTTTTCTAATGTTGGGACAAAAAGATTATAATCGCTGAGAGAGCTTAGCTTGCTGGTCCCATATTTGGTAATGGCGATCACTTTTCCGCCGCACATCTTTACGTTTTTTGTAATTTCAATAATTTCTTTTGTCAGTCCGGAATAAGAGACAATAATAGCAATATCATCTTTTTCTAAATTTGTAGAGCTTACCAGCTGCAGATGAATATCCTCGTACAAAAAAGTTCTTTTATTGATACGTTCAAACTTCTGCTGAAGATCCTTGGCTACCAGAAAGCTTGCGCCGATTCCGTAAAGATAGATATACCGGCTGGAGAGCAGCAACATTACAATCTGATTCAATTCCTCAAAATCCAGTAAATTGTAGACATTTTGGATAGCGGATATGTTAGCGTTTAAAACCTTTGCAACCATATTGGGGATTTTTTCATCTGCGGAGGAGGTTAAATTTATCTGATTTAACTGTTTGGAAAAATTAATATCATTCTGCAGGGCATGCTTTAAATCCTTAAAACCGGAAAAACCGTTTTTCTTGCAGATTCGGATGATAGTAGCAGGGCTGCAGAAACACTTTTTGGCCATGGTATGAATATCCATTTGGACGGCTTCTCTGGTATTGTTGATGAGATACCGCAAAACTTCTTTTTCGCTTTCCGTTGCATTTTGCTTATAATATACTTCTAATCGATATAATCCCTTTTTCATAATGATTCTCCGGATTGCCTTTCTTAAGTGCCGGCAGGAGCTTATGGGCTCCTGGAAATTTTCTATGCTAGTTTTAGTATACTTGGAATGAAAAAAAACCGCAAGTATCCGCGGCGGATAAAGCACATACCCGGTTGGAGAATTTCCAGATTGAATTTCAACGTTGGCCTGTGTATAATGGAAGAAAATATTTTGAGAAAGAAATCTGGGCCAATCTATGAGCTGCATAAGAAGAATGATCTGCGGGGCTATTGTGTTTACGGCAGCTAATGCTGTGTTTTTAAAGGAACATCTGGACATCCGGGCAATTTGCGCCGCTTTTTTGGGCCTGGCATTGCTTCAGATCATGCCTCAATGGGAAAGGAAGAAAATTCCTTTAAAAAGGCATCAGATTTGCGCCGGCGGATGTGAATTGCTGATTTATTTTTTAATATCCACAGCAGGAACGACAGCGTATATGCTGTCGCGGCTTCCAGAATTGATTTCCGGCCAAAAGGGGCTCTGGGTGGGAAACCTGGTTCTTTGTATTTTGGTGGAAGGAATTACCTTTTGGAATGGGATCCTGCGGGTTTATGTTTGTTCCGCTCAAATCGGGATTAAATGGCGGGTAATAGGGCTGCTGTGCGGCTGGATTCCGGCAGTTAATTTATTTGTGTTGGGAAAGATCCTTAGGCTGGCATTAGAAGAGTGCAGGTTTGAGAGTGGGAAAATTCTGGAAAACCGAAAGAGAAAGCCAGACCGGGTTTGCGACACCAGGTACCCCATTCTTATGGTACATGGGGTATTCTTTCGGGATTTCCGGTATCTGAATTACTGGGGAAGGATTCCGGGAGAGTTGGAAACTAACGGGGCGCGTATCTACTATGGGAAACATCAGTCCGCGGCTTCTGTGGCGGACAGCGGAGCGGAGCTGTCGGACCGCATAAAAGAGATATTAAAGGAAACCGGGGCAGATAAAGTCAACATTATCGCTCATTCCAAAGGAGGTCTGGACTGCCGTTATGCTATCAGTAAGTTGGAAATGGGAGAGTATGTAGCGTCCCTGACTACCATTAATACTCCCCACAGGGGCTGCGTATTTGCAGATTATCTGTTGGGGGTAATACCGGAGGCGGTAAAAGAAAAGGTGGCGGCAGGATACAACGCTGCTTTAAAGAAACTGGGAGATGAAAATCCGGATTTTCTGGCGGCTGTTACAGATTTGACTGCGTCAAATTGCAAGGCTTTTAATGAACAGGTAAAGGATGTTACAGGCGTCTATTACCAGAGCGTAGGCTCCCGGCTAAACGCAGCATCAGAAGGGCGCTTTCCCTTAAATTTTTCCCATGACCTGGTGAAATATTTTGATGGGCCTAACGACGGCCTGGTGGCAGAGGATTCCTTTTCCTGGGGAAAACGCTTTACCTTTTTAACTACCAAAGGAAAGAGAGGAATCTCTCATGGGGATATGATTGATCTGAATCGGGAAAATATTCCGGATTTTGATGTGCGGGAGTTTTATGTAAATCTGGTCAGAGAGCTGAAGGAAATGGGATTTTAAACGGTACTTTTAGAGAAAACAAAAATCATTTCCCCATCTTCTGTGTGGGAAAAGGAAAATCCCAACTTTTGAAGGAGACGGACAGAAGGAAGATTCTCCGGAACCACCCCGGCTTTAATCGCCTTTGGACAGTCGGATTCCAGGCAGGCCAGGAGGCCGGAAACCGCCTCAAAACCAAAACCACGGCGGGAGAAGGAAGGGGAAATGGTGTATCCGATCCAGTAGTCAGATCCGTCCTTTTGAAGATAGACATCGCCTATAAGGCAGCCGGTTTCTTTGTGACAAATAGCCAGCTGGATCCCTTTTTCAGGGGAAGGAGGGGACAGAAGAACCTGGCGGTATTCCGCTTCCGGCCGGCAGCAAAACCCCTGATACTTCATCCAGTCCGGGTCGTTGCGGTATGCCATAAAATCGGCTAAATCGGATTCCTGAAACAGGCGCAGGATGCAGCGCTCTGTCTGGATTACAGAGTATTTGGTAAAGTGTCCCTGTGATATGTTTGGATGGAGTGGGTTAAGGCTCATGAAGAGTACCTCCGGGGTAAATAGTGGTTTGGGGGATTGCGGAAGGAGAGGCTGAGGGAATATTCGGCAAGGTTCCTGGCTTCGCAAACGCCTGAAATAGCAATTTATGTTATTTTACAATAAATGATGGGTTGACGCAAGATTGATGAGGAAGATCATTTTGAAACTACCAGCTCTATAGGAATTTCACGCTTCCAATACGAAGATATGATTGATTTGTTAAAAAAGCAGAAGGAAGAAAGCGCCGGGAGAAGAAAAAAAGGAAAACCAAGACAGGAGAGAACTCATGGATAACCAGGAAAGTCAAAAACAGAATGTTCCGGCATCCCGGGAAAACCGGCAGGAGGAAGGGACTCACAAGCGCCGCGTCCGCTACAGCGGCGCCTATCCAAAACATTTTAATGAAAAGTATAAGGAGCATCAGCCGGAAAAATACGGGGACACCATAGAAAAGGTGATGAAAAAAGGGAGTACCCCGGCGGGGATGCATATTTCTATCTGTGTAAAGGAGATTATAGAATTTCTTCAGATTCAGCCGGGACAAAAGGGGATTGACGCGACTCTGGGATACGGCGGGCATACTTTGGAGATGCTGAAATGTCTCAATGGCCGGGGCCATATTTATGGGTTGGACGTAGACCCTATTGAGTCGGAAAAAACCAGGGAGCGCCTGGCCTTAAAAGGCTACGGGCCGGAGATTTTGACAGTCAGACTGTTAAACTTTGCCAATATTGATGAACTGGCCAAAGAGCATGGAACCTTTGACTTTGTGCTGGCGGATCTGGGGGTGTCCTCCATGCAGATCGATAATCCGGAGCGGGGATTTTCTTATAAAAATGATGGCCCTTTAGACCTGCGGCTCAATCCAAAAGCGGGAATTTCTGCGGCGGAACGGCTGAAAAATATCAGCAGACAGGAGCTTTTGGGAATGCTCATCGAAAACTCTGACGAGCCTTATGCAGAGGAAATTTCCAGGGCCATTGCGACCGAGATCAAAAAGGGACGGCCTGTAGAGACCACCGGAAGACTGAGGGAGGTCATTGAAAAAGCCCTTGAAAAGGTTCCAAAAGTCCAGCGCCGGGAGGCGGTAAAAAAGTCCTGCCAGAGAACCTTCCAGGCTCTTCGGATTGATATTAATAATGAATTTGAGGTGCTGTATCAGTTTTTGGAAAAGCTTCCCCTCGTATTGGCGCCGGGAGGCCGGGCCGCTATCCTTACCTTTCATTCCGGGGAGGACAGGCTGGTAAAAAAGTCCTTTAAAGACTTCTATAGAGAAGGGATTTACAGGGAGATTTCCAAAGAAGTGATCCGCCCCTCTGCAGAGGAGTGCGCCGCCAACAGCCGCGCCAAATCCACCAAAATGCGGTGGGCTATTAAAGCGTAGAAAAGGAGAAGAACATGCGGTATCCAGAGTATTTAACAGATAATGGGGCTATCGGATTTGTAGCCCCGTCTTTCGGGTGCGCCACTGAGCCATACCGGACAGCCTTTGAAAACGGACAGAGGATTTTTAAAGAAAAGGGCCACAGCCTGGTTTTAGGCCCTAATTGCTATGAAGCTTCCGGAACCGGGATCAGCAGTACGCCAAG
Source organism: Enterocloster bolteae (assembly GCA_021772025.1). GTDB lineage: Bacteria > Bacillota > Clostridia > Lachnospirales > Lachnospiraceae > UMGS1370. The sequence continues at coordinate 51,924 of JAETNT010000022.1, read as the reverse complement.
GAAATGCGGAAAGGAGCTGACGGACAGCTATGTAAGCCCGGACAGCCAGATTCTGATTTCCTGCGGAGGCGGGGAGCTGATGTGCGAGATTTTGGATTATGTGGATTTTGAGAAGATCCGTAATGCCCGGCCAAAATGGTATATGGGTTATTCCGATAATACTAATTTTACTTATCTGTCCCCCACTTTGCTGGACACGGCCGCTGTTTACGGGCCTTGTGCCGCCGCTTTTGGAATGGAACCGTGGCACCCCTCCCTTGAGGATGCTTACCGGCTGCTAAAAGGAGAGAGCCATCAGGTGTCGGGATACGAGAAATGGGAGAAGGAATCTTTAAAGGATGCAGATCATCCCCTGGTTCCTTATAACGTTACGGAACCGGCAAAACTGCACTGCTTTTTAGGAGCAGAAGAGCAAAACAGCTGCCAGGCAAAGTTTGAGTTTTCCGGCAGGCTTATCGGAGGATGTATGGACTGTCTGGTAAACCTGCTGGGAACGGTTTACGATAAGACGGAGGACTTTACGGAAAGGTATAAAGAGGACGGATTTATCTGGTTTTTGGAGTCCTGCGACTTAAATGTATTTGCTATCCGCCGGGCTATTTGGCAGATGAAGCACGCAGGATGGTTCCGGCATGTAAAAGGATTTCTTATTGGACGGCCTTACTGCCATGGACAAGAGATGATGGGACTTGATCAGTACCGGGCAGTGACGGAGCTTCTGGCAGAGTATGAAGCGCCGGTTATTATGGATATGGACATCGGTCACCTGGCGCCTATGATGCCCGTTATCTGCGGCGGCTACGGGAGGGTTTCGGTTTGTGAAAATGATGTGAGGATTGTGTATGAGAACCGGTAAAATAGGAAGGGATGAATCACCAATGGACTCTATTGAATACAGGTCTTTGATGAAAGATGAAATTACCGTCCAGCTTTTTAACCATTTTATCCGGCGTCAAATCGTAACCAAATGTTGGAGAAAAGAATCGGGAAAGTGGGTCATAAAGGATGCCCCCTTTATTGACGACTGGAGTCAGGAGGATTATCGCTTTTTAGTAAAATGTTTGAAAGGAACCACAGAAAAGGGCGGTTTGGTTTTGGGAGGATTTTTACAAGGAGAACTGAAAGGCTTTGCCTCCGTGGAAGCAGCAGCCTGGGGCAAAGAAAAACAATACCTGGATCTGACTAGCCTTCATGTATCCCAGGATATGCGGGGAAAAGGGATAGGAAAGGCATTATTTTTAAAAGCTGCTGCCTGGGCAAAGGAAAAGGGAGTCAAAAAGCTTTACATTTCCGCTCACTCCGCTGTGGAGACCCAGGGCTTTTACCGTTCTTTGGGCTGCATAGACGCAGAGGAAGTAAACAAAGAACATGTGGAAAGAGAACCTTTTGACTGCCAGTTGGAATACCTTTGCTGAAAGATGTGAGACTTTTATGGCCTCTGGCCCATAGCCCCTTCCAGAGTAATGGTCTCGCCGGACATATATTTAAAATCCGGAGAACCCAGATGAACACAAACCCGGCCGATATCCAGCTCCGGATCGCCGAAACGGCCCATGGGAACGGCCTTTAGATTCTTTTCATAGGCCTCAGGATAGCTCTGCCTGAAGTTTTCCAATTGTGAGGTCATGGCCAGGGGGCATACCACATTTACATTGATGTTGTCCTTGCCCCATTCGGTGGCCGCAACGCGGGACAGGCCTCGGATGCCTTCCTTGGCGGCTGCATAAGAACATTGGCCCGCATTGCCAAACAGCCCGGCGCCGGAAGCAAAGTTGATAACCGAGCCCTGGGTTTCCTTTAAGTGGGGATAGCAGGCCCGCATATAGTAGAAGGTGGCATACAGCCCGGAATAGATACCCAAGTCAAAGTGATCTTTCATCTGCATACTTAGCGGAATACCGGAAGCGGAAGCCTGGGCGTTGTTGATTAGAACATCAATGCGGCCAAAGGTACGGATGGTTTCGTCCACTACATGCTGCACCCGGTCTTCGCTGTCATCGTCAGGGGTGACATCCGCCTGCATAGGCAGAACTTGTATTCCGTATAAACGCTCCAATTCCTCTTTTGCGTCCAGCAGCTTCTGTTCATTGCGTCCGGTAAGAACCAGATTGGCCCCTTCTTTTGCATAGGCCACCGCAATGCCGTAACCGATGGACTTGGCTTTGCCACCGCCGGTAATAATGGCTACTTTGCCGTCAAAAATTCCCATAGTATAATCCTCCTTAATTGATACCCTTAGTATCATTTTCATCAACCAGTATAGCCGTCTGCCTGGCAGTTTGTCAAGAATCGGATAGTATTCTGCTGACCAATCGATTAGACAGTTTACAGAATGGATCATAAGGCATAACATATTTGACATAAATCAGACAAGGCCTCATATATTAGGGTAAAGGAGTGAGGCACTGATGGACAAGAAAGAGGAGATCCTTCGTCTGTTCCCCGGAAAGCTCAGGGAAATCTTAGGACAGGTTCCAGGGGATTTTGAAGATATTCAGGAAATAAGGCTGCGGGCCGAAAGGCCCGTACTTCTGGTAAAGGGAAACGAAGAATGTTTTCTCTCCCTTTCCGGAAAGCCGGTAACAGCCGCAGACCAGGCGGTATCGGTTACGGCGTCTCAAATTCGGGAGGCTGTAGAATATATGGGAAGCTACTCCCTGTATGCCTTTGAGGAAGAGGTACGCAGGGGATTTTTAACCCTGCAGGGGGGCCATCGGGTAGGGCTGACGGGCCAGGCAGTGTTGGAGAACCGGCCCGGATCCGGCTATGGACAGATAAAAACTCTAAAATACATATCTTTTTTAAACGTGCGTATTGCCCATGAGAAAAAGGGCTGCGCTTCTAAACTGCTGCCTCTTTTGCAGGACAGCGGAAAAATCCAATCTACATTATTTATTTCCCCGCCTCGCTGCGGGAAAACAACCATTCTCCGGGATTTGATCCGTATAGTTTCAAACGGAGGGCCTTCTTTCCCCGGAATGACCGTTGGGGTGGTTGACGAGCGCTCCGAACTTGGAGCCTGCTGCCAGGGGATTCCTCAAAATGACTTAGGTATGCGGACAGATGTGCTGGACTGCTGTCCCAAGGCAGAGGGGATGATGATGCTGATTAAGACCATGGCCCCCCAGGTGGTGGCAGTAGACGAGATCGGCAGCGAAGAGGACTTTCGGGCAATCGAATATGCCAGAAACTGCGGCTGCCGTCTTTTGGCTACGGTTCACGGCGCTTCTATAGAAGACTTAAAGGAAAAGCCTATATTAAAAAGACTGGTGGAAGAAAAAACTTTTTCCAGATATGTAGTACTTGGAAGCCGTCCCCTTCCCGGAACAATTCTTGAGGTTTACGACAGAGAGCAAAGCCCGGTATACAAGAATCCGCCTCAAAAAAGCGAAAAAAAACCGGCGGCAGAACGGATACGTTTATGAAGGCAGCTGGAGCGGTGTGCCTGATTTTGGGAGCGTCAGGACTGGGATGGCACCTGGCATATTTGTGGAAGCAGCGTCTGGAACTTCTGATGAGTTTAAGGCAACTTGTGTATTTTTTAAAAGGGGAAATTTTGTACAGCCATGCAACTCTGGCGGAAGGGCTTTCCCAGGCCGGACGAAAGGGAGGCGGCCCTTTTGGAAAATTGTTTCAGGCGGCGGCCGGCCGGTTGGAACTGCGGGATGGGACACCCTTTCCCCAGATCTGGAAGGAAGAGGCCGGAAAACTAAAAGGACTTCCATTAGCACAAGAGGATTGGGAAAAACTTCAAACCTTAGGAAGCAGCCTGGGATATCTGGATATCGGCATGCAGGAAAGAACGATTTTGCTTTACTTGGAGCAGTTGGACGAGACCATCCGGTTTTTAAAAGAGCACGGCCGGGAAAAATGCCGTCTATATATGAGCTTAGGGGTAATGAGCGGGTTGTTTCTCACCATTGTTTTACTTTAAAAAGTCCTGCCGGGCGAATGAAGGTATTTGACCCTCGCGGCAGTCGCCAAATGTGTATGCAGGCATGCTCACTTGACTCGCTGCTGGCGGAAATAAAGGAGGATTTATGGGAGTTAATCTGATATTTAAAATCGCTGCTGTGGGAATCCTGGTTTCAGTGATCTGCCAGGTTTTAAAGCACAGCGGCCGGGAGGAACAGGCATTTTTGACCAGCCTGGCAGGGTTGATATTGGTATTGTTCTGGATGGTCCCATATATTTACGAGCTATTTGAGACGATAAAGGATCTGTTTGCCCTCTAAAAGGGATACTTGGCAAAAACGTTTCTGTGAGGAAAGGAGAGACTTTATGAGCGTAATAACCATAGCGGCTTTGGGGATTGTGGCAGTGCTTTTAGCCCTTCAATTTAAGACTCTCAAAGGAGAGTACGGCGTGTACCTGGCTGTGGCAGCCGGCCTTTTCATCTTTTCTTATGGAATCCGCAAGCTGGAAATCATATTGGAGGCAGCCAGGAAAATTCAGGAGTACATAAAAATTAACCAGATTTATTTAACGGTTTTGATGAAAATGATCGGGATTGCGTATGTGGCCGAATTTTCCTCCGGAATTTGCCGGGATGCAGGCTACGGTTCCATTGGGACGCAGATCGAGATTTTTGGAAAGCTGTCAATTCTGGCTGTAAGCATGCCGGTGGTTCTGGCTCTTTTGGAGACAATGGAGGGATTTTTGGTATGAGGCGCAGACGGAAAAAAGCAGTATGGAAAATTGCTGTGAGTATCGCCTGGGCTCTGGCCCTTTCTGATCCGGCCTTGGCGGCTCCCGGCCCGGATTTGTCCATGTCCGAAGCTTCCTATAACCAACCTTATGAAGAAAACCGATTCCAGGTTTCTTCTCCTGAATCTGAAAAGGAGGATTCCGCTCTCATAGATTTCTCACAATTTAATCTAAATTCCATTGACGAATATTTAGAACAAAATCAGCCCCAGGGAATCAGCCTGTCTTTTACATCCCTGGCGGCTTCCATAGCAAAAGGCCAGTTTGGCCAAGCGGCAAAGGAAATCGGCCAAGCGGTAAGGAAAGCCTTGTTTTCCCAAGTGGAAGAAGGGGGACGGCTGCTGGGGCAGGTAGTGCTGCTGGGGATTGTGGGAGCCTTGTTCTCGGGATTTTCCGGAATATTTTCCAGTGGCCAGATATCCGAAACCGGCTTTTTTGTTACCTATCTGCTTCTGTTTACCTGCCTGGCAGCCGGTTTTTTTCAGAGCATTCAGATTGCATCAGGAGTGCTTGAGCATTTGATGGAATTTATGAAGGCGCTCCTTCCGTCCTTTTTTCTGGCAGTGGCTTTTGCGGGGGCCGGTATGGCCAGCGGAGCGCTGTATGAAACCACTTTAGGGATGATTGCCATCTTTCAGTGGATTTGTCTGACAGCAGGGCTTCCCATGGTTAAAGTCTATGCCCTCTTAATATTGGCGGGGAAAATTACCAGGGAGGACAGTTTGTCAAAGCTTACGGAGCTGGTGAGCCAGGTGATCCGGTGGGGATTAAAAACCATGGCAGGCCTGCTTTTGGGATTTCAGCTTATCCAGGGGATGGTACTGCCCTGTGTGGATGCCGTGGGAAAAGGGGGAATGTTCCGTTTGATAGAAGCAGTTCCGGGAATCGGAACCGGAGCCAGAACCGTAACCCAGGCAGTCCTTGGAGCCGGAGTTTTAATCAAAAACTCCCTGGGCGCGGCGGCAGTGGTAATTTTGGCGGCAATAGGGGCGCTGCCCCTTATTCAGCTTGGGTTTTTAGCTCTCCTTTATCACGGCGCCGCCGCACTTTTAGAGCCAATCTGCGATAAGCGGGTAGTAGCCTGTATCCATGGGATTTCCACGGCACATCAGCTTTTAATCCAGCTTGTTTGGACAGCCCTGGTGCTTTTTGCCGTTACCCTGGCCATTCTCTGCGCCTTTACCAATGTGACTTATTATGCGGGGTGATTTATGGAAAAGCTGCTGGAATGGGTATGGCAGATTACCTGCTATCTGATATTTATTACCGTGCTGATGAACCTGCTTCCTAAAAAAAGCTACGAGAAATATATCCGGCTTTTTGCAGGCATGATTCTTATCCTTCTGGTGATAAAGCCGGTGACAGGTGCCTTTCGCCTGGACGAGAAGATGGCGCTTTTGTTTGAAAATATAACTTTTCAGGAAGAAGCGGAAGAATTTCGCCGTCAGCTCTCCCATATGGAAAAGGAGCGGCTGCACGCCTTAGTGGATCAATATGAGAACCAGGCGGAGGAAGATGTGGCGGCTATGGCGGAGGCTGCAGGTCTCCGGGTGTCAGAGGTAAATGTAGAGGTGGACAGAAATCCGGAGGAAGATTCCTACGGACGTATTCTTTCCATTGTAATAGAAGTAACAGAAAACAGGAAGGCGGAAAGAGAAAACGGAATCGTTTCTGTAGAGCCGGTAGAAATTTCCATTTCCGGGGAGGAGCTGGGCACTTCTTCCCAGGAGGACAACCGTCCAGCTTTTGCAAGCCCCATAAAAGCCCGTCCGGAAGAGGAAAAGGCATTAAAACGCAGGATTGCAGATTATTATGGAATGGAGGAACGCCATGTGGAAATTCAGTGGAAAGATTAAGAAGGAGCAGTGGCTGCTTTTGATTTTAGCCGGGGCCGCTTTAATGCTGCTGGCAATCCCAGGGAAAAAGGAAAGAGCCGGAGGCAAAAGCTTTTATGAAAGCGGACAGGAGACCAGAGGAGAAGAACTTTTGATTTCCGGGGAAGAGGAAGAAAAAGAGGCGGCGGTCTGGGGCGGACAGGACAGCGTAAAAGCCGCCGGCAGCTCTACCGGTTCATACGAAGCTCAGACGGAAGCCCGGATTAAGGAGATTTTAAAAAATGTTGACGGGGTAGGGGAAGTGGACGTTATGGTAGTCTTAAAATCTTCGGAGGAAAAGGTTATCCGGGTGGATCAGAATACCTCATCCTCGGTTACGAGAGAACAGGATTCCGGCGGAGGGCAAAGGGAGATCTCCCAGTCCGATAAGGAAGAAACTACAATTATGACGGGAACGGGGGGCACGGGACAGGGCCAGCCGGTGATCGAAAAGGAAATTTATCCGGAAATCTCGGGAATTATCATCAGTGCATCAGGAGGAGGAAGCCCTCAGATAAAAGCAGAAATTTCTGAAGCTATGGAAGCATTATTTGGTCTTCCTGCTCATAAAATAAAAGTGTTAAAGCGGGTGGAATAAAGGAGCGAGGGAAATGAAATTAAAAAAACGGGACATCAGCAAAGCAAAGACAGAGTTGAATATGAAGCGTCTGTTTCGCAGAAACCAGATCATCATTACCACGCTGGCAATTATGATTGCGGCAGCCGGATATCTGAACTATGCGGGAAAAGAGGATTTGGGAGCAGGTGGAGCCTTTGAGGCCGGTTTAACGGATATCTCTGAGGAAGATCTTCTGGCGGAAAATCAGATTGCAGGCACTTATCCCGGAGACGGACAGCTCCAGGAAATCGCAAGCCTGGATCAGGATCCGGAAGACATCGACAGACTGGATGCCCAAGGAGATCGGAATACAGGAGCCGATCCTGCGGCTGCCGCAGATCTGGCGGCAGGGGAGACTTCTCAGAACCTCCAAAATACAGAAGGCGGAGCCCAGACAGAAACCCCGGATTCGTCCCAGACTGGGATTGAGAACCCGGGAGAAGCAGTTCTTACCAGCGGAATCAGTGTTTCTGACTACATAGCCAATGTTCAGCTCAGCAGAGAACAAGTCAGGGCGAAAAATAAAGAAGCCCTGATGGAGATTGTCAACAGCCCTACTATTGAGGAAGCTGCTAAGCAGCAGGCTATCCAGAATATGGTAGCCCTGACAGAGATTGCAGAAAAAGAAAATGCCGCCGAGACTTTGTTAATGGCAAAGGGCTTTTCCGATCCGGTAGTCAGTATCAGCAGCGATAAGGTGGATGTAGTGGTAAACGCTGCCAGTATTACGGATCCCCAGCGGGCACAGATTGAAGATATTGTAAAGCGCAAAGCGGAAGTAGGGGCGGATCAGATTGTAATTACCCTTTTGAATCTGGCAGAGTAGGGTCTGCCATAAGGCAATCTGCGGGGAAAAACACGCAATTCCTCCAAAAGACCTTTCCAAACAGGTTTGTTTTTGCTATAATAGGACGTAACAGTTCAGACGGCGGGGAATTTGACAGGAATTTTGCCGTCAAGCTCGCTTGTAAGCCAAAATTCCTGTCAAATTCCCCATCGGATGGACATCCGATGTTTCTTGCCCGGCTGCGCCGGGCAAGAAAACACCGCATCTGAACTGTTACAATAGATCTAATTTCAATGGGATAGGAGGAAACTATTGTGGCAGAAGCAGAGAATCGCAGTACCCATAAACTATATGAAAAAGATAGAATCGGAGAAGTGCAGATTGCAGATGAGGTAGTGGCAATTATTGCAGGCCTTGCCGCTACTGAGGTAGACGGGGTAGACTCTATGGCCGGTAATATTACCAACGAACTTGTAGGAAAGCTGGGCATGAAGAATCTGTCAAAGGGAGTAAAGATTGATGTAACAGAAGAACATGCCTGCGTAGATCTTTCCCTGAATTTAAAATACGGATACAATATCCCGGATGTCAGCGCCAAGGTTCAGGACAGGGTTAAAAATGCCATTGAGAATATGACAGGACTTAACGTTTTAGAGGTTAATATTAAGATTGCCGGCGTCAATATGGAAGAAGAGAAATAAAATGTCGAAAAAAGCTGCTGCCGTTTTGCACTTGAGACGGGACAGCTTTTTTTCTGCTTACTTGCAAAATTACAGTAAAGAAAGAAGGAGGAATCGGTTATGGAAAAGAAGCGATTGGCACTTGCAGGCTGCGGCTATCTGGGGACTATTATTGCCCAGGCATGGAAGGATGGATTTTTAGAGGATTATCATTTCATAGGCGCTGTGAGCCGCACTATGGAGTCAGCGGAAAGAATAGCCTCTCTTACAGGATGTAAAGCCTGCCGGGATATAGATGAAATGATGGCGCTAAAGCCGGATTTTGTAGTGGAGGCTGCCAATCCTCAGACGGTAATGGAAATCGGAAAAAAGATTCTGTCTCAGGGGGCCAGTCTGGTGGTTCTGTCCATGGGAGCCTTTGCCGACAGAGGACTTTTTGAAGAATTAAAGGAGACTGCAGCCCGGAAAGGGACAAAGCTGTATCTGTCCAGCGGAGTTATCGGAGGTTTTGACGCTTTGCGCTCCATATCTCTTATGAGCATGGCCAAGAACCAACCGGTGGTTTCCGGCATTTCCACCCATAAAGGTCCGGATTCTTTAAAAGGTACGCCGGTTTTTACGGAAAGCCTGATGACGGAGACAGAGGAGAGGGAAGTATTTTCCGGCAATGCAAGCCAGGCTATTTCCCTTTTTCCCACCAAGGTAAATGTAGCTGTGGCTACAGCCCTTGCCAGCGCCGGGGCGGATGCTACCGGAGTAAAGATTACCAGTGTTCCGGGTTTTGTAGGGGACGATCACAAAATTACTATAGAGACAGAAGGGGTAAAAGCGGTTATTGATATTTACTCCAGCACTTGCGATATGGCTGCCTGGAGCGTGGTATCTCTTCTTAGAAACTTAAGCTCCCCGGTGGTATTTCAGTAAGGAGGCATAGGATGAAAAAATTTAAAAAATTGGTGGCTATTGAGCCGGTAAGCCTGATCCCTGAGGCAGAAAAGGAGCTGTACCAATATGCGGAGAAAGTACTCCTTTATCCGGACATTCCCGCGAGCAATGAAGAGATTATAAAACGAATCGGCGATGCCGACGGGGTTTTGGTCAGCTATACTTCCAGAATTCCAGGCGAGGTAATGAGGGCTTGTCCCTCAATCCGTTATATTGGCATGTGCTGCAGCCTGTATTCAGAGGAAAGCGCTAACGTGGATATTGCCTGGGCCAGAAAACAGGGGATTCAGGTCCTGGGGATCCGGGATTACGGGGACAGAGGCGTGGTGGAATATGTGCTCCATCAGCTTATCGGGCTTTTACACGGCTTTGGACGCCCTATGTGGAAGGACGAGCCGGTGGAAATTACCGGTTTAAAAGTGGGAATCGTAGGCCTTGGAGTGTCCGGCAGAATGATCGGGGAGGCCCTTCAGTTTATGGGGGCGGAGGTTTCCTATTACAGCCGGAGCCGCAAGGAGGATGCCGAGGCAGCAGGGTTCTCCTACCAGCCTCTTAATACTCTGCTGGCAGACAGCCAGGCAGTATTTACCTGCTTAAATAAAAATGTCCTGCTTCTCCAGGAGGAAGAATTTAAGACCCTGGGAGACGGGAAAATACTTTTTAACACCTCTATCGGCCCGGGGTTTGATTCCGCTGCGTTAGAAAATTGGGTGCGCCGGGAAGGAAATTACTTTTTCTGCGACACCAAAGCGGCTGCCGGAGAGGTCAGCAGGGACTTTTTTGACCTTCCCCAGGTATCCTGTCCGGGGATTTCTGCAGGAAGGACTAAGCAGGCTTTTGTGCTGTTAAGTCAAAAGGTACTTGCCAATATTCGGACATTTTTGGAGGAATAGAGTTTTCCGGTCTTGTGAAACCTGACGGCTTTTGCTATAATGATCCCAAATGCCTATGGGACTATTCCAGACAGTCCATAGGAAGCTTACAGTGCAGGAGGACTTTATATGACCAGAAGAGAATTGCGGGAGCATTGTTTTAAGATGCTGTTCTGTGCGGATTTTTATCAGGCAGAGGATAAAGAAGAGCAGCTTAAACAGTATTTCCAGGCTCCGGAGGAGGACGAGATAAGCCCGGAAGGAGTCAAAGAGATTCTGCACCGCGTAGAGTTAAAAGAGGCAGATGAAGAAACGCTTCTTAAAAGATCAGAGAGCATTATGAGAAAGGTGCCGGAGCTGGACGAGAAGATCGATGAGGTGGCGGAAGGCTGGAAAACCAGGCGCATGGGTAAGGTAGAGCTTGCCATTCTCCGCCTTGCGGTTTACGAGATGAAATATGACGAGGAAATCCCGGAAAAGGTGGCCATCAATGAGGCGGTGGAGCTGGCTAAAAAATTTGGCGGCAGCGACGCTCCGGCCTTTGTAAACGGAATCCTGGCAAAGCTGGTGTAGGATGGCAGGAGTTTACAGCGTATCTCAGGTGAACAGTTATATCCGCAATATGTTTTCTCAGGATTTTGCGTTAAGCCGCATTGCCGTAAAGGGAGAAGTGTCAAACTGCAAATACCATACGTCAGGCCACATCTATTTCACCTTAAAGGACGGGGGCAGCTCTATTGCAGCCGTTATGTTTGCCGGCCAGAGAAAGGGCCTCGAGTTTCAGCTGAGGGACGGCCAGCAGGTGGTGGTAAAGGGAAACGTGGACGTCTATGAACGGGATGGAAAATATCAGCTTTACGCCAGGGAGATTACACCGGACGGAGCCGGAGATTTGTTCCGGCGTTTTGAGGCCCTGCGGGACGAGCTGGAGGAGATGGGAATGTTTGATGCCCAGTACAAGCGTCCCATTCCCAGATATGCCGGAAAGGTAGGCATTGTAACTGCCAGCACCGGAGCCGCTATCCGGGACATTATGAATATTGCAAAGCGCAGAAACCCTTATGTCCAGCTTATTCTTTGCCCGGCCCAGGTTCAGGGGGAAAGGGCAAAATACAGCATTGTAAAGGCCCTGGAGAGATTGGATAGTATGGGATTGGATACAATTATAGTAGGAAGAGGCGGCGGCTCCATAGAGGATTTGTGGGCTTTTAATGAGGAAATAGTGGCCAGGGCGATTTTTGCCTGCAGGACCCCCGTAATTTCCGCCGTAGGCCATGAGACCGATGTAACCATAGCCGATTATGTGGCGGATATGCGGGCCCCAACTCCGTCGGCGGCCGCAGAGCTGGCCGTGTTTGACTATCTCCAATTTGCAGAACAGACAGAGGCCTTTCGGCAGGCTCTGATCCGTTCAGCAGAACGTCAGGTGGAGAAGAACCGCTACCGGGCAGGAGAGTACCGCTATCGTTTAAGCCTGAATCATCCTCAGAAAAAGCTGGACGACAGGCGGCAGAGGGCGGCAGACATAGAGTCTGCAATGAGCCGTCTTGTCAGGGACAGGCTTTTAGCGGACAGGCATAGGCTGGCCCTTATTTCCGGTCGGCTGTCCGGAATGTCCCCCCTGGAAAATCTGAGCCAGGGATATGGATTTATAGGGAATAAGGATGGAAAGAAAGTAGTTTCCGTCCGCCAGATAAAGCCGGGGGATGTGCTGAATATCCATGTCCAAGACGGCAGAATCAGGGCCGTGTCAGAGTCAGTGGAAGAGATAGACCGCAATGCCAGCGAGTCAGGAAAGAGGAACCTATGAATGAAGAAATTACCATTGAAGAGACCTTTGACCAGCTAGAGGAAGTGTTAAAGCAGATGGAGGACAAAGAGATTTCCCTGGAGGAAAGCTTTGCCTGTTATGAGCGGGGAATGAAGCTGGTAAAGGCATGCAATGACAAGCTTGATAAAGTAGAAAAACAGATTATTGTACTGAGTGAGGAGCAGGATGATGAAGGAATTTAAGCTGGAACTTGAAAAGAGAACCAGGGAAGTGGAGGAGATTGTATACAGCTATCTTCCCCAGGAAACCGGACATCAAAAGACCATTTTTCAGGCCATGAACTACAGCATGAAAGCCGGAGGAAAGCGGCTGCGTCCCATGCTTTTGCAGGAAGTATGCCGGCTATTCGGAGGTTCCATGGAATTGGCAGAACCTTTTATGGCTGCCATTGAGATGATCCATACTTCATCCTTAATCCATGATGATCTGCCCTGTATGGATAATGACGAGTGCCGCCGGGGGAAAAAGAGTACTTGGGCAGCTTACGGGGAGGATATGGGAGTATTGGCAGGGGATGCCCTGATTGTATACGCTTTTGAGACGGCTTGCCGAGCCTTTTCTCTTTCCGGCCGCCCGGAGCAGGTGGGAGAAGCCATTCGAATTCTGGCTGCCAAAACCGGGATTTACGGAATGATTGGCGGTCAGACTGCGGATGTGGAGCTGGCCGGGAAACCGATTTCCGGAGAAAAGCTGGATTTTATCTACCGCCTGAAAACAGGAGCCCTTCTGGAAGCATCCATGATGATAGGAGCAGTGCTGGGCGGCGCTGATGAAGAATCTGTAAAAAAGGTGGAAAGGGCGGCCGGGCATATCGGAATTGCTTTCCAGATCCAGGACGACATCCTGGACATTACCGGCAATCAGGAGGTTTTAGGAAAACCGGTTTTAAGCGATGAAAAAAACTGCAAGACTACTTATGTAACTTTGAATGGCCTGGAAAAGGCCCGCAGGGATGTGGCGGCTATATCTCAGAAGGCATTAGAGGATATTCGGGCTCTTCCGGGAAAAAATTTATTTTTAGAGGAATTGGTAACCATGCTGGTGACCAGAGAAAAATAAGGAGCGCTATGATACTGGAACAGATAAACAGCCCTAAGGATGTAAAGAAGCTGAAGCCGGAGGAATTAGCCGTTCTGGCAGAGGAGATCCGTACCTTTCTGATTGACAAAATCAGCCGTACCGGGGGCCATTTAGCTTCCAATCTGGGAGTGGTGGAGCTGACTATAGCCATGTACCGGGTGTTTGATCTTCCAAAGGATAAGATTATATGGGATGTGGGCCATCAATCCTACACCCATAAGATCTTAAGCGGGAGAAAGGATGCTTTTGACGAACTGCGCCAATACGGCGGGTTAAGCGGTTTCCCCAAGCGCAAGGAAAGCCCTTATGACGCATTTGACACCGGCCACAGTTCTACTTCTATTTCCGCCGGATTGGGGATCGCCCAGGCCAGAGATCTGATGAATGAGGACTACAAGGTAGTATCGGTTATCGGAGACGGCGCTCTCACCGGAGGAATGGCTTATGAGGCGCTCAACAATGCGGCCAGGATGCGGAAAAATTTTATCATTGTGCTGAATGACAATAAAATGTCCATTTCCGAGAATGTAGGAGGCATGTCAAAATATTTAAGCGGCCTCCGGACAGGCGAGGGCTATAACGATTTAAAAAAATGGGTTACCGATGCCCTGGACAAGCTCCCAGGAGTGGGACAGCCTATGATTGACAGAATTAAGCGGACTAAAAATGGTATTAAACAGCTTATTATTCCCGGCATGCTGTTTGAAAATATGGGGATTACCTACTTGGGCCCTGTGGACGGCCATGATATGAAACAGCTTGCCCGTATTTTTAAGGAAGCAAAGCGGCTGGATCATGCGGTGCTGATTCATGTGATTACCAAAAAAGGCAAGGGATATCGCCCGGCAGAAAAGAATCCCTCCCGTTTCCACGGAGTGGATCCCTTTGACATTGCCACAGGGAAACCTTTAAAAAAGAAAGAAAATCCATCCTATACAGATGTATTTTCCAATACGATATGCCAGCTTGGAAAGACTCATCCCAAACTGGTGGCAGTTACTGCCGCTATGCCGGACGGCACGGGGCTTAAGGCCTTTGGGGAGAAGTTTCCCGGCCGGTTTTTTGATGTGGGAATTGCGGAGGAGCACGCAGTCACCTCTGCCGCCGGTATGGCAGCGGCAGGATTAAAGCCGGTGGTGGCGGTCTATTCTTCCTTTTTGCAGCGAGGATTTGACCAGATTCTTCATGACGTGTGTATTCAGAACCTGCCGGTGGTGTTTGCTGTGGACCGGGCCGGGTTGGTGGGAAGCGACGGAGAAACCCATCAGGGGATTTTTGATTTAAGCTATTTGACTCCTATTCCCAATATGACGGTTATGGCGCCTAAAAACCGTTGGGAGCTGGAGGATATGATCCGGTTCGCCGTGGATTATGACGGGCCTGTTGCGGTACGCTATCCCAGAGGAGAAGCATACCGGGGGCTTAAAGATTTCCGAAAGCCCATAGAATACGGAAGAGGCGAGATGCTTTATGAAGAGAGGGAAATTGCTCTTTTGGCGGCGGGAAGTATGGTCAGCACAGGAGAACACGTCAGAGAAAAGTTAAAGGCAGCGGGACATTCTTGCTCCCTGGCAAATTTAAGGTTTATTAAGCCTGTGGACACCGGGCTTTTGGACAGGCTGGCTTTCGGCCACTCCACCATTGTTACTATGGAGGAAAATGTGCTTCAGGGAGGGTTTGGGCTGAATGTTTCCTCTTATCTGCACTGCCATTATCCCGGGATCCGGGTAATTAATATATCCCTTCCTGACGATTATGTGGAACATGGGAACGTGTCTGTTCTTCGATCCGGACTGGGGATTGACAGCGATTCTATTGTAGAAAAATTATTGGCAGCGGAGCAATAAAACCATGAAAGAACGATTAGATGTGATATTGGTAAAACGGGGCCTGGCGGAATCACGGGAGAAGGCAAAGGCGGTGATTATGTCAGGAATCGTCTATGTGGACGGACAAAAGGAAGATAAGGCCGGCGCTTCTTTTGAAGATACAGTGAATATAGAGGTACGGGGAAATACCCTGAGATATGTAAGCAGGGGCGGTCTGAAACTGGAAAAGGCCGTGGCCTGTTTTGATCTGAATTTAGAGGGAAAGGTATGCATGGATGTAGGGGCTTCCACGGGAGGCTTTACGGACTGTATGCTGCAGAATGGGGCAGTGCGGGTATATGCGGTGGATGTGGGCCGGGGCCAGCTTGCCTGGAAGCTCCGCAATGATCCCAGAGTGGTTTGTATGGAAAAGACTAATATCCGCTATGTGACCGATGAGGATATAGAAGAACTTGTTGATTTTTCTTCTATTGATGTCTCCTTTATCTCATTAACCAAAGTGTTAGGACCTGTAAAAGCTCTTCTTAAGCCTCAGGGGCAGGCAGTATGCCTGATTAAGCCTCAGTTCGAGGCAGGACGGGAAAAGGTAGGGAAAAAGGGCGTGGTTAGAGACAAAAATGTCCATTTGGAAGTAATTAAGATGGTAATGTCCTATGCGGAAGGAATCGGATTTGATATATTAAACCTGGAATACTCCCCTATCCGGGGCCCGGAGGGAAATATTGAATATCTGCTGCATCTGGAAAAACGTCCGGAGGGACAGGAAACACCCGGCTCCCAGGTTTTCATAAATCCTGGAGAAATAGTGGAGAAATCCCATGAGGATTTAGGAACATGAATAATTTTTACATTATAGCAAATTCAAATAAAAAGGATTGTATCTGGGAAGCCGTAGAAGAGGTAGAGGGGTACTTAAAGCGCCACGGCGCTTTGTGCAAAGTACAGCAAAATGATGTGAAGGCGGATTCCGGCCGGTATACTGACAGGTCTCAGGTACCCCGAAAGACAGATTGTATTATTACAATCGGAGGAGACGGAACCCTGATCCAGGCGGCCAGAGATTTGGCCGGCAGAGATATCCCCCTAATCGGTATTAACCGGGGACATCTGGGATATTTAACCCAGGTAAGGCGAAAAGAGGATATTAAGGAGATGGCAGACGCTCTTTTGGCGGATCGGTATCAGATCGAGCAGAGGATGATGCTGGAGGGGAGGATTTTACGCCAGGGCCAGAAAATAGCAGAGGATATCGCCCTCAATGAGATCGTATTGACTCACCAGAATACCGTCCAGATTCTTCGGTTTGCCGTATATGTAAACGGAGAATTCCTGAATCAATATACAGCGGACGGGCTGATTGCCGCTACTCCTACCGGCTCTACAGCCTATAACCTGTCGGCAGGAGGCCCTATTGTGGCGCCCCATGCTTCTATGACGGTTTTAACTCCCATCTGCTCCCACGCCCTTAATGCCAGAAGTATTGTGCTGCCGGCGGAGGATGAAATTTGTATAGAGGTTCAGGAGGGGCTTCAGGCTGCGGTATTTGACGGAGATACGACGGTAAAGCTTCAGCAGGGAGATCAGCTGATTATCCGCAAATCCGGTCAGGTTACCAGGCTGGTGCGTTTAAAGCAGATATCATTTTTGGAAAATCTAAGCAGTATGTTGAATTTGACCTAGGGCCGGGGGCCGAGGTTAAGATACAGGAGGAGTGGGATGAAGGTAGAAAGACACAGCAAGATTGTAGAGCTGATTGGAAAATATGCCATTGAGACCCAGGAGGAACTAGCGGATTATTTGAATCAGGCAGGCTTCAATGTAACTCAGGCTACGGTTTCCAGAGATATCCGGGAACTGAAGCTTACAAAGATCCAGGGAGAGAATGGAAAGCAACGGTATATGGTTTTAAAACCTCAGGGAAATTTCAGCGACAAGTATATCCGGATTTTAAGAGATGGGTATGCAAGTATGGATATGGCTCAGAACATCCTTGTCATCAAAACCGTATCCGGCATGGCCATGGCGGTTGCGGCGGCTCTGGACGCCATACGCTTTCATGAGATTGTAGGCTGCATTGCCGGGGATGATACCATTATGTGCGCGGTAAGAAGCGTGGACGATACTATCCTGGTTATGGATAAGATCCGCAGGCTTATTGCAGAATAGGAGGCGTTTATATGCTGTTGGAACTACATGTAAAGAATCTGGCGCTGATTGAAAAGGCGGATGTGGAGTTTTCCGAGGGCTTAAACATTCTTACCGGCGAGACAGGAGCCGGAAAATCGATTATTATCGGCTCTGTCAACATGGCCTTAGGCGGAAAAGCATCTAAAGACAGCATCCGCCAGGGGGCGGACAGTGCTTATATTGAACTGTTGTTTTCGGTTACGGATCCGGAAAAGCGTCAGACATTAAAAGCTTTGGACGCAGAACCGGACGAGGACGGAATTCTAATCATTTCCAGAAAAATCATGCCTTCCAGAAGTATTTCTAAAATTAATGACGAGACGGTGACTACCAGCCGCCTAAAGGCTATTACCGGTCTCCTTCTGGATATTCACGGTCAGCATGAGCATCAGTCACTCCTTCACAAATCCAGGCATTTGGAAATTCTGGATGCTTATCTCAATGAAGAAACCCATCAGATAAAAGAGCAAATTAGAGAAGAATACCGCCGCTATCAGGATTTAACCAAGAAGCTGGAGAGCTTTACATTAGACAGGGAAGGGCAGATCCGGGAAGCGGATTTCTGTCGGTTTGAGATCGAAGAGATTGAGGATGCTGCCATTAAAGAAGGGGAGGAAGAAGAGCTGGCCCTTCAGTATCGCCGTTATTCCCACTCCAGAAAGATTATGGAAGGGCTTTCCGCCGCCTACTCGGCAGTCCATGACGATGGAATCAGCCGAGCCCTGCGGGAGATCGACACCATTTATCAGTACGATGAAGAGGGACTGCAAAATATCCGCAGCCAGCTTGAGGATCTGGAAAACCTGTTTACGGATGCCGGGCGGGAGATTTCTTCTTATATGGAGAACATGACTTTTGATGAAGAAAACTTTCGCCGGATAGAGGAAAGACTGGACAGAATCCGGGGGCTGATGGCAAAGTACGGCGGGACCCTGGATATGATTGTGAAAAATTTGGAAGAAAAAAAGAAGCGGCTGGAAGAATTGGAAAATTACGACCAGGCCCGCCGGGAAGTGGAAGCGGATCTTGAAAAATCCAGGCATCAATTAGAAGAATTATGCCAACACTTATCAAAGATACGGAAAAAAGGCGGGGAAGAACTGAGAGGAAAAATTTACCAGGCCCTTCAAGATTTAAACTTTATTAATGTAGATTTTGTCATTGAAATTACCAGGCTTACTCATTTTACCGCAAATGGCTTTGATGAGGCGGAATTTAAAATTTCCGCAAACCCCGGCGAGCCGGCAAGGCCGCTGAAAGATGTGGCTTCCGGCGGCGAGCTTTCCCGGATTATGCTTGCCATCAAGGCGGTTTTAGCAGATACGGATCAGATTCCCACCTTGATTTTTGACGAGATTGATACGGGGATTAGCGGGCGGACTGCCCAGAAGGTGTCGGAAAAGCTTTCTTACATTGCAAAAAATCATCAGGTTATCTGCATTACCCATCTGCCCCAGATTGCTGCCATGGCGGACAGCCATTTTGAGATTGCCAAGGCCGCAAAGGGGGGACGGACTGCAACCACTATCCGCCGTTTAGAGGATGAGGAAACAATTCGGGAGCTGGCAAGGCTCTTAGGCGGAGCCGAGATCACTGAAGCTGTTTTAAACAATGCGGCGGAAATGAAAAAATTGGCAGAACAAACAAAGCAAGGTTGACAAACTCTGACAGATTACAATTTCTGTTTTGACCCATACTAGAAGGTGTAGGCGTAAATCGAGAGAGCGCCAGACACAAGAAGAGGAGGTTTGGTCATGACAGAAAGGCAATATTTCTATCGTGTGCTGCGCCGGACATTTTGTGCAGCACTTTTCTTTTTGGCCGGGTTTTCCTGGTACTATGCGGACAGATCCATCCCTGACGAAGTCAATATTGTAGCAGAGGAGGAAGAACTGTTCCGCTTGAATCTGCCTTTTACCACCAGCTTTGAAAGTGAGAGTAAAGAGGTGGTGCTGGGAGGCAAATCCAATATCCCCAAGGGCCAGGTGCGAATCACGGGAAGTCAGCCCATATCCCTGTATTCCGATACCCAGGGAAGCTACAAGGTGGGGGTAAAGCTCTTTGGATTATTCCAATTAAAGGAGATGCAGGTTAATGTAGTGGACACCCATTATGCGGTGCCCTGCGGGATTCCGGTGGGGATCTACTTAAAATCTAACGGTGTTATGGTAATCGGAACCGGAACCATCACTGATGCAGCCGGGGCAGAAATTGAGCCTGCCAACGGGGTGTTAAAATCAGGAGATTATATTGAGGCCGTAAACGGAAAGCCTCTGGAAACCAAGGAGCAGCTGATGGAGGTGGTAAACCAGGCCGGGGCCAACGGTACCGGAGCGGTGGATCTGACTATCCGCCGGGACGGCCAGGAGATAGACGTAAGACTGGATGCGGTGGCTGCCCAGGACGGAACCTATAAGCTGGGAGCCTGGGTCCGGGATGATACCCAGGGAATCGGCACCATGACCTACATGGATCTTAACGGCAATTTCGGCGCCCTGGGCCACGGTATCAGCGATGCGGACACCGGACAGGTAGTATCCATTGAAGGCGGGGCATTGTATGAGACTCAGATCATGGGAATCGAAAAAGGGGCGGCGGGAAAACCAGGCGTCATGAGCGGCATTATTTACTACGGCCCGCAATCCGAGTTGGGAACTGTTACGGGAAATACAGAGGAAGGAATCTTCGGAACCGCAGGAGAAAAGCTAAAGAGCCGTGTCCGGGGAGAGGCTCTTCCCATCGGCTACAGGCAGGACGTTCAGCCCGGCAAAGCAATTATCCGCAGCAGTATTTCCGGGGAGGTAAAAGATTACGATATCGAAATTTTGAAGGTGGATTATTCCACTGCTCACAAAAGCAAGGGCATGGTGATTAAAGTGACGGATCAGGAGCTTTTGTCCCTCACCGGCGGAATTGTCCAGGGTATGAGCGGAAGCCCCATTATTCAAAACGGTATGCTTATCGGGGCGGTAACCCATGTATTTGTGCAGGACTCTACAAAGGGCTATGGGATTTTTATTGAGAACATGCTTTCACATTAAGAAGAGGTAAGAGCTGAAAGAAGAGGATGGAAATAGGAACGGTTTCGTCCTTTTCTTTTATGCGCTGTATAAGTTAAATCAGTCAGAAACGCTAATTAGTAATAAAAGGGCTTGTAAAAATGCCGTTTTTCATGTACAATTTTAGTATATAAGCTGGGTTGAACAAATCCAAACGAGGCGTGTAAATATGGAAAAAATACTGATTGTTGATGACAGCCTTTTGCAGGCGACA
The DNA here is from genome assembly GCA_021772025.1 of Enterocloster bolteae. Classification (GTDB taxonomy): domain Bacteria; phylum Bacillota; class Clostridia; order Lachnospirales; family Lachnospiraceae; genus UMGS1370. The sequence goes on along the minus strand of JAETNT010000022.1, from coordinate 31,240 downwards.
CAGATAAAAGCTATTTTAGACGATGAATATGACATTACCATGGTACAGACGGCAGAGGAGGCGCTTTCCCGTGTGGGTAAGGAAGAGTATTCTCTGATTCTTCTGGATGTAGTGATGCCGGGAATGGATGGCTTTACGCTACTGAAAAAGCTGCAGGAGGAGATTAGAACTCAGAGTATTCCGGTTATCCTGCTCACAAGCCTCTCCGATGTGACAAATGAAGAGTATGGATTAATATTAGGTGCGGTGGATTACATTACCAAGCCGTTTAATCCGGTGATTGTAAAGGCAAGGGTTAACACGCATATTAAGCTATATAATTACCGGAGACAGGTTGAATATCAATCCAGAACAGACCAGCTGACCGGAATTGCCAATCGGTGGCAGCATGATAGTTACAGCATTACAAAATGGAACGAATCCATCCGCCTGCAAACTCCATTTTCTATTTGTATATTTGACATTGACCGGTTTAAAACATATAATGATACCTTTGGACATCTGGCGGGGGATAAGGCCATTGTAGCTGTGGCAAAAAAGGCAGCTTCCTATCTGCAGCGGACCACGGATTTTATAGCCCGCTACGGGGGAGAGGAATTTGTAGCGTTTTTTGTGGGAAATTCCTCCGCAAAAGCATTTGAGCATGCGAAAAAGATCCGGCAGGCAATAGAAGATTTACATATTCCTCATGATCCTTCCGTCTCAAAATGGGTTACGGTTAGTATTGGAGGAGTCACCGTCATTCCGCAGTTTGAAAGCTCTTACCAAGCATATTTAAATATTGCCGATACTATGCTGTATGACGCCAAAAAGTATGGGCGAAACAGGGTGGTCTGGGCAGATGAAAAAATGAAGCAGATGAGAGAATATTAATATAGATGATGCCAGGGTCAAAAGGTCATGTAGATTTAACTGTAAGTAAAGTGTACTTAAGATCCGGGAAGAAACCACAAGCAGAAGGTTCTTCCCGGATTTTTTCATACATGGCAGTAAATACTGACTTTGCAATCCGGATTGCTATTTCTGCGGAGGGGTCCTATCCCGATGCTCACTCAATAGGCTTCAATAAAAACATAGTAAAGGTGCCCACTACTGCCAAAGCGCCGGACTGAGTGGAAATCTCCACCTGGTTTACAACGGTAGAACGCCCTTTATGGGCTGAGCGGCATTCTACATAGAGAGTGCCTGCCTCCAGCGGCAGCCCCTTGAGAAAATTTATATTGGCTTGCTGGGTTGTATTTTGTATTTCGTAGGCATAGGTGGCCATTCCTGCCGCCATGTCGCACAAGGTAAACAGAAATCCTCCATGGGTTATCCCATAGAGATTAAGAGCCTCATCGGTAATTTCTATAGAAAATTTTGCATATCCAGGCCGTGCATCTATCAGAACAGCCTTTTCAAACCCTCCCAGAGGGTGAATATGACGTTTGATTCCTTCCCATATCTTATCTTTCATTAAACTCATTCCATCCTTTCCCAAGTTAAAATCGGTATTGTCAATTTGCTGGACATTTGATTCGGCAGATGGTGAAAATGCCGTCAAAATTGTGAAAAATATAAAATCAATTGCTGGATTATACCACAAAAGTGATAAATGTACAAGGAAAAATACAATATATAGGCAATGCCTATTAATCAGGCTGGAAAGCCGGGGGGACAACGATTAGATCTAATCGGCGGGTTATTATATAATGAAATCAATAAGAATTGTTAAAAAATTTTCAAGGAGGAATAGGGAAATGAGCAAATTATCGGCAGAAGAATTCCAGGCTTATTTAAAGCAGATTCGTGAACTGGCTGAGGGACCCCTGGAGGAGATTCAGAAGGAAGTGGAGGTTACCAACAAATTTCCGCAGGAGTTTTATGATCTGGCTATCAAGAATAATTTATACCGCTGTTCTCTTCCGGAGCAGTACGGCGGATGGGGACTGAATGAACTTGAGATTCTGCAGGTGCAGGAAGAGTTCTCCAGAGGGCCGGGCGGAATGCGTATGCATCTCCACTATGCAATGGATTTAAACTGGAGAATCCTGGATGATTACGGCAGCAAGGAATTGAAAGATGAGTACATGCATAAATTCCAGGACAAGTCTGTGTTTACCTGTTTTGCATTGACAGAAGCCACAGGAGGAACCGGAGCTGACTTACATACGACGGCGGTAAAGGATGGAGACTATTATGTGCTGAATGGGGAGAAAACGTTGATTTCTCATACAGACTGCTGTGAGTTCGCCTATGTCATTGCCGTGACGAATCCGGAGTCCAGTAAAGACGACAGACTGTCTGCCTTTTTCGTTCCCATGGATGCCCCGGGATTTGAGGTTATTAACATGCCTCATATGATGGGATGCCGGGGAGCCGGACATGGTGAGCTGAAATTTACCAACTGCAAGATTGATAAAAAGTATTTGCTGGGTAAAGAAGGACAAGGGCTTGAGATTGCCATGCATTCCTTATCCGTATCCAGAGCGCATATTGCAGCGTCTAATTTGGGTATGGCCCAGAGAATGCTGGAACTGTCTTTGCAGTATGCACATGACAGAGTGACCTTCGGAAAGCCTATCGGAACCCGTCAGGCAATTCGCTGCAAAATTGCGGATATGTCCATGATGGTACATGCTCTTCGCTGCATGGTTTATGATTTTGCCAAATCCTATGAGGAGAATCCTACCGGAGAGTATATAGAGGAAAAGGCCGCCATGTGCAAGCTGTATAGTATTGATACCACCAGAAAGGTCAGCGACGAAATGCTGGAGATCTTTGGCGGAGTCGGGTACTTTGAGGACTGCAAGTATGGACCTGTGGAAAGATTATATCGGGACTGCAGGGCTATGTGGCTGGAAGAAGGAGCTCCCACTGTTCAGAGGATTACGATTTCCAGAAATACAATTAAGCATGGAGCAAAGATGGAGTACGTAATTTAAAAATATGTGGTAATGAGAAAATAGCGGTTGGACTTTCATGTATAACGCAGCTGGCTGCAGACTGTCCCAGGGCTTGGTTGCATAAGGGACTGCAGGCGGCTGCGTTTTCATGTTGTGCAGCAGTGCGAAAAGAGCGTGAGAAAATATTTGAAAAATCCTTACAGCGAGGAGGAAGGTAAATGCGAAGCATGAAACCATTACAGGGAGTGAAAGTTGTTGATTTGACTACTTATCTTGCGGCGCCCACTACAGTGCGGGTACTGGGAGAATGGGGAGCGGACTGCATTAAAATTGAATCTGCCAAGGGAGATCCGGCCAGAACCCAGGGAGCAGTGTTTAATATGCCTTTTGTGGATGATGAGAATCTGGCTTTTGATGTAGCCAATATGAATAAACGGTTTGTGACCTTAAACCTGAAATCAGAAAAGGGACGGGAGATTGCATATAAACTGTTGGAACAGGCGGATGTTTTTGTCACCAACACGCGTACCAAATCTTTAGTAAAGCTGGGGCTGGATTATGATACCTTAAAGGAGAAATTTCCCAAGCTGATTTTTGCTCAGGTTCTGGGGTATGGAGAAAGCGGGCCGGAAAAGGACACGGCCGGGTTTGATGTGACCTGTTATATGGCCAGAGGAGGAGTGTTCGGAACTACTGTGAACCGAGGGGATGCGCCTATGATTCCCACCAATGGGTTCGGCGATTTTCAAGTATCTCTGGCATTGGCTTCCGGTATCTGCGCGGCTCTTTATGCCCGGGAGAAAAGCGGGATGGGAGATAAAATCACCATCAGTCTTCACCATGCAGCCGTGTATGCCCTGAGCACGGGAATCATTTCCGCTCAGTACGGGAATGAGTATCCGAAGAACAGGAAAGAGGTTCCCAACCCCTTTAACAATGTATTCCGCACCAAGGACGGAAAATGGCTGGTGCTGTGCTGTCCGGAGTATGATCGGGATTACGAGAAAATTATGACCCTCCTTGGCAGGAAGGATTTAATCGGAAATGAAAAATATATTCATTGTGCGGAAGTGAACAACAATAAACGGAACAAAGAAGTTACGGATATTTTAGATGATGCCATGGCCCGGTTTACAAGGGATGAACTGATGGCAATGTTTAAAGAAAATGATTTGGCCTGTGAGGCGGCTTATGAGCCAATGGATATTTATAAGGACGAACAGGCCCATGCCAATTATGTTCTGGCAAAAATCCCGTATCCGTCAGGGGAGCGGTTTATGCCGACCAACCCGGTTAATTTCAGTTCCATGGGGCGCCCGGAGTACGTGATTGGAGGTTCACAGGGAGCCCACACAATTGAGATTATGAAAGAACTGGGATATTCCGACAGCGAGATTAAGGAGGCTCTGGACAGCGGTGCAGCTGCCGGGGAAACCGGACTGAGGAAACTGTAGAAAAATATAAAGGAAAGGTGAGATAGATATGAGCTTACTTTACACGGATGAGCAGAAGGAGCTAATCGCCATGGTTCGGGAAATGGCGGAAAATGAGATTAAACCTTATGTTCAGGAAGCGGATGAAAAAGGCGAGTGTCCCAGAGAACTGTTTGACTGGGGCTTTAAAATGGGACTTCATATGCTGGAAATTCCGGAAGAATTTGGGGGAACCGGATTAAGTTATGAAACAACGGCTATGATTTTTGAGGAATTGGCCAAGGTAGACGCAGGGTACGCCATTAGTTTTGTAACCTCTTTTGTTGCGTTGAGAAACGTAATTCTGGCAGGTACGCCGGAGCAGGGCAGGTATTTTGCAGATGTTGTAAAACCGGGGAAATTTGCAGCCTTTGCTCTTACAGAACCCAATGCAGGATCAGATCCCGGGGCTATGCGCGCCACGGCGGTAAAGGACGGGGATGAGTATATTTTAAATGGCAATAAAACCTTTATTACCAACGGAGCTCTGGCTTCCGTTATGGTAGGGTTCTTTAAAACCAGTCCGGAGAAAGGCAAGAAAGGTATCTCTGCATTTATCGTGGATGCGGACGCCCCCGGAATTACTATCGGGAAGCATGAGAATAAGATGGGGCTGCGCCTTTCCAATACCACAGACGTAACCTTTGAAAATGTCCGGGTAAAAGAGTCGGCCATGCTGGGCCCGGAAGGAAGCGGTTTTAAGCTGGCTTTAAATGCACTGAATCTGTCCAGGGCATTTGTTGCCACTCTGGCAGTAGGAATTATGCAGCGGGCTTTGGACGAGTCAGTGAAATATGCCAAAGAGAGAAAGCAATTTGGACAGCCGCTTATCAGTTTCCAGATGGTACAGCAGATGCTGGCTGATATGGCTATCAAGATCGAGGCTTCCAGATGCCTGGTGAACAATACCATGAAAATGATGGATAGCGGCAGTCTGGTTCAAAAAGAGGGTTCTATTACCAAAACCTTTGTATCGGACTGCGCTCAGGAAGTAACTTCCAATGCAGTGCAGATTTTCGGAGGATACGGCTACAGCAAGGAATATCCTGTTGAAAAGCTGATGCGCGACTGTAAAGTATTCCAGATTTTCGAGGGCGCAAATCAAATTCAGAGACTAACGATAGCAGGTGTGCTGAACAGGGAATATAAATAGGGAGGATGACGGAAGATGAATATTGTTGTTTGTATTAAACAGGTTCCGGATACCACGGAAATTAAGATTGACCCGGTGAAGAATACGCTGATTCGTCAGGGTGTGCCCAGCATTATGAATCCTTTTGACAAAAATGCCCTGGAGACAGCGCTGCAGTTAAAGGACCGGTATGGCGGTAAAGTTACAGTAATCTCCATGGGTCCGGCTCAGGCAAAGGCTGTTATAAGGGAGGCCATTGCAATGGGTGCAGATGAGGGCTATTTAGTGACGGATCGGGCTTTCGGCGGATCCGATACCTATGCCACCAGCTATATTCTTTCTCAGGCCATTAAAAAGCTAGGGCCTTTTGATGTGATTCTGGGAGGAAAACAGGCAATTGACGGAGATACCGGACAGACGGCTCCCAGCATTGCGGAGCATATGGGAGCAACACGCCTTACCTATGTTCTGGATTTAAAGATTGAAGATGACAAGGTTATTGCCCGCCGCCAGGTGGAAGAGGGAATTGAAGTGATTGAGACGAAATTCCCGGTACTGTGTACGGCGACAAAAGAGAGCAACAAGCCAAGATACGCTACAGTCAGCCGCAAGCTGTATTCTTTAAGATGTGAGATTCCGGAGCTGACTTTTGCAGACTTTCCGGATATTGATACCTCAAAGATTGGTTTAAAAGGTTCGCCTACAAAAGTAAAGGCTACCTTTACGCCAAAGAGAACAGCTACCGGGGTGACCGTTGAGGGCGACAGCCCATCTCGGATAGCGGTTTCCCTGATTGATAAATTGACAGAAGCCAAAGTGCTGTAAGGAGGTTTTAACCATGAGCTTTGAGAATTGTAAGGATGTGTGGGTATTTATCGAATGCTTCCAGGGACAGCCAAAAAGCGTGGGCTTTGAGCTGCTGGGCCAAGGAAGAAAGCTGGCTGACGGGTTAAAGCAGCAGCTTTGTGCCGTAGTCATTGGAAAAGATGTGGATAAGGCCGCGGAAGGCGCTGCCAGATATGGCGCGGATAAGGTGTATGTGGTAAAAGGGGACGAGTATGAGAATTATTCTGCGGACGCATACGGCCATGCATTTTTGGAATTGGTAAAGAAATATGAACCCAACACGATTTTGGTGGGTGCTACGGTAAACGGACGTGACTTGGGCTCCAAACTGGCAGTGAGCCTTCATACAGGTTTGACGGCCGATTGTACGGCACTTAGCGTGGAGGAGGAAACAGGAAACGTGGTATGGGAGCGCCCTGCGTTTGGCGGAAATCTGTATGCTCAGATTCTTTGCGGCGATACCAGGCCCCAGATGGGAACCTGCCGTCCCGGCGCGTTTAAGAAGCCTCAGGAAAATCCGGACAACAGGCCTGCGGTGATTGAGGAGGAGATTCATACTCCGGCGGAAAATATTCGTACAAAGGTAGTGGAATTTATTAAGTCGGCAGAGGAACAGGGGATGCGTCTGGACGAAGCGGAGGTTATTGTATCCGGCGGACGCGCCATGAAGAATGCAGAGAATTTCCGCATTCTTCAGGAATTGGCAGATGAGTTGGGAGGAACCGTAGGATGTTCCCGGGCGGCCGTTGACGCGGGGTGGATGCCCCAGACAAAGCAGGTAGGACAGACCGGATCCACTGTATCCCCTAAAATTTATTTTGCCTGCGGAATCTCCGGTGCAGTACAGCATGTGGCAGGTATGAGCGAATCGGGAACCATCGTTGCGATTAATAAAGACGAAACAGCGCCTATTTTTGAGGTTGCGGACTACTGCATTGTAGGGGATTTATTCGAGATTGTTCCGGCGCTGGTAAAGGAATTAAGGGCAAGGCATCAGGGATAATTCGGGAGAATAATTCTTCTTAAGGAGAAGCCTTATGTTTGAAGAGATAAAGATTAACCCTCAACAGAAACAGAAGTATTTGGAAAAGGGATATTGGAGCGGAAAGACCCTTCTTGACTGTTGGGAGGAGGCTGTAGAAAACTATCCCGACCGGGAGTATGTGGCAGATGACAGGGGATTTCGATATACATACAGGCAGATGGACAAGGCTGCATCAAAAATTGCAGCCTATCTCCTTGAAAAAGGCATAAAGCCAAGGGACGTGGTGTCTTTTCAGCTTCCCATCTGGAGTGAGTTCGTCCTGATTATTGTTGCCTGCTATAAGGTGGGGGCAGTGGCACACCCTATTGCTATGTCCTATGAAGAAAAGGAACTGGTTCGGAGTATGAATACTACCGAGTCCAAAGCGTATTTCGGCCCCACTTATTTTTATAAAACGGATTATGAGAGCAGAATTTTGGCGGTGAAAGATCAGATTCCGTCTTTAAAGGCCATTGTCCTGGCGGATTATGCAAAGGAAAAGAGAAGCAGCCTTCCTGTATTAAACGAAATTTTGGAGGAGTACGAACCCTTAGAAAAAGGACAGCAGAATTACGGCCTTACGGGGCAGGACATTGCCGCCATTTTATGTACTTCGGGAACTACAGGAGGGACAAAGGGCGTTCTTCTCACTCATGACAATATCCGTTACAGCGAGGAGACTTTTAATCGGGAATTAAAGCTGACAAAAGAAGATATTATGTTTATGCCTGCTCCTCTCCATCATGCTACCGGATTCCACCATGGAGTGATTGCTCCTATGCTGATTGGGGCCAAGGTAATTTTGCAGCAGAAATACCGCTGCCATGAGGCAATTGAGCTGATGAATCGTGAGAAATGCACCTACTCCATGGGGGCAACACCGTTTATCTACGACATTTTGCGGGAATTAGAAAACCGAAAAGGACAGCTGCCTTATCTGAAATTTTATCTGTGCGGCGGAGCTCCGGTACCGGGGTATATGGTGCAGAAAGCATGGAAATTCCACATCCTTTTGTGTGAAGTTTACGGTTCCACGGAGAGTGTGCCCCATGTATTTGTAAGACCGTGGGAGGCCCTGAATCTCAACGGAACCACGTCAGGACGCGCCGTGGAAGGGGTAGAGGTAAAGGTAGTAGATGATGACGGAAGAGAGGTGCCCAGAGGGGTTTCGGGGGAGGAACTGTCAAGAGGGCCCAATGTGTTTATCGGTTATCTGAAGGATCGGAGGATTACGGACGAGACGCTGGATGATGACGGGTGGTTCCACAGCGGAGATCTGTGCGTTATGGATGAGAATGATAATATCCATATTATCGGACGGAAAAAAGATATGATCGTCCGGGGCGGCGAAAATCTAAATTCCAATGAAATCAACGATAACTTGGAAGGATGTCCGGGAATGGGGGATCACACCATTATCGGGATGCCGGATGAGCGGCTGGGAGAACGAATCTGCGCCTTTGCGGTACCTCTGCCCGGATATGAGGCCTTAAGTCTGGAGAATGTGGTGGATTACCTGAGAGAAAAACAGGTTCCGAAACGGTTCTGGCCGGAACGGCTGGAATTGATTGACCGGATTCCCCATACAGGAAGCGGGAAAGTGAAGAAACATCTGCTCCAGGAGGAACTAAAGAAACGGATGAAAGGATGATCTGTCTATGATAGAGCAGACATTTAGCGCAAGAAGATGCAGGGATACCCGAAAGCCAAGGGAAAAAGAATGTCCGGATGTGATATTTTACCAATGCAGGGTATGCGGCTCTTTATTTCCGGTTACGGGAGGCCGTCCCAAGCCGGGGGAAGAAATGGGGATGGTATCTGCGGCAGACGACAGAGAAATTATTTGCTGCGGACAAAAGGCAGAACGTCTGGTTCCTGTTTCAGCAGAGTCAGCCGGGGACCGTTTAAAGGTCGAATATCAGATTACCGGAGGCTATAATGATAATGCGGTAAAGGTGTCCTGGAAGGCAGAGAGTTCTAGGTACGAGCCTCAGTGGATGTATTTGAAAACTTTTACCGGGGGATATCTGAAATATATAGGGGACAGGAAACGTTCTCCTCTGGTATTTGCCTTGGCGGACACAGATGCATTTGCATATTGTGATGAAGATCCCTGCTTGGAATGTGTGTTTCGGTGCAAAAGGGGATTTGTGATTTACGTCTATGGAAGAGAGACGGGGCTTATGGAGATCCCTCTGGATAAAATGAATGCACAATGGCAGTCAGGAGCAGAGAAGAGAGAAGAGGAATCGAAAAAACATTCAGATAATAGGTGAAAAATCTGGGGATTTGTTTTAAAATAATTAGGAGGAACTATATGTTATCTACGATAGGTTTGGTTGCGGCTATCGCATTGCTTGTGGTGATGATTATCAAGGGTATTGATATGATTACGGCAACCGTTGTGACGGCGTTGATTATTCTGGCAACCAGCGGGCTTAATATATTTGAGGGATTTTTGACTATTTATTCCGGCGGCGCAGGTGGATTTGTAGCATCCTGGTTTTTAATTCTGGGAATGGGCGGTGTGTTTGGACAGCTGGTTCTGGAGACAGGGCTGGCAACGAAGGTGGCAAAATACCTGACGGAAAAGTTAGGATCCAAGATGGTGGGGCTTGTTATTTTGATTTGCACCTTTTTCATCACACTTTTGGGAATCAACGGATATATCATGGTGTTTGTTCTGTATCCCATTGCGGATAATCTGCTGCGGGAAAACAAAATGGATCGCAGAGTGCTTCCCTTTATGCTGCTGGGCGGCGGCGCCTGCGCCAATGGTTTTATGTATACGCTGGATATCTGCAATGTGCTTCCCAATACCTACCTGCAGACATCTCTTGGTTCCGCGCCGGGGCTGTCTGTAGTGTTTACAGTGATTCTGACGGTATGTTATTTCATCTATTTTAATTATGCACAGAAAAAGAGTCATCAGCAGCATACAGAGGCAGAGCTTTTAGGAATGTACAAGGATAATTCCGCCATTATACCAGATGAGAAACTTCCGGGAATCGGCATGTCGGTTTTGCCGTTTGTGGCGGTTCTGGCAGCCGTTGTAGCTACTTCCGGCTGGGGAACCTCCAACAGTATTCTCTTTTCTCTTACACTGGGAATCCTTTTGGTAGCAGTAACTCAGTTTAAGCATATTAAAGATGTGAAAGCAGCAATCAAAACAGGAAGTGGTTCCGGGTTAAGCTCTATGCTCACTGTGGCGGCAGTTATGGGGCTCTCCAAGGTGCTGGGCATGGCTCCTGCATTCCAGAGCCTTCAGGAAGCCGTGCTTGCCATGAACATTCCGGTTTACATTAAGGCATATTTCGGCACGGCAGTGCTGACCGGACTTACAGGCTCCGCTATCTCCGGAGAGACCATTTTTCTGGAAAGTTTTGGACAGGCATTCCTTGACATGGGAGTGAATGCCCAGGCGCTTCACCGGATTGTGACGGAATCCGCTTTGATTTTGAATAAGCTTCCTAATTCCTCTGTGGCTATTTTAACCATGTCCATCTGCGGATGCAGTCTGAAAGAAAGCTACAAACATATTATTATCGGAACTACGATTCCTGCGGCTGTGGCAGGGCTGGTAATCGCATTGATGGCTACGGCAGGGATTATTGTCTGATTATTATAAAAGTCTGTCGGCTTAGTGAGGAAACACATATGAATCTGCCCCAATTATACTATTTCCGTAAACTTGCCCAGCTGCAGCATTATACGAAAGCAGCCAAAGAGCTTTATATTACCCAGCCCAGTCTAAGCGATTCTATAGCTTCATTGGAACAGGAACTTGGGATAGCCCTTTTCCAAAGAGAGGGACGAAATGTAAAGCTGACAAAGTATGGAAAAGAATTTTATGAATATGTAAATGGCGCGTTAAATCAACTGGATGAGGGGATTGCCATAGCGAAAAGTAAATCGGGTCCTGTGGGAGGCATTATTGACATAGGCTGTATTCCTACTATCCTGGGAGATTATATGCCAAAAGTGATTCAGAATTATAAAAAGAGGAATCCTAAGGTAGTTTTCAATATTTATCAGGGACATACCTTAGAACTTTTAGAGGAGCTGAAAAAAGGAAAGTATGATATTGCATTCAGCTCCAGAAACGATGACAGTGAACTGGAATTTGTCCCTATTCTGGCTCAAAGGCTTATCCTGGTGGTGAGGGACGACCATCCTCTGGCTTTGAAGGATACGGTGAAGATGGAGGAGCTGAAAGGGCATACTCTTACTACGTACCGGGAAAATATTCCTATCGGAAAAATTGTAAGGGCCGTATTGCGGGAAAAGGGGGTAAGAGCAGAATTCTCTTATGATGACGAGATCTCCATTGGCGGCGTGGTGACATCCACCAATCAGGCGGCGATTGCGGCAGATACCCCGTATTTAAGTCAATTTAAAAGGATTAAGAAAATTGCTATTTCCGATATTCCCGCAGATACCAGGCTGGTTTATATGGTTTACAGCAAAAAAAATTATATGGCAAAAGCGGCTAAGGACTTTGCAGAATTTTTGATTCAATATGAACGGCAGCTGCCGGATTTTATGATGGACTAAGAAGACAAGGGAGATTTTATGGGAACTTAAAGGCTTGAAAAAGTCTGAGTTTCCATAAAATCTCTTTTTTCTTGCGGAAAATTGTCAAAAAGCATAAAAAACCCCCTCTAAGACCAATGATTCCCCTCTTATTTGCACAAAACCATTTTGCTATAATAGGGATATGTTAAACGTAATGAATAAAAAGGGAAAGACAGGTGTTAAAAATGAATGAAACCATTGTTTCTATGGAACATATCAGCAAGAGCTTTCCGGGAGTTAAAGCGTTAGACGACGTGCGGTTTGAACTGCGCTCAGGGGAGGTGATGGCGCTTTTGGGCGAAAACGGAGCAGGGAAGAGCACTCTTATGAAAATTCTCAGCGGCGTCTATACCAGAGACGGAGGTTCCATGGAGATTTTCGGCAAAGAGTACGGAGATTTGACCCCCAAACTGGCCCAGGAGGTTGGAGTAGCCATTATTCACCAAGAATTAAACATGTGCCGGCATCTCTCTGTAGCAGAAAACATGTACCTGGGACGGGAAAAAACCAAGGGAGTCATGCTTTCTAATGGTGAAATGGAGGCAGAGGCCAAGGCAATTTTAGACGAACTTAATATTGGCCTGGAACCGCAGCAGGTAGTAGGGGAGCTTCCGGTCTCCAAGCAGCAGATGGTAGAGATTGCCAAAGCTCTGTCCACTAATGCCAGAATTTTGATTATGGATGAGCCTACATCAGCGCTGACAGCCAAAGAGATCCAGGATTTGTTCCGCATCATTAAGGATTTGAAAGCAAAAGGCTGCGGAATCGTATATATATCCCATCGTCTGGAGGAACTTCAACATATCGTAGATCGGGTGACCATTATGCGGGACGGGCAGTATATTACTTCGATGAATTTCCAGGATGTAACTATGGATGAGATGATCGCCCATATGGTAGGACGTGAGATTAAGGAGAAGTTTCCAAGAGTTTCCTGTGAGAAAGGCAGAAAGGTTCTGGAAGTAAAACACTTAAACGCAGGCCCTATGGTACGGGATATTTCCTTTGACCTTTATGAAGGGGAGATTGTCGGGTTTGCAGGGCTGATGGGTGCAGGACGTACGGAAACCACCAGAGCAATTTTCGGCGTGGATCCGAAAACCAGCGGAGAAATTATTCTGGACGGCAGGGAAGTAAAAATACATAAGCCGGAGGATGCCATCAAGGCCGGGATCGTCCTTGCGCCGGAGGACAGAAAGAAGGACGGCTTGTGTACGAAGCTTAGTATCCGCCACAACATTGCTCTTCCCAATCTTGATCTTATCTGCGGTAAGCTGGGCGTGGTCAGCAGCGCTAGGGAGCAGGAGATGTGCGGCCGTGTGATTAATAATTTAAAGGTGAAGACGCCGAATACAGAGGTTTCCGCAGGAAACCTGTCCGGAGGAAACCAGCAGAAAATTGTGGTGGGAAAATGGCTTGCCAGGGATTCCAGAGTGGTGATTTTTGACGAACCCACCAGAGGCATAGACGTTGCGGCAAAGGTTGAAATTTATAATTTGATGAATGATTTAAAGAAGCAGGGGATCGCGGTAATGTTTGTTTCCTCGGAAATGCCTGAGGTTATGGGAATTGCAGACCGCATTATCGTAATGTGCGACGGCCGCATTACCGGTGAGCTTTCCGCTGAAGAAGCCACACAGAATCAGATCCTTACATATGCAACACAGTTTGAGAAAAAAATTGCCGGTTAGGCGTAAGGGGGATATTTAACATGAATCAGAAATCAGGAAACGCTTTCAGCAGGATGATGAATGTCCGCGGAATGCGGGGTGCTGTGACTGCTTTTGCAGGGCTCATTGTGATCTATATCGCATTCGGTATTATCAATCCGACTGTATTTTCCGGACAAAATGTAATGAATCTGCTGCGCTCCATGTCCAAGTACTTAATTATCGGTATCGGACAGAGCTACGTTTTAATTACCGGTAATATTGACCTCTCTATTGGTGCGGTTGTAGGAATGAGCGCTATGATTTCCGCCAAGCTTATGACTATGGGAATCAGCCCGGCAGCGGCTATCTTCGTAACATTAGGATGCTGTCTGCTGATTGGGGTAATTAACGGCTTTCTGGTAGGCAAGTGCCAACTCCCGCCGTTTATCGCAACTCTGGGTACCATGTTTGTGGCCAGAGGCGTGGCTTATATGGTTAACGGCAACAGGAATACAGACGCTATCAGCTCCGGAATCGGCAAAGAGGCGGCGGATAAGTTCCAAAGCATTTTCTATTACGGAAAGACAGCAGGCATTTACAACACCTTCTGGATTGCTCTGATATTATTTATTCTTTTCTTTTTCCTGCTTTCCAAAACCAGAACAGGGCGTCATATTTATGCAATCGGTTCCAATATTGAAGCTGCCAAGCTTTCCGGCGTCAGCGTATTTTCTACCATTACCAAGACATATCTTGTCAGTGCATTCTGTTCCTTCGTGGTTGGTTTAATCCTTTGCGGGCAGGCCAACATGGGCAACATGGAAGCCGGAAACATGTACGAGATGTATGCGGTTGCCGCCGGCGTTATCGGAGGCATTTCCCCGCTGGGAGGAACCGGCATTCTTTTAGGAACCTTTGCAGGCGCTGCCGTTTGGCAGACTTTGGAGAACGGTCTTAATATGATTGGCGTACAAGTTGGTATTCAAAGACTTGTGATAGGCGTTATTGTTGTATTTGCAGTCCTTCTGGATGTGGTATTTAGAAACGGGCTCTTAAAAAAGAAACCCGCAGCAAACAAAACGAATTAGACGTCTGAAGAGACGCTAAGATATTATTTTTCAGATGAAACAAGGAGGAAAAGACATGAAAAAAGCATTGGCAATGTTTTGTGCATCTGCTATGATTATGAGTTCTCTGGCAGGATGCTCCGGCGGTACACAGGCGCCGGCAGAATCTGCGGCGGCTCCCGCAGAGACAAAGCCGGCTGCAAATGAAGCTGCTTCCGGCGACACATTAATTTCACTGATTACCATGGACTCTATTGACCAGCACTGGGTAACCTTAAATGAGGGAGCTCAGAAGGCAGCTTCTGAGCTGGGGGTAACCGTTCAGTTCATGGCTCCTAACACCAAGGATGACGCGCAGCAGATCGAGTGCGTAAATAATGCGGTATCTGCAGGCGCCGCCGCAATTATCGTTGCGGCAAACGGTCCGGACGCCATTTCTTCCGCGTTGACAGAAGCGGCAAATGCAGGGGTTAAAATTGTATATGTAGACTCCCCTGCAAATGTAGAGGCAGAGGCAACCTTCTCCACGGACAACAAGGCAGCGGGCGAAAAGGCCGGAAAAGAGATGTTAAAGGCTTTTGAAGCAGCAGGCATAACAGGAGGAACTATCGGCATTATCAATGTAAATGCGGCAACGGATTCCTGCGTAATGCGGGAAGAAGGTTTCCGCGGGGCATTTAAAGGTACCGGATTTGAGATTTTAGAGACTCAGTACGGAGAGGGAGACGCAGCTAAATCCCAGAGTATTGCAGAAAACTATATCACTCAGGGCGTAGTCGGCATATTCGGATGTAACGAGGGTTCCACTGCAGGCGCCGGAAATGCGATTAAGGCAGCCGGAAACGGTTCCGTTATAGGAGTGGGTTTTGATAAGTCCGATGCAATCATGGGACTTATCGAGGATGGCTACCTCCTCTGCACCATGGCTCAGAATCCGGATGTGATGGGATATGAGGGTGTTAAGGCTGCAGTTGCCGCTATTAACGGTGAGTCTTTGGGCGGCAAAGTGACGGACACCGGTGTTTCGGTTCTGACAAAGAGCGGCGCGGCGGCTTCCAAAGAAGCTGCAGTACCGGCGGCAAGCAAAGAATGGAAGATTGCTCTGATTACTATGGATTCTATTGACCAGCATTGGGTAACCTTAAACGAGGGCGCTCAGGAAAAGGCAAAAGAGCTTGGCGTATCCGTTACCTTTATGTCCCCCAATACCAAAGATGACGCGCAGCAGATTGAGTGCGTCAACAACGCGGTAGCCGGCGGCTATAATGCGATTATGGTTGCAGCAAACGGCCCTGACGCTATTTCTTCCGCCTTGACAGAGGCGGCAGATGCAGGTATTAAAATTGTATATGTAGACTCTCCCGCAAACGTGGAGGCAGAGGCAACCTTCTCTACGGACAACAAGGCGGCAGGCCAGAAGGCAGGCGAAGAGATGCTGGCGGCATTAAAGGCAGCAGGGGTGACGGAAGGAACTATCGGCATTATCAATGTAAATGCAGCAACGGATTCCTGTGTAATGCGTGAAGAAGGCTTCCGCGGAGCATTTAAGGACACTGGATTTGAGATTTTAGAGACTCAGTACGGAGAGGGAGATGCGGCCAAGTCTCAGAGTATTGCGGAGAACTACATTACTCAGGGAGTGGTTGGGATTTTCGGATGCAACGAGGGCTCTACTGCTGGAGCCGGAAACGCCATCAAGGCAGCTGGAAACGGTACAGTCATCGGCGTTGGCTTCGATAAATCTGATGCGATCATGGGACTAATCCAGGACGGCTACCTTCTCTGCACCATGGCTCAAAACCCGGATATGATGGGATCTATGGGGGTTGAGGCCTGTGTAAAGGCTCTTGAGGGTCAAAAACTGGGCGGAGCTGTTGAGGATACAGGAGTTTCTGTATTGAAAAAATAGTTACTCTGGCATGTTACCAGGCGCCGGGCTTTTTGCTCGGCGTTTTCTGGTATAACTTCAATGCCTGAGAAGAAAAAAGCACAGGTTTTTCAACCGCTGGTGCTCTTATGGCGAAAGTATGATATACTAGAGATATATTCTGGGGCAAATACGCTCAAATATTACAAAAAACATAGGAGGCTAAGGAATATGAAAAGAAGTGAGATTAACCGCGCATTAAAAGAGATGGAGGCCATGGTGAAGGAATATCGCTTTGCCCTGCCGCCTTTTTGCAATTTTACACCGGAAGAGTGGCGGGAGAAAGGCCATGATTATGACGAAATCCGGGATAACATGCTTGGATGGGATATTACCGATTACGGCCTTGGAGATTTTGATAAAGTTGGTTTTTCCTTGATTACCATCAGAAACGGCAATTTAAAAATGCGGGACAAGTACACCAAAAGCTATGCGGAGAAGCTTCTTTATATTAAAGAAGGCCAGTATTCCCCGATGCATTTCCACTGGTCCAAGATGGAGGACATTATTAACCGGGGAGGAGGAAATGTACTGATTCGTGTATATAATTCCACGAAAGAAGAAGACTTGGACAAGGTAAATGATGTCCATGTTCATGTTGACGGCCGGGAAATGGTAGTTCCGGCAGGGACTCAGGTAAGACTGACGCCAGGCGAGAGCATTACCATCTATCCTTATATGTACCATGATTTTGAGGTGGAGAAGGGTTCCGGCCCGGTACTTTTAGGTGAAGTGAGCCAATGCAACGACGATAACACAGATAATCGTTTTTATGAAAAAATGGGCCGTTTCCCGGGCATTGAGGAGGATGAGCCGGCTTACAGACTGTTATGCAACGAATATCCGCCGGCAAAGGAATGAGCAGGAGAGAGTTTTTGATAATCCTTTTGAGAAGCAGCGTGAGGAACGAAGATGTTGAAGGTGATTATTGCCGATGACGAAAAGCTGATCTGCAAGCTGGTACAGGTCTTGGCCGATTGGGATCTGTTGGGCATGGAAGTAGTAGGGACAGCAGAAAACGGACTGGAAGCGCTGGAGCTTATCGAAGCCCTGGAACCGGATATCCTGATTACGGACATCCGTATGCCCGGCTGTAACGGATTGGAGCTGATCCGGCAGGCAAAAGAGCGGCGGCCGGAGCTGGAGATCGTCATCATCAGCGGATATGCACAGTTTGAATACGCCCAGAGCGCTATTAAGTATGGTGTTGGAAATTATCTTCTGAAGCCTATTAAAAAGGAAGGGCTGATGGAGGCGCTTAACACGATGAAGGGGCGGTGCGAGGCCAGAAGGAATGTGTCCGGCGGCCCGGAGGACGTCAACAGCCAGAGGAACCTGGGAAGGCTGAGGAACAGTCTGGTAAAAGATCTTCTGTCGGCGGCGCCTTTGGCGCTTACCAGAGAGTCTCTCAGGGAGAACTATTATATGGAAGCGGCAGGGGATTCGTTTCAGGCCTTTGCTTTGCAGGTAATCGGAAACGGCCAGGCCATGGGACAGCCTGCTCTGGAAATCCTGCAGCAGGAGATCCGGCAGGTTCTGGTCTCCTGTCTTGCGGGGAACTGCCTGGAAAAGGTGGTGTATTTTCAGGAGCGTACCGGCTATGGGATACTTTGTTTTGAGGAAGAGAGGCGGACGGCGGTCCGGTGGGCTTTAAGAGAATGTATAAACCAGCTGGATGCCAAGAAAGGACTTTTTGGCCAGGTAGAATTTTCTGTGTCATTGGGCTCGCTGGTATGGGAGCCAAGGGAACTTTCCAGATCTATGGCAGAGGCCAGAACGGCTCTTCTTGGAAGATTTACTGAGGGCGTGGGGCGCCTTCTGGAGTATACGCCGGAAGATACCGGTATGGACAGGCAAAACCTGCTGGATAAATATATAAAGGCGGCAGGAAATGCTATTGAGACTATGAGTGGGGAAAATGCTGCCGCGGCCTGTAAGGAACTTGAGCAGGGGGTAAAGGAGACAGGTTTCCTCACAGGAAGAGATATGATGGAGCTGGTGCTGGCGGCTCAGAGCTTTTTTGCTTCCCGGACGGTTATGGACGGAGGGGAGCGGCAGCAGGAGTTTGCCAGAAAGTGCGATGACTGCAGCCGTATGGAGGAACTGTTTACCCTTCTTCATGCAGAGCAGGCGGAACTTTTGGAGGAGCTTAGAGAAAACCGGAAAAATGAAGATAATCGTCCTATACGCCTTGCCAAGCAATATGTAATGAAACATTTCAGCCAGCCTATTACTCTGGAAGAAGTCAGCGAGGCTGTGGGGTTCAGCCCTAGCTATTTCAGCGTCCTTTTTAAGAAAAAGACAGGGGAGGGCTTTGCCAAATATTTGACCAGAATTCGGATGGAAGAGGCCAAAACTCTCCTTCGGGAAACGAATCTGGCAGTAGCAGAGATTTGCGAGAGGGCAGGCTACAGCGACAGGAAACATTTTACTCAAACCTTCCATAAGGCTACGGGGCTGACCCCGGCGGAATACCGGAAGCTTTACGGATGACCGATGGAATAGAAGGGAAAGAGAATGAGAAGAATGAATTATTTATCCGAGAGGATACTGATTCTGTCGGTTGTCGGAGCAGTATCGTTTTTACTGTTTATCTGCCTGGGGCTGCTTTTTGCCAGAGGCGTGCCTCTGTGGCTCTTTATCCTGGCCCTGGCTGTGGTTCTTCTTCTCTCTCTTTTGAGTTATTATTGGGTATTTTTGCCTTACCGGCGGGAAGAGCGGTTTGTCCGGCTGTTTCTGGAAGGCTATACCACTACAGGTCTGGATGGAGCTTTTCAAGTATCCCCCACGCCGTCAGGGCATCTTTTGGCAGAACGGCTCATGGAAATGATGGATTCTTCAAAGCTTCTAAAATTGAATAAGCGGCAGGCTCAGTATCTGGCTCTGCAGAATCAGATTAATCCGCATTTTCTTTATAACACACTGGAAAGCATCCGCAGCGAGGCCCTGATTGCCGGACTTAACAGTGTGGCGGAAATGACGGAAGCCCTGGCTACATTTTTTCGTTATACTATCAGCAAGGTGGAGAACCTGGTTTCAGTGGAAGAGGAGCTGCAAAATTGTGAAACGTATTTCAGAATTCAGCAATACCGATTCGGGGAACGTCTAAGCCTGACTGTAGAGTGTGATCCGGAGGACCGGGACGAGATCTATCGATGCCGCCTGCCCAAATTGACCATGCAGCCTATTCTGGAGAACAGCATCATTCACGGAACAGAATGTAAGATTGGAAGCGGACATTTAACTATCCATTTGGAGAGGAGCGAGAAGCGGCTTTTTATCAGGATTTCCGACGATGGCTGCGGTATGGATGAAAGAACTTTGACAAAGATGAACGAGCGGTTACAGAAGAGCGGCCGGGCTTTTGCTGCCGGGGAGTCTGAGACACGGGGCGGGATTGCGCTGGTTAACGTAAATAACCGGATCCACTTGCTGTACGGAGAAGAGTATGGCCTTCATGTATTTTCCATGCCGGGCTTGGGAACTGATGTGGAGATTACGCTGCCGGCTATTACCAGCGACCGAGAGGTGAAGAACAAAGAGGCGCTTAAATGAGAGAAGAAATACTTCGTATGGAGCGGGTTACCTACTTGGAGCAAGGAACTCCTCAGCTTGAAAATTTCAGTATGACCCTGTGGGAGGGAGAGATCTTCGGACTGATTCCGGTGAATCATCACGGAGTCTCATCCCTCCTGAAGCTTTTGCGGCAGAACCTGCCCCTTCACTATGGGTATGTGTATTACAGGGATCAGCTGGTGAATCACTGGAGGGGAGGAAACTGCGGGATAAACCGTATCAGTATCATTCAGAATAAAAGCTGTCTGGCGGAAGGGCTGACAGTGGCAGACAACATTTTTGTCCTTAGGCCGGGATTTAAGAAGAAGCTTATTAACCCCAAAGTGCTGGAAGAGCAGCTGGAACCGTTTATGAAAGACATTGACATGAATATTTCCGGGGATGCCTATGTGGAAACTCTGTCGCCTTTTGAGCGATTTGTGGTAGAGCTTTTAAAGGCTGTGGTAGCCGGGCACCGGCTGGTGGTGCTGGAGGATATCGGAAACTTTATCAGTGACAGGGAGCTTAAAAAGATCCACGGAATTCTCAGGCATTATGCGGCTCAGGGGATCTCCTTTTTATATATAGCATCTCATTTTGAAGAAGTAAGACGGATCTGCCATCGGACCGCCTTGATGATGAACGGAGTAATTATCAAATGCTTTCAGCAGACTGATCGGGTGCCGGCCACGTTTCTTCTGGATTGTGTGGAAGAATTTGAACGGAAGGTGAAGGAACAAATTGAGAAAAAGCCGGATCTTCCCGGACAGCCGGGAGCTGTCTTTCAGGCGGTGGATCTGTGCCTGGGCGGAGAGGAGCGGCTGAGCTTTTCCGTAGCTCCCGGGGAATGCCTGGTGCTTCAGGACTTGGACAACAGAATATTTCCCGAACTTATAGAGGTGCTCTCAGGGAAGCAGACACCTCAGGAGGGCTGTGTCTACGTGGAGGGGGCCCCGCTTGGCGGCAGGAGGGACCGGCGGATTGCCGTGGTTCAGGAGCTGGCTACTCAAACTATGCTTTTTCCCAATGTCAGCTACCTGGACAATCTCTGCTTTACCCTGGACCATCGTTTCCCTGACGTATGGACGAGAGGGCGGATTAAAAAAAGTATTCGCCGGGAATATGCCGGCTTTTTGGGAGAGGAGGTTTTTAATCTTCCGGTAGAAGCATTAAGCGAGAAGCAGAAGTATGAGCTGGTTTATACAAGGATTCTTCTGCAAAACCCGCGGGTGGTATTTTGCGTGCAGCCTTTTAAGGGGGCGGAGGTAGCCATGCGCCTGCGGGTATGGGAGCTTTTGGCGCTCCTTCTGGAAAGAGAGATTGCTGTAGTGGTTCTGGCTGTAAATTTGGCGGATTCCCTGGCTTTGGCAGACCGTTTGATCCAAGTAAGGCAGGGGCGGGTAGAGGCCGAATATGACCGGGAGGACTTTGCCAAGCTTCCGGTGGATACGCCCTGGCTTTATTTGTATCAACAGCGTGTTATGGATAAGAAGGATTGACAAAAAAGGACACTTTTTTTATCAAAAGGTGTCCTTTTTTTCTTTGACGGACAGAGATAGAATAGTGGTGAATCAAATGTCCATGTAGGCACGGCGCTTGGCGCATTGCTCGAGGAAATAAAAGGAAGGGGCGGGGAAGATGTTTGATTATTATCTGGCTGTGGATATAGGGGCTTCCAGCGGCAGACATATGCTGGGGCATATGGAAAACGGAAAAATGGTTCTGGAAGAAATCTACCGGTTTGCCAACGGAATGAAAAAGCAGGAGGGAAAGCTTTGCTGGGATTTGGATTTGCTGTTTGAAGAAATCAAGACAGGAATCAAAGAATGCAAAAAGCTTGACAAGATTCCGGTTTCTATGGGAATTGATACCTGGGCAGTAGATTATGTGCTGCTGGATGAACATGACAAAATCTTAGGAGAGACCTGGGGTTACCGGGACAGCCGCACAGAGGGAATGGACAAAAAAGTTTATGAAAAAATCCCGGAAGCAGAGCTTTACGCCCGCACCGGTATTCAGAAGCAGATTTTTAATACCATCTACCAGCTGATGGCGGTAAAAGAGTCGAATCCGGGATATCTGGAGCAGGCGAAGACCTTTTTGATGCTGCCGGACTATTTTCACTTTCTGCTGACCGGAAAAAAATGTTCTGAGTATACCAACGCTACATCTACCCAACTGGTAAATCCGGGGACTCATGACTGGGATGTGGAGTTAATCGAAATGCTGGGATATAACCGGCATATGTTTCTGCCCTTAAGCCTGCCGGGGACGGTGGCAGGAGAGTTTAGCAGAGAAATTGCAGAAGAGGTGGGGTTTTCCTGCCAGGTGATTCTCCCCGCCACTCACGACACCGGATCCGCGGTAATGGCAGTGCCGGGGAGAGAGGAAAGTCCTCTGTATATCAGCTCCGGTACCTGGTCCTTAATGGGAATTGAAACTACGCAGGCCATATTAAGCCAGGAAAGCCGGAAGAAGAACTTTACCAATGAAGGCGGTTATGATTACCGCTATCGGTATCTGAAAAATATTATGGGGCTGTGGATGATTCAGTCTGTGCGCCATGAATTAAAGGATTTGTATTCTTTTGCAGAGCTTTGCAGGATGGCGGAAGAATCCAGGGATTTCCCGTCCAGGGTGGATGTGAATGATAAAGCGTTTTTGGCTCCGAAAAATATGACAGAAGCCATCCGGAAGGCTTGCAGAACAGGAAATCAGCCAATACCAAATACCCCGGGAGAGCTGGCGGCAGTAATTTATGAAAGCCTGTCGGACAGCTATAGCCGGACGATAGAGGAGATAGAAAAAATAACCGGAAAGCATTACGATACGATTTACATTGTGGGAGGCGGATCCAACGCTTCTTATCTCAACCGGCTTACTGCGGAAAAATCCGGGCGGCGGGTCCTTGCCGGGCCGGGAGAAGCAACCGCTGTGGGAAATCTTATGGCCCAGATGATTCAAAGAGGGGTATTTTCCGGACTGAAGGAAGCCAGGGAATGCGTGGGCAGATCCTTTGAGATTTCAGAGTATAACCCTTCCGTCGAATAACCCTGCCGCAAACACGGCGCTTGGCTCATTGCTTACGGAAATAAATGGTTACGCAAAATGATAAAAAGGAGAGAACAGGATCATGAAAAATCAACGCTATCAATCTGCAAAAGAAATTTATCAGTCCATAGGCGTGGACACGGACAGAGCCATTGAAAAACTGAAATCCGTTCCCGTGTCCCTGCATTGCTGGCAGGGGGACGACGTAAAGGGATTTGACCAGGACGGCCCCTTGACAGGAGGAATTCAGACCACCGGAAATTATCCGGGAAGAGCCAGAACCCCCGGGGAGCTTATGGAAGATATGGAGAAGGCCGTCAGCATGATGCCCGGCAGGAAAAAGCTGAACATCCATGCCAGCTATGCCATTTTTGAAGGCGGGGATCAGGCGGATCGGGATAAACTGGAACCCAAGCATTTTGCAAAGTGGGTGGAATTTGCAAAGAGGCATGGAATGGGGATTGACTTTAATCCCACCTTTTTCTCCCATGATAAGGTAAAGGACGGATTAACTCTGTCAAGCCCGGACGAAGAAACCAGAAGATTCTGGATTGCTCACGGAAAAGCGTGTATCCGAATTTCCCAGTATTTTGCAGAGGAGACTGGAATTCCCTGCGTGATGAATATCTGGACCGGAGACGGATACAAGGACATTCCGGCGGATCGGATGGGACCCAGAACGAGATATAAGGATTCTATTGAAGAGATTTTATCAGAGCCTTATGACAAAAACTTGGTAAAGCCCTGTGTGGAATCCAAGGTATTTGGCATCGGAGTAGAATCTTTTACTGCAGGATCCGCAGAGTTTGCCTTGTCCTTTGCGGCAACCCATGAAGGGGTTCTGCCTTTAATGGATAATGGCCATTATCATCCCACCGAGATGGTGTCTGACAAAATTCCGGCCCTTTTGTGCTTTTTCCCGGAGATTGCCCTTCATGTTACCAGACCGGTGCGCTGGGACAGCGATCATGTAGTGCTGTTTGACGATGAAACCAGAGAGATTGCCAAGGAGATTGTCCGCAATGACGCCTTGGACAGAGTGTATATTGCGCTGGACTATTTTGACGCCAGTATCAATCGGATTTCCGCTTGGACAGTGGGATTTCGGAGTTTTCAAAAGGCTCTTTTATGGGCTTTGTGCACTCCCAATGAACAGCTAAAGAAGCTTCAGGAAGAAAATCAGATGAGCCGTCTTATGGTAATGCAGGAAGAAATCAAGCTGTATCCATTTGGAGATGTGTGGAACGAATACTGCCGCCAGTGCGGCGTGACGGCAAATGAGAGCTGGTTTGAAGAAGTGGAAAAATACGAAAAAAAAGTGCTGCAGGCCAGAAAATAGCAGGGATAACGGCAGAATGGAGGAAAAAATGAATTTTTTAGATGCAGAATTTGTACAGGGATTTATCCGCATGGCTGATGACGGCTGGCGGCAGGGATGGCATGAGAGAAACGGCGGCAACCTGTCCTACCGGGTAAAAAAAGAGGAAGCAGATCTGGTCAGGGAAAACTTTGAGCCAAAGGAGTGGCAGCCCATTGGGACTAAGGTTTCAAAGCTTTCAGGAGAGTATTTCCTGGTAACCGGAAGCGGAAAATATTTCCGTAATGTGGTTCTGAAGCCGGAGGATTCCATCTGTATGATTGAAGTGGATGAGAAAGGAGAAAATTACCGCATTGTCTGGGGAATGGTAAATGGCGGCAGGCCCACCAGCGAGCTTCCTTCTCATTTAATGAACCATGAGGTGAAAATGCTGGCAACAGGAGGAAAATACCGGGTAATCTACCACGCTCATACTACTAATATCATTGCTCTTACTTTTGTTCTGCCTCTTACAGACGAAGTTTTTACCAGAGAACTGTGGGAAATGGCAACAGAGTGCCCGGTGGTATTTCCGGGAGGAATCGGAGTGGTTCCGTGGATGGTGCCGGGAGGACGGGAGATTGCTATGGCAACCAGCAGACTGATGAAAGAATATGATGTGGCAATCTGGGCCCATCACGGTATGTTTGCGGCAGGGGAAGATTTTGATCTGACTTTCGGTCTGATGCATACCGTAGAAAAGTCTGCCGAGATTCTGGTAAAGATGCTGTCTATGCGGCCGGACAAACTTCAGACCATTACTCCTCAGAATTTCCGGGATCTGGCGAAGGATTTTAACGTGACTCTTCCGGAAAAATTCTTATACGAAAAACAAGATGGCAATTAGAACCTGTCAGGAGGAATCGATTATGGTAAGAAAAGGATTTAAGATGTTTTTATATCCGGGAATGGAGCAGGAATATAAGCGACGCCATAACCTTTTATGGCCGGAAATGAAGGAAATGATCCATGAATACGGCGGACACAATTACTCCATTTACCTGGATCGGGACACCAATGTGCTGTACGGCTATATTGAGGTGGAGGATGAAGAGCGCTGGGCGCTGTCCGCCCATACGGAGATTAACCGGAGGTGGTGGGACTTTATGGCGGATATCATGGAGACCAACCCGGACAACAGTCCGGTATCGGTGGATTTAACTCCGGTATTTTATTTAGAGTAATAGGTTGTAACTGCGGTTGCAGCCCGCTTCTTTTGCAGAGACGAAAATACAAAACATTTGTTCGATTTTGCTTGCGGATTTGATTAACATATGATACAATTGGTGATATTATCCTTAAGATTATTTTATAGAAGGAGTATTACCATGGCAAAACAGTACATCAAGATTCGGGGTGCCAATGAGCATAACTTAAAGAACGTGACCCTGAATATCCCCCGCAATGAACTGGTGGTTTTAACCGGACTTTCCGGCTCCGGCAAGTCCTCCTTGGCCTTTGATACCATTTATGCCGAGGGGCAGAGACGGTATATGGAGTCTTTGTCTTCTTATGCCAGGCAGTTCTTAGGACAGATGGAAAAACCGGATGTAGAGAGTATTGAGGGATTATCCCCGTCAATCTCCATTGATCAGAAATCTACCAACCGCAACCCACGTTCTACCGTAGGTACAGTGACAGAGATTTACGATTATATGCGCCTTTTGTATGCCCGCATCGGAATCCCCCACTGTCCCAAATGCGGCCGGGAGATCCGCAGGCAGACGGTGGATCAGATGGTGGACCAGCTTATGTCTTTGCCGGAACGGACCAGAATTCAGCTTTTGGCTCCGGTGGTTCGGGGAAGAAAGGGAGAACATGTTAAGGTATTGGACAGCGCCAGAAAGAGCGGCTATGTCCGCGCCCGCATTGACGGCAATCTCTATGAACTTTCTGAGGAAATTAAGCTGGAGAAAAATATTAAGCATAACATCGAGATCGTGGTAGACCGTCTGGCTATCCGGGAAGGCATTGAGAAGCGTATGACCGATTCCATCGAGGCGGTTATGGCTTTGTCTGACGGACTGATGATTGTAGATGTTATTGACGGACAGCCTATGAACTTCAGCCTGAGTTTTGCCTGCCCGGACTGCGGCGTCAGTATTGAGGAGGTGGAGCCCAGAAGCTTTTCCTTCAACAATCCCTTTGGAGCCTGTCCGGACTGTTTTGGCCTGGGATATAAGATGGAGTTTGACGAGGAGCTGATGATTCCGGACAAGTCCTTAAGCATCGCAGAAGGCGCTATTGTGGTGCTGGGCTGGCAGTCCTGTACAGATAAGGGAAGTTTTACCGGGGCTATCCTAGACGCCCTGTCGGAGGAATATCATTTCAGTCTGAACACTCCCTTTGAGGAGTATCCCAAAGAGATTCAGGATGTATTGCTCCACGGCACAGGCGGCCGGGAAATCAAGGTTTTCTATAAAGGCCAGAGAGGCGAGGGCGTTTACCCGGTAGCCTTTGAGGGACTAATTAACAATGTGGCCCGCCGCTATCGGGAGACCTTTTCCCAGACTTCTAAGGCAGAGTATGAGACCTTTATGCGGATCACTCCATGCCCTGTCTGCAAGGGGCAGCGTTTAAAAAAGGAATCCCTGGCAGTTACCGTAGGGGATAAAAATATTTTTGAAGCTACCAATATGTCCATTACCAAGTTCCGGGAGTTTTTGGATGGGCTTAGTCTGACTCCCATGCAGGAGGCTATTGGGGCTCAGATTTTAAAAGAGATTCGAGCCCGCGTTACCTTCCTCATTGACGTAGGGCTGGATTATTTGTCCATGTCCCGGGCAACGGGAACCCTGTCCGGCGGCGAGGCCCAGAGAATCCGTTTGGCTACCCAGATTGGCTCCGGCCTGGTGGGAGTGGCCTATATTCTGGATGAGCCCAGTATCGGCCTCCATCAGAGAGATAATGACAAACTTCTTCAGACACTGTTCCATTTAAGAGATCTGGGAAATAGCGTGCTGGTGGTAGAGCATGACGAGGATACCATGCGGGCGGCAGATTTTATTGTGGATATCGGCCCGGGAGCCGGAGAGCACGGAGGCCAGGTTATTGCTACCGGTACGGCAAACCAGATCATGAAATGTAAAAATTCCATTACCGGAGCCTACCTGAGCGGCCGGATTCAGATTCCGGTGCCAAAACAGCGCAGAACCCCGGTTAACTGGCTGACGGTTCGGGGAGCCAGAGAGAATAATCTGAAAAATATTGACGTGAAGATTCCCCTGGGAGTTATGACCTGCGTTACCGGTGTATCCGGCTCCGGCAAATCTTCCTTGGTCAATGAGATTTTATATAAGGCATTGGCCAAAAAGCTAAACCGTGCCAGAACCATTCCCGGCAGACATGACAAGATTGAAGGGACAGAGCTGCTGGATAAGATTATTGCCATTGACCAGTCCCCCATAGGGCGTACCCCCAGATCCAATCCGGCCACCTACACAGGCGCTTTCGATCTGATCCGAGACCTATTTGCCTCCACTACCGATGCCAAGGCCAAGGGATACTCCAAGGGCCGGTTCAGCTTTAACGTAAAAGGCGGCCGGTGTGAGGCCTGTGGCGGCGACGGCATTATAAAGATAGAAATGCATTTTCTTCCTGACGTTTATGTGCCCTGTGAGGTCTGCAAAGGCAAGCGCTATAATCGGGAGACTCTGGAGGTAAAGTATAAAGGAAAGAGCATTTACGACGTTCTGGATATGACAGTGGAGGAAGCTCTTAAATTTTTTGAAAATGTACCTACCATAGCAAGAAAGATCCAGACCCTTTACGATGTGGGACTGTCCTACATCCGCCTAGGCCAGCCTTCCACTGAGCTGTCCGGCGGCGAGGCTCAGAGAATCAAACTGGCTACAGAGCTGAGCAAACGGGGAACAGGCAAGACCATCTATATTTTGGACGAGCCTACCACAGGCCTTCACTTTGCAGATGTCCACAAGCTTATAGAGATTCTCCGCCGCCTGTCTGACGGCGGAAACACGGTGGTGGTAATTGAGCATAACCTGGATGTGATTAAGACAGCCGATTACATTATCGATATTGGCCCGGAAGGAGGGGACCATGGCGGTACGGTTATTGCCTCAGGAACTCCGGAAGAGGTTGCGGCCTGTCCCGAATCTTATACAGGTCAGTATGTGAAGAAGTATCTGTCTAAAGAATCAAACGTTCATCCCTCATAAGATTGGAAAGGCTTTGCTTTTCCAGAAATTGGGCGGGGGTTGCAGAAAAAATCTCTTGCCATTTCGACAAATATCGCATATAATAAAGATGTACCAAAGATAAAGAAAGGGACTGAACCTTACGGGGGCAGTCTCTTTTACGTTGTGGGGAATCCGGCAAAATGCCGTTGGACACATTGACTTATCGGGGGATTTTGCTATAATGACAGGAGAGAGTTGGATTCTTCATACAAGAAATCAACAAAAAATTTAAAATGCAAGAGCGAGGTGAGATTATGGACGGCAGTAGTAGTCGAAGTAGAGACAAGGTTTTTTCATATAGTCATAGTGAGGATTACTACAGCAGTGTCCATAATCTGTAGTAATCTGCTGTGTCAATATGTTGAGACCATTGTCTGACTCTAACACTATACTGCATCGGCAAGTCGAGTGCAGAATCAAAGGTCTATGAGCAGCAATGGTATTTTTATGCCTTTTTGCTCAATTTGCCTTTTTGCACCCGCCTTTTATCTGTGGCTCGTATACGGAAGGGATACAGGCCCAATGAGGAAAGGAGGAACATGCAATGAATGTAAAAGACAATGTTCAGAATCAGATTATGGAGTTCAAGCAGCATCCGGATTACAAAACAGAGATTGTGGAGATATTCCGCAGCAATCTGACCCCTAAAATTAAGCAGGAGCGGATACTGGCATACCATGAAAAGGATATTGCATCTGCGTTAGAGCTGCTTAGCCAGGAAGAACGGAGCAGGTTATATCATATCTTTCCTGGAAAAGTGCTGGCGGACATATTGGAATATGCCGAAGACAAGGCACGATATATCGGAGAACTCAATGTTCAAAAAAGAATTGCCGTACTTTCTCAATTTGAAGTTGCCGAGATAGCGGAATGTCTCCGACAGATGAATAAAACGGATCGTATTACAGTAATTGAATTACTAGGGGATGAACTCAAAAGTCAAATCATGCTGCTTAATTCTTTTGAAGAAGAAGAGATTGCCAGCAAAATGACGACAAACTATGTGACGGTTCCCTGTGGAATTGACGTGAGGGAAGCAATGCGCTCTCTAATTGAGCAGGCGGCAGATAACGATAATATTTCCACTATTTACGTTCTTGACGAGAATGAGGCTCTTCTTGGAGCAATTGATTTAAAAGACCTTATTATTGCCCGTGAGGGAACCCTGATTGATACCATTGCCGTGACGTCATACCCATATGTTTATTCGAATGAGCTGATTGACGACTGCCTTGGCCGTATCAGGGAATATTCAGAAGATTCCATCCCTGTCCTGGACTCAGAGAATAAGCTCATAGGGGTATTGACTTCCCAGAATATCATGGAACTTATTGATGACGAAATGGGGGAAGATTATGCAAAGCTGGCCGGTTTATCAGCAGAAGAAGATTTAAATGAACCTTTAAGAAAAAGTATTGGAAAGCGTTTGCCCTGGCTGATTGTCTTGCTGGGATTGGGAATGGCAGTTTCCGGTGTTGTGGGCATATTTGAGGCAGTGGTCGCCCAGCTGCCTTTGATTATGGCTTTTCAGTCGTTGATCCTTGATATGGCGGGAAATGCAGGGACACAGTCCCTTGCCGTTACCATACGCGTCCTGATGGATGAAAACATTAGCGGCAGGCAAAAGATTTTTCTGGTTGCAAAAGAAACCAAGGTAGGGCTTATGAACGGGCTGATACTCGGCGTATTGTCCTTTGTGTTGGTTGGTTTATACTTAATGGTATTAAAAAGCCAGGCGGCGGCTACGGCATTTGCCATATCTGCCTGTACAGGTGCTGCGCTGCTTTTGGCAATGGTGCTCTCAAGCCTGTCCGGAACGCTGATTCCGCTGATGTTTAAGAAAATCAGCGTTGATCCTGCGGCGGCATCCGGTCCTTTGATTACAACAATCAATGACCTTGTAGCGGTGATCACATATTATGGCCTGGCCTGGGTATTGATAATTAATACTCTGTAATATATCGAAAATCGATCCAGACGCTGCCTTTACACATCTTTTTACGTTGCGGGGAATTCGGCAAAATGCCGTCGAACACATTGACTTATTAAGGGATTTTGCTATAATAACAGGAGAAAATTGAATATTCTATATAAAGAATATATAATTTAAAATCATTTATTCTTTAGCAGTATTATTGAGAAATCTATAGGGAGTCAGGTGCATATGGGGTATGAGGTGAAAAAGGTCATAGAGTTTGGCCAGGAGAATACAAAGCCTGTCGGACTGACGAAGGGAGCAATTCTCCTAAAGGATGGGAAAGAACAGGTTTTACAGTTGAAGCTTCGTAATAATGGGAAGAATATTCTTACCAGGGCTACCGTTAAGATTACCTGTATAGGAAAAGATGGAGAAAAGATAGGGGAGCAGAGTTACACTTATGAAACAATGTCAGTTAGTTAAGAATTTTAAAAATCGTATAAATGGTCTGAATACAGGAATAAAGTGTTATTCAGGAATGAATCCTGGAGCAAACGACGTGGATCATACCATTTGCCGG
>JAETNT010000108.1 GCA_021772025.1 Enterocloster bolteae | reverse complement strand
CGGCCGCACATTTTGAGCTCCGTGTCAACCCCTTAAAGTAATTTTTTTGAAATTTTGAAAATTTGAGTTAGACCCTTATTCAGAGTCTAACCCAATAGCTTAACTAACTGACATTGCAAGTCTTTTGTAACCAAGGAAAGAAAGGGATAATATATTCCAGATATATCCGGGAACATATGTTTAGCACCTAACGGTAAATTTATCAAAAAACTGTCTTGACAAAGTGGGGCACTTTAGTTTCTTATTTGCAGGCTACTAATTTAAAAAGAGAGCCATAATACCGCAGCATTACCAACTCTCTTTTATGGCTAATTTTTTCGTTGTCCGCCAACGGCTGGTTCATTCGCCCAGTAAACGTTTCAGGTTTTTGCGTTGCCTGCCAACAACCGACACATTCGTCCGGTAAGCATTTCGGATTTAAGTGTTAGTCCACCAGATACAGCACGCTGTATCTTTTTTTCAATTATGCAAAATCAGATTTTTATGTCAATGGGTTTTCATATTCTGAGTTAAAATTAATGCTCTCCGTGTAAAACCATACCTGATTTCCATAGCTAAAAGCAACCATCGTCTGGCCTAAGTTAACCTTACTTTCTTCTGATACACTTTTTAAATAGCTGTTCCATCGCTCTATAATCACATAAGAAGGAATCCTCACTCGCTTTCATCATCTCTTCTTTACTCGCATTTGCGAAATTTACCACATACCCATTATACAGCACTAAGCATCGAATAAACTCACGCTGGCTTCTGCCGTTTCCTTCCCCTTTTTGCCCTGTCGGAAAAAATATCCACGAAATATTGGGCAGCTCTTATCAGAAAGTCCAGAATGATTTATGCCGCAACCTGCAAAGTATCACAATGGAAGACATCATTTTGGATTACCATCAGAATATACAGGATGTAAAATAGGCAAAAATGAGATCCCGTCTGTCAGACGGTCCCCTGAGCAGCCATTCTTCTCCCTGCCCAGGGGCTTTCATTCATACTCCGACTTCCATCCCATTCTTAAAGGTGAAGCGGATATCCTCCTGGCTGTACACCGTGGCATATTCCACAAGGCTGTACCAGTCCTCCTCATCGAATTCCGTCAGCGGACCGTCCCTCTTTTCCAGTTCTGTAAGGAACCGCTCCGTCTTTTCCCTCTTTGCCATCCGCCCCGTGATGGCGGTGCCGACTGTTTCTATCCGCCCCTTTATCCTGTCGAAACGGTCTGCCAGCCCATCATATTTTTTCTGGTACTCCGTCTGGTCAAGGGCAACGCGGGCATTCTCGTTCACGCACTGCTGTATCATCTCCGCCACTATGTTCATCTCCTCCTAATGCAGATCCGCTCAAAGGCAGCGTTGAACGCCGTCTTGATAACCGAGTCATCTTTCAGGCACTCCATGACCTCCTCCGGCATCTTCTCCCCGGAAGCAAGGTCAACCACCGCAATCTCCCCGTCATCGATGCTGTATGCAAACAGCAGGATTTCAAACTGCGGGGATGATGCATAACGGTGTACCCCGCAGTCCGGCAGGGAAACATCCGAATAGGTTTCAATATCAATCGTCATCAGTTCAGCCATGCATACGACCTCCCCGACTTGATTTTGCTGACCATCTTCCTTGAAATCCCCATTTTCTCCGCAATTTCATACGGATGGACGCTGCCAGCAAGCATCCTTTTAATCTGAAGAACCTCGTCATATTTCAGTTCCAGCACCTTCATCGGGAGCCGCCGTACAGAACCGCCCCGACACTTCACATAGCGCGGCATACAGCGGATTCTGCCTTGGTCGCTGATCTGGTATCTCCCTTCCATTCCTTCTATGTCTTTCCACCGTTCCAATCCCCAAACCTCCTTTATGTACAGGGCGGCGTTCCTGCCGCCCGTCCCGTTTCCTTTAGGAGAGGAAATCATCCTCGCCGTCATCCACCGCTTCAAATTCATCCTTTGCATTGGCTCTGGAACCCAGCGGCTCCCCGTCCCTTAATTTCTGGACATTGCCAAGCCCGGCTGCAATACCCTTATTGCCGTTGGAATTATAGGCATAAAAGGTAATGGAAACCCTGCCGTAGCATCCGCTGTACACCTCGCTCTGGTCGAGGATCGGCTGCACCTGTCTGTCCACGATCTGCGGCGCCTGTTTGGAATTGGCATTCAGGAACATGGAACCCGCATAAGCCTCGTCTTCCGGCCTGTCCGTATCGCCGTCCCTCAAAGGCATTTTTAAGTTGGCAGGAATCTTGCCGCCCCATTTTCCTTTGCCTTCTTCCTTCGCAATCTCAACCGCTTTCCTGATCTTGGCGATAGTGTCCTTATCCTTTTTGTCGATGATGCAGGATACCGAATACTTCAGCTCGCTGCCGTTGACGGAATCCGGCTCCCACAAATGCGCGTAGGAAAGCCTGCATGGAACAATTACTTTGGTTCTGTTTTCTGTACTCATCACTTACTCCTCCTTAAAATCCGCTTCTGCGGTTGATACATTGACGGCTTCCCGTTTATCTAATTCCGGCACCAGCGTGACCTTGCCCTCCGGCTTATACACGAAAGCACCGAGGATTTCAGCAAACTTCTTTTTCCCCATCAGCTTCTCCATTTCCGTGATGCCGATCAGCGAAGATTTGAAGATGTCTGTGTACCCGGCTGCTTTTGCCGCATTCGCCGCATCTTCCTCATCCGTATACCTGCGGTTGCTCCGCCCAAGCACCAGCTTGAATCCCGGCCATTTCTTATGGTTGACAACCGCTTCATTCTGGGCATAGGTGTAAATTTCCTCCGCCCACTTTTTCAAAGCGTTCGCTTTGGTAAGCACCTCTGCGATCTCTTCCTCCGACAGAAGAGGGGCTTCCCGAAACTCCATCTGCGCCAGTCTCAGATACTCATTCGCCCTCTCCCGGCAGGTAAACCGTGCCTTGCAGAACCTGCAGTGATCCCTGGCAGCGTATTCGCCTTCCCCGGCAAGGGCCTTTTTCGCCCCGGTTTCAAATACCTCTCTTCCCCATTTCAAAAGCGCTTCCGCGGAAATCTTCCATGTGGAGAGGTGCTGCAGCCTCGGCTGCACAATGGTCAGTTCTACCGTGTCGATATCATACAGGCAGGACAGCATATCGAGGACTCCGAGCCCATAAATCATAAGCTGTACATTCTCTTCCGCTTCCACCATGACGCCCTTGCCGAGTTTCAGATCGATAATATGGATTTTCCGGGAATCCACCACCACAAGGTCTGCCGTTCCGAAGCACCCTTACACACGGCTGCTTAAATCCACCTTCAGTTCCACGCCAACATACGGATCAGGGCATTCCTTCCTTGCCGTCTCAATCTGTTCAATACCATAGGCAGCGTAATCCTCTACCGCTTCCATCAGTTCATCCGAATAATAATCAGAGACAGGCCGCTTGGTCCTTTTCTTCAGATGTTTTTTGATAAGGTATTCCGCCATCTCATGTCCGGCAGTCCCCTCCGCCGCATACGGGGACTGCTCATCCGCAAACTGTTCTTCCAGCTTAAGGGAGGGCGGGCAGCTTAAATACCGCCTGCCGGACGATGGGGAAAACCTTGCATGCGCGCCCATCAGAGAGCCTGCGCTTTCTGGTACAGCGCGCCGAGTTTCCCATCCGGCACATCCGACAGCTTGCTGTATCCAAATTCGGTAATGAGGTTTTTAACCTCTGACGTTTTCCCGGCTCTGGACTTTTCCGTCAGGAACGCCCGCACCGTCTTTCTGTCAATCTGCGGCTCATCCTTTGCCGTCTCTTTGGGAACTGCCGCTTCCGCAGCTTCCTTCTTTTCAGGCGCTTTCCCTGCATCCTCCTGCACGCTCCTGCCTTCCGAAATCATCTGCCGGATTCCAGCGGCAATCATTTCATATCCTTCCGCCATCTTCATTAATGCCTCATTCATAAATCTTCTCCTCCTTTATTCCAGTCTCAGTCCCTGAACCGCCATACGGTATTCCGGTGTGGCACGCTCATCAATCGGAAGCGTCCGAACATTTACTGCATTGAATCTGTCATCATAAAGCCGGACAGGTTTCTTTTTCTTTCTGGCATGGTCAAGCTCAAACTTCATGCCTTCCGTGATGTCGAATCCGAATACATACACCTCATCGCAGGAATCCATCAGTTCCTAGCCCATCTCAATGCCTGTCCTTCTCTCGTTGGGATTATTCTCATCGAGGAATGTCGGAAAATAGAGATGCGGGATCACAGGGATTCTCCCTGTCCCAATGACAATCTTCCCGTAGAATTTTGCCTTGTTCATGTTCTCCTCGATGTTTCCCCGATATGGGGAGCAGATAAAAACTTTTCTCATAATAAAATCATCCTTTCACATTCGGCTCTCATGACCGTGGGGTACTCGTCAATATTTCCTACAAAGCAAAGTCTCTGAGAATGCTGTCCATCACTGCCTTGTCCTCATCGGTTAGCTGCTCCGATAACCGCTTAAGCAGTTCCTGCTGGTTCGGCTTCAAGTATTTGCGCCCGATGTAATATCCATCAGCCACTTTCACTCCTCCGCCGTATCTGCCGCGGATGGTTTCAATCGGGTGAGCGAGGGTAAGCTCTTCGATGTCATATTTAATGGTCCGGACCGAAACATCAAATTCATGCGCCAAGTTCGCAATGGTGTCCTGCCTTCTTTTACACAGGACATTTAAGATCGCCTCACGGCGCTCACTTGGTGTCATGTTTTTTGCCATCCCCGCTCACCTCCTTCCTCATTTCCCTTGCCTTGTGAACACAGGATATTGGTTAAAGGTGCAGGCTTTTTGCACCTTTAAAAACTTTTTTCAAATTTCTTTAGGGAAGAAAAATACTCCCCATCGCCTTCATTCCCTTATTCTCTTTTCGCACTTCAGATAAAGCGTGAAAAATTACACTGCAATCTCCGCGCAATAGGTAATATCCTTTTCACAATGAAAAAAGGGAACTGCCTGTCCAACGTAAACAGGCAATTCCCTAAAAATGGCTGAACTTAAGAAAGCCACTAGAATCTCTGATTTTTTACAGCATTCTACTAACATACCTGTTCGTAGACCACTGTAATATCAGCACATCCTAGTGGCTGTTTCTACAAGCTAGTCCCATTATTCTGTTTTCATTATCATCCACTATCCGACACAGGCATCTGCTGTCGCTTTTCCTATATGAACAGGAATATCCTCTTTTGTAATCATACATTTGTGCAGCACCACCACATCTTCCTTAACTTCCGATTCTGTCTTGCAGACAAAACATTTTTTATGCCAAGGACAATTCTTTGTGCATCTATGTACTACACCATCTGCCATGTGTCCCACCTCCAATCAAAATACGACAGATTTCTCTCTTCCATTATTATTCTATGTCCCAAAACAGTTTTATTTCACTGTTTTGGAATACTTTTTAAATTTCTTCATAGAATACTTTTGAAACGCTTTTCCAATAAAGCACCTACTTGCTAAGAGCACAATCATTTCCTTAAAGTAACCCAAACATTTTATTTTTGATAACTTGTTCGCTAACTTGCGAACACTTTTCTCAAAAAATTATGCGGACTGTTATGCAATCCGCATACCCTTACCTGTTTCTAATAATTCCAAATCAAATCATAAGATATCATATTCAAAACATCCGTACTCAGTTTAGTTTCCCCCGAAATATATCCAAGTTGTTTTAGTCTGTATCCGGCAGCCTCAAGAGAAACATTAAAAACAGATGCCACTTTTTCTATCATTGCATAGCAACGCAATCTCTTTGGCAAGTTCAGATTACCAAAACTCTCTGCTATCAACCGTACCATTGATTCCGGCATCAGAATCGCTGAAGATAATGCATTTGCCTGCCATTCCATCCAATCCCGGTCTGTCCAAATTTTTACCTGTTTCATGTCTAATTTCTTTGTGTCAATCCGACACTGCACCATCGGTATGGGAGCCTGTCCCATGAAATCAAACAAAGTTATCTGATTGGGATCATAAGCAAAATACTCCTTATGTAGAAACCCATGACTTGCTTCATGTCCCATAGTAAACCGATACCTGTGTTCCTGATTTTCTTCTAACAGAGTATTATCAATTATCACCGTGTGAGCCTTTGCACTGATATATTCCGCGCAGTTATTCGCCGGATTGTACACAGGTATTTTATCTGTGTCATTAAATACCGTCATTCCAAGATATAACCCGCAATGTGACAGGTACTGAAAATCCTGCTCCATGCCAAGATAATCCTGAACGAACAAGTCAATATCAATCTCCTGCGGAGTTTTAAGCGCTTCCGGCATAAACTCGCCAACGAGATTTTCCCCCATAATATCGATTTCTTTTCTGCTTAGTA
This sequence comes from Enterocloster bolteae, assembly GCA_021772025.1. Classification (GTDB taxonomy): domain Bacteria; phylum Bacillota; class Clostridia; order Lachnospirales; family Lachnospiraceae; genus UMGS1370. The sequence goes on along the minus strand of JAETNT010000108.1, from coordinate 1,003 downwards.
CCGGTGTTCCGGATTGTTTCCTTTTGATATCTGGTCTATACATATATAGGCTCTTACCCCTTTCGCTTTCTCAGTTCCTCGACAAACTGGTTCCATTCTTCTTCTCCGGCGTCCAAGTCCCTCGCTGTCCTTAAGGCTGCACTAACATAATCCCTTCCCATTATGTATTCTGGTAAATCAGGAGCTACTGCATTCCTCTTTTTTCCAGCCAAGTCAAGCATGAGCGCGTTCTCTTCCTTTGAAAGATTCAGGATATTTGCAAGTTGGGTAAGTTTTTCCATGTCGAAGGGGTTGCGTCTGTCTTTCTCCACATCAGTCAGAAACGGAGCCGACACATTCAGCATCTCTGCCATTTTTCTGATTGTAATTTTCTTTTCAATCCTCTTCTTGCTTATAAATTCTCCAAAATTCGCATACATAATCTTCACCTTTTCATTTTTCTTTTCTTTTCGTTTTTTCTTTTCTGCATTGTTTCCTTTTCGGTGTTCATTTATTAGCACGCTTGCTTGTTCGCTAACTTACTAACACCAATTATATAAAATGAGGAAAGGAATGTCAACCACATTTTTCAGAAAGTTTTATTCCTTTCCAGCGTAATCAATGCAGATAGTCATATGAAGAATCGTATCCTTTTTTCTGCTCTTTCTGTTTTGGTATAGAAAATTCTGTGGCTTATGCTGTTTTCAAAAAGCCGATTTGCTTTCAACAATGTACGTTTACGCTGTTGAGCCAATTTCAAACTTCATGTAACCATCGCCTCTTACACTGAGGTCAGAAAAGGGAAAGTCAACCGACCTGTCAGTTTTCTCGTGCGACATCATCCTAATGTAGCGATAGGTATATTATGCAAACATTTGTTCTATTTGTCAACATGGATTGCTTATTTCATTCAATCAAGATTCTTAACCTCCCAATATCCTGATTTGTCGCTTCCGATTCTTTCTATTAAATCCTTCTTTCGCAAAGAATCCAATGTCCGCTGGATCGTCCTCAATGATTTTGA
>JAETNT010000107.1 GCA_021772025.1 Enterocloster bolteae | reverse complement strand
AAAAGCCTTAAAGAGCTGGAAGAGAAGACAAGGATGGCCTATGAGAAGCTTTTAGAAAAGGCGGCTCTTAGGGAATACATTAACACCGATGGCCAGCTTTGGGTAGATCGTGGAGTTATCGATATCGCCCAGATTCAGAAAGATCGGATTGGCGGCGTAGCACACGAGAGATTTTCCCTGTACCCCAGGCATTTTATCCGCTGGGAGTTTGCGCCGGGAGAAGAGACGGATGTGGCGGTTCTGGTGACCAAAGGCGCGCCGGATCAGATTTGTTTCAGCGCTTATAATATGACCGATAAAGCCGTCACGGCAAAGATGACGTTTGAGGATGTGCTGCCGGGCATTTGGGAGATGAAACAGGGTCAGGGAGCGGCACTGGGCGAGTCAGGAAATACCGTTGTGACCAAAGTGGAAGGAAGGCGGTTTGATTCTGTCTTGATTACCTTTGCTCCCGGATGTTATACTACAGTAGAGCTGACATTGGCGGCTCCGAAAACTCCTTACTGGGAGCAGCCGGATCTTGCCATCGGAAAAGAGGATGTCATTGTCAAGGACTCCTGTATCCGGGTGATGGTACATAATATTGGCGGCCGGGACAGCGTTCTTACCACTCTGGCGCTGAAAGACGGCAGCGGGAATGTACTGCGGTCCAGCCAGATTCCTCCTATTCCGGCGCCTGTGGATCTTTATCCTAAGACCATTGAGATCCCGCTGTGGACCAGAGGCATCGATCTGGAAGGATGCTTTATTGAGCTGGATCCGGAGCATCGGATGGAAGAGATCACCAGAAATAACAATATAGTCTGGCTATAAGGAGGATACGGATGAAGTTAAGTTATACGACCCTGTCCGTCCAGGAAAAGACTATTGAGGAAGCGGTAAGTTTTGCAAAGCAATGGGGGCTTTCCGGCATTGAGCTAAGAGGCCGTGAGCATAGCCATGCAGGAGTAGGAGATTCCTTCTCCTACCTGCTGCATGTGAAGCGGCTGATTGAAGAATCCGGTCTTCAGATTCCTTGTCTCACCGCCTATACCAGATTTTATCAGCCGGACTCCCGCAGCGTCCTCCATCAGGCAGAGGAGCTTTTAGAGATGATCGCTTTGGCAGAATTTCTGGGGGCGAAAACGGTGCGGACCTTCATGGGCCCTGTACCGGAGGGAATAACGGAGGATGAGGCTATGGCTCAGGCCCGCAGGGGCTTTGACGCGGTGGCGCAGAAGATGGGAAACAGCCCAGTGAAAGTGGTGATTGAGACCCACGACTCTGTAAAAGACGGTAAGACCCTGTCCAGGCTTTTGAAAGGTGTGTCACCCAAGATCGGTGTGCTTTTGGATATTATCCATCCCTGGGATACAGGAGAATCCATCGAGGAGACCTGGGAGCTGGCAGGTGACCGGATTTACCATGTCCATATTAAGGATATTATAGAGACGGTTCCCGGAGGGCGGATCTATAGTCCCATCGGCACAGGCCGTATCCCGGTGGAACATATCATGGCGTTTTTGACGGAGCAGGGGTATCAGGGTTTTTTCTCTCTGGAATGGGAGAAAAGCGCGCCGGGATACTTAGGGGTATCCTTTGAAAAGCAGATGGAAAGCTTTATCGCTATGGGAAAACGGATGGGAGGAAAACCATGAGATTAGCATTTGAAGAGGTAAAAAAGACCATGCAGGAGATTTTGATGAGGCATGGCTGCAGCGAAGAAAAGGCGGGGAAGGTGGCCCATGAGATGGCGAAAAACTCTCTGGAGGGAACCTACACCCACGGGATCAACCGTTTTGCCAGACTGGTGAGAAACATAGAGGAAGGAATCGTAAGACCGGAGGCGGATCCGGAGATCGCAGCCGAATTTGGCGGCATGGTCCGTATAGACGGACATCTGGGACTGGGGGTGATCAATGCCTGGTACGCCATGGAGCAGGCCATAGAAAAGGCGAAGCTTTACGGCATCGGCCTGGCGGCATTAAAAAACACCAATCATTGGATGCGGGCGGCCACCTACGGCTGTCAGGCCTGCGACGCAGGAATGGCAGGGATCTGCTTTACCAACACCATGCCCAATATGCCTACCTGGGGAGCAGTAGACTCCCGTCTGGGCAACAATCCTATCGTTTTTGCATTTCCCAGAAAGAAAGGCCATTTGATAGTGGATGCCGCCATGTCCCAGTTTTCTTACGGCGCGTTGGAGCTGGCATGCCTCCAGGGGCGTCAGATGTCTGTAGATGCAGGATTTGATGCCGAAGGCAATCTGACCCGGGATCCGGAGGCTGTCGTCAAATCCCGGCGGATCCTTCCTACCGGATATTGGAAAGGCGCGGCCTTGTCCTTTATGCTGGATATTTTTGCATCTGCGTGCTCCGGAGGAAACAACGTCTGCCAGATCGGAAAGCTGGAAGGCGACGAGCATGGAGTATCCCAGATTTTCCTGGCCATCAACTATAAAGCTCTGCTGCCGGAGGAAGAGGCAGAACGGATCGCAGAAGATGCGGTATCCGATCTGCTGGCTTCCCAAAAAGATGCCAAAACCCATCGTATTACTTACGCCGGACAGAAGGCAAAGGAGGCCCAAAAAGACAACCAGGCCAATGGCATCCCGGTAGATGAACGGGTATGGAATGAGATTTTATCTTTGTAAACCGGCATTGAGATCCCGGATTTGGATCTCCACGGAAAAGCCTTTTTCAGGCTGACCATCTAAAAGAATAGAACACTGTGACGGTGAAAAACGAAGCTGCAGTCTGCGGAACAGATTTTGAAGGCCAATATGGGATTCCTGAAAGCCTTTAAAATCAGGGAGCGTAGATTGCAGCTCTTTTAAATGCTCGGAGGTGATCCCCATACCGTCATCCTTTACCAGGATACGAAGGCCTTTTTCTTCATAAGGGCCGGCCTGAATTAGGATATGGAGAGGTTTATCCTGGCTTTGCATACCGTGTTTGATGCTATTTTCAATGATAGGCTGCAGGATCAGCTTGGGGATGGGATAAGCAAGGACTTCTTCGTCAATGTCCCAAAGGACTTCCAGCTGATCGGTGTGCCTCCTGGACATGAGAGACGTATAGTATCCGGTAGCCTGGATCTCCTGCTCCAGGGAAACATCAGAGTTGGGGGAGGAAAGGCTGTACTGGAGGAAACGAGACAACTGCTGGATCATCTCGTTGGCTGTCGTGGGATGTTTCGCCATCCGCAGGATCTCGAAATCGATCATCTGCAGGGTATTGGATAAAAAATGAGGGTTGATTTGATACTGGAGGGCAGAAAGCTCCAGGGTCATGGCCTGGAACCGCTGTTCACCCAGAGAAACCTGTAAAAAGTCCCTCTGGGTGAAGGTCTGGATCATATTAGTGATAATATGGCTGTAAAGGCTGTTATCGTGGCTTTTGACAGGGGGCAGCTCCTGGTGAGAGATAGCGGCCTCCATCAGATCCAGAATGGAGTACAGATGGCGGGATACATTGACGGCATAGCGGATGGAAAACAATACTGCTAAAACGATGCAGACGCCGCCTGCGGCGATGGCCAGCACCATCAGCCGCCGGATATTGGAGTAGATCTCCTTTTTGGGAACGGCAGAGATAAAATCTAATCCGGTGTCTGGAGAGTGGGTTTTGAATACCAGCATACCGCCGATCTCCATGGGGGTATGGGAATGATCGCCGCTATCTAGTCTTTCCAGGATTTCAGGAATATGGGGGTCCTGGGATGAGGAAAGTAGAAGGGTTCCATTGTCTACAAACATAATGATTTCGCCGTTTTTCAAGTTTAGATTTTGGAACAGGCGCTTAAAGTAGGAGACTACGATATTGACTGCTACCACATGGCCTTTGCTATTTTCCTGTACCACTGTCAGATAATCTTGGGGCGTCTTGATCCCGGGATAGATGCTGGCCTGCCGTCTAATCAGGCGGTAAGGAGAAGTTCCGCCGCAGATCTCCAGCCAATTTGTATCTACAAAGCCATCTAAGGTGTAGATATGGGCGCCGTTGGTCAGGTATTTGCCGCGGCTATTAGGGATATAGACGTAGATGCTGTCGATATAACTGCGGGAATTGACGATGGCGTTCAGCTGGGAAGAGGTCTGAGTTAAGGTACGGAAATTGATGTAATCCAGAGAATCGGCCTCTAAGATCTGATAAATGGAGTTGGCGTAGGTGGGAAGATTGAGCAGATTCATGACTTTGTTGGAGTCATTGAGCAGAAGTTCCATATTTTCTCGGATCAACGCCAGCTTATTATGGTTTTCTTCCTGGAGGATCTTCTCTTCTGACGGCAGTAAAACAGCGATGAAGATCAGGGTGATCAAAATAGTCGGAAGCAATGTGAAGATCAGGATTCGGGTCAGATTTTCAAAGAAAAATTTTTTACGCATCAGAATCCTCCTCTCTTGTAGCTTGGCAGTATTGATAGGGTGAAGTTCCATAATACCGGGTAAAGGCCTGGGTAAAGCTGCGGAAATTCTGATAGCCGGACTGCCAAGCGGCCGTCCGGGCATCCGTCCCCTGATCCAGAAGCTCTCTGGCCCGGGCCATGCGGCAGGACAGAAGCCGGTCAGAAAAATTTTCGTTATATACCTGTTTGAAAATCTGGGAAACATAATTGGGAGACAATCCTACACGTCCGGCGGCTCCGGAAAGGGTGGCGTGGGCGGGATTTTCCTCCATATAACGTAAAATCTTCTGAGCTATCTCCTGATAGTACCCCTGATAAGAGGTTTCTGTCCGGGGAACAGTCAGACGTTTTACCGTGTCCATCAGCTCCTGATAGTCAACAGGTTTTGTGATGTATTGACATACGCCAAGCCGTAAAGCCTTTTGGGCATAAGCAAAGTCTGTATAAGCGCTGAGGAGAATCACACGGGTTTTGGGATGGGATTTTTGGATATGCCGGGCCAGTTCCAGGCCGTCCATCACAGGCATGCGGATGTCAGCCAGGACCAGGTCTGCCCCATGTTTTTCTATATAGGAGAGGGCTTCCTGCCCGTTGGCAGCAGTGCAGGTTACAGCGACCCCCAGCTCTTCCCAGGGGAACAGATCACGAAGCCCTTCCCGGATATTCTTTTCGTCGTCAGCAATTATCAGTGAGATCATAGGCCGCCCTCCTCATCGGTCTGTCTGCGGTATTCTGTGGGAGTCATTCCATAATAATTGTGAAATGCCCGAGTGAAGTTTTTAGGATTTTTGTATCCCAGACGAGACGCAATCTCGCTGATGGAGAGATGGATTTGTCTCATCAATAGGCCGGCTTCTTTCATACGGGCATTGAGAAGGTACTCGCTGAAAGAAATGTCTGTCTTTTTGCGGAAAAGCCGGGACAGATAATCTGCGCTTAAATGGATCTGGGCGGCGGCTCCTTCTAATGTGGCATCGGCCAGATGATCTTCTATATAACGGATAAGCTGGGTTAGAGTATCCGGGGCTTCCTGGGATTCCGGCCCGCAGATGGCGCGGTGAAGGGAGGCGAACACATCTGTGATCTCTTCATAGCTGATGGGTTTTACAATATAATCTGTAGCGCCGTACTGCATTCCCTGTTTTGCGTACTCAAATTCAGTATAGGCAGACAGGATAACTGTGCGGACAGGGATTTGGTGGTTATAGAGCTGCTTAATCAGAGAGATACCATCCATTACCGGCATCTGAATGTCTGTCAGAAGTACGTCAGCGCCCACGGTTTCTATATAATTGAGTGCGTCCAGGCCATTGGAAAAGGCGGCGGCAACCTCGTATCCCAGCTCTTTCCAGGGGAATAATGCTTTTAGATTGGTTCTTATATATGGTTCATCATCGGCGATTACAAGTCTAAGGAGTTTCTTCATTGGATGTCTCTTTCTCAAATGTTTTCCCTCTGCGCGTCATTTTTTATTATAAAAGGAAGAGAATAAAAACTCAAGACTGTTTCACATTGAATTGTCCCACAAAACTTGTTATACTATAATCAATAGGCGTTTGTAAAACTGGAAATGTAATAATGAAATAGCTTTAAAAAGGCTGCTGCAATGAGATTTGAGACCATCTCACTGCGGCAGCCTTCTGTATTTACCGGCTCTTTACATAGGTATTCAAATCGTGAACACAGTACTCGTTATAGGGATACCTGTCAGTAGTCACGTATCCGGCCGGCGCATCGATCAGCTGAGGGATACGGTTGATAATGGTTGCACAGGTCATCTCTACAGTGGCGGGCCGGTTGACGGAAACAGTGGTTTCCGGTTCACCAACAAAAGTCCAGTCGTTCCGGTCGAACTCGTCCGGCGCAAACACCTTGCCCACACATTCTGTCACCAGAGTAATCCCTTCCTCTGTTTCTGTAGTGACTACCGCCCGCATACCAGTGGGGTCTCCGGCTTTGATAGTTGCGTTCAGCGTTGTGGAGAACAGATCTTCTGAATGGGTGGTAGGGTAGCACTTCTGGGTTTGAGAAATAACGTGGAGGTTCATCTTGCTGCAGAGCCAGCCGTTCTGATTCCACATATAGGAGGGAACATACCTGCCGCTTTCGATCATCTCTTTCAGTTCATCAGAAGGCATGGAGTTAATATTGGCTATCTCCTTTTCAAAGCGTTCCTGTGAGAAACCGGCGCCGTGGCCTTCTGCCAAGGCAATACCATAATCCTCCACATTATACCAGCTGCTGCCCAAAATTTTTGTGATTTTAAAAGAAGAACCTGCCAGGTTGGTTACCATAGTACCCCATACCAGATCACAGTATCCGACGCCGGTCAGGGTGCAGTCCCCCTCTTTTGCTAACTGATCCAGCTTATGGGTAAGGGCGGGGGAAGAGTTCCAGGGATACAGAGCCTCTTCGCAGGTGGTGATGGCATTGATGCCGTGTCTGGCACAAATTGTAAAAATATCTTCCAGCTCTGCCACCGTGCTCCTGGTAGCAATGATACATACATCCGGTTTCAGATGTCCAAGAATCTGGTCTGCCTGATCTGCCGGAGAAACGATTACACCGGTAGCCGGGTAATCCTCACCTGCTACTTCGGCGGCATCCTTTCCGATTACCGCAGGATTCACGTCAAAAGCCGCAACCAGAGACGCTCCTTTTTCAATTCCATAACGGATCAGGTACTTGCCCATCTTGCCGCACCCATACTGTGCAAAGGTAATCTTTCTTTCCATAAATGAACCCTCCTTATATTGAAATGATATTGATAAGATTAGTTTACACCTTATAGCAGGTATAAAGTCAATGATAGATTAATTTGAGTTTCCCCATTTTTAAAGCCCTCATATCCCACAATCGGCTATTTTAAAGTATTCAAACAGGGTTATCTGTTGTGATCGGACTTTGGGCAGCAGGAAACCGCCGATACCAG
>JAETNT010000106.1 GCA_021772025.1 Enterocloster bolteae | reverse complement strand
TGTTATTTTTCTATCGAGCCTGTCTTTTCTTTTATGTATTCAATGCTCAACTCATATACCTTATTCTTCCACTCAACCGAGGTAAACTGATGATTGGCACCTTTTATTATTTCCAGCCGGGCCTTTTGCCCGTACAGGTCCAGATATGGTCCAACCGCATAAACCGGAACCTTCTCATCTAACTCGCCGTGTATAAGAAGCACCTCTTTGCCGTAACCTTCCGCCTGCCTTACAATATCCGTCTTTCTCACCTGGGAGAGGAATTCACTGGACATCATAAGTCCGCCTATGTCGTAGAACTCCTCGTAGTGGCCCGGAACAGCATGGACACGGCTGCTGATATCATAGTAGACCACATTTCCCGGAGCCCACATAACAGCTCCCCTGGGCTGAAGCTGCGGTATGATGTTGGAGACAATGGCCCCTCCCATGCTGTGCCCTACGGGAAACATATTGTCCCTGTCACACCATGGCTGCTCACTGGCCCACAGATAAATGGCCGTTGCCTGCTCCACCTCATCCATATATCTCATTTCCGAAAAGTCCCCATCGCTTTCGCCGCATCCGTAAAAGTCAAATTTCACACATGCGATGCCATTGACAGCGCACTTTCTGGCAAACAATTCATGAAGACGCATCTGGCCAATCCGATCCACGCAAAAGCCATGATAAAAACAAACCACAGGGAAGGGACCCGTTCCCTCGGGAAGCCTTACGTCTCCCCGCAGAAGTTTATGATTTACTTCCAATTCAACATTAATAAACATTCCTTATCCTCCCATTAACCGGTAAATGTATATCCCAGCAGCTTCGGCAGGAACATTGTTATCTCCGGGAATATAATCAGTAATGCCAGCAGTATATAGAGAACGATTATCATGGGGAACGTATCTTTAAAAATCTCCTCAAAACTGGTTTTTGATACTCTTTGGGCAACAAAGAGGTTTCCTCCCATGGGAGGCGTAATCATTCCGATACACAGGTTAATCACCATAATGATGCCAAAATGAAGGGGATCATAGCCAATGGCTATCGCGATAGGCGCGAAGATCGGCCCAAACAGTACGATTGACGATATGGTATCCAGAAACATCCCAATAATCAGGAGAGCAATATTGATCATCAGCATGATCATGGCTCTGGAACTTGTTATGGACAGCATCCAGTCTGTAATCATGGTCGGGACACGGTTCATGGTCAGTATCCGCCCAAAGGTATTTGCCGCGCCAAACAGTATCATGATGGTAGCCGATGTGATAGTCGCGTCAAACATGGCCTGGCAAAAAGCCTTCCAGCTAAGATGATGGTATACGAAAACAGCTACAATGATTGCATACACAACACCGATGACCGCGGATTCCGTGGGAGTAAACACACCAGAGTAAATGCCTCCCAATATAATGACGGGCATCAGGATAGCCGGTATGGCCTCTTTCAGAACAACCGCTTTTTCCCCGGCAGTCTTTGCCTTGGTCTCATTCCCCTTGTAGCCCCGCTTTTTGCTGGCAAAATAGTTATAAATCATCAGAGCCACACCCATGAGGACACCGGGAATAATCCCTGCGATAAACATATAGGATACGGAAACCCCAATGGTAACTCCGTACATAATCATGGGTATGGAAGGCGGTATTACCGGTCCGATGGTGCTTCCTGCCGCTATCAGGGCTCCGCTGTACCCTTTGGAATAACCCTGGGCCGTCATGGCACCAATCATGATCCCGCCTATGGCCGCAGCTGTAGCGGGACCGGAACCCGATATGGCCGCAAAGAACATGGATGCTACTATGGCAGCCATTCCCAATCCGCCCGGCATGGTACCTGTCAGCATTTCCGCCACATCCACCAGCTTTTTTGCAATGCCGCCTCTCTCCATCAGGCTTCCTACCAGCATAAAAAACGGAATTGCCATCAGTGAAAATGAATCAATGCTTGTGACCGTGGACTGCGCCAGCATCTGTGTCATATTGCTTCCCGCGTTAAAGACAGAGAATGTAGCCACACAGCTCAATCCCAGACTCACCGCAATGGGGACAGTACCCAAAAGGCATATAAATAATACTCCCAGCATTGTACCAATCATACCTCTGCCCCCTCCTTTCCTGTGTTCATGAATTCTCCAACTCTGCGCTGGATAATCCGTATACTCATACCGGCCATTCCCAATACACCGGCCAGATACATAATCCATTTGGGAACAAAGGGCAGGGCGGAAAGAACCTGCCCCTGGTTCCGTATCAAATTCATAAGCTGGAATATTTCATAAGACATGTATATCCCATAACCGGCAGCAATCACATCCCCCGCCAGGTACACTGCCTCAAAAATCTTCGGGTTCTTCTTAAAAGCCAATGACAATGCAGTCACTCTCATATGGGCATTGATTTTTCCTGCCCAGCTGATTCCGGCAAAGGATGTCCATACCAGCAGCAACCTGGCCAATTGCTCGCCCCAGGAAAGGGTAAAGTTGAATACAAATCTGGTAACAACGTTAAGTGCAATAATTACAGTCATCACAAGAAACATGCATACAATGATATACTTCTCAATCTGGTTATAGAAAGGTTCTTTTTTCTCAGTCTGCTCCATGTTGTTCTCCTTATATGCAAGGCCTTTTACTTCATGTACTTTGCGTTGATTTCGTCAACCTTGTTTACCAAATCTTCCCCTATTCCGGGAACATACTTGTCATAAACCGGCTTTGCCGCGTCGCGGAATGCCTGTCTCTCCTCATCCGTAAGGGTAATGATTACATTTGTCCCATTGTTTCCAATTTTTTCTTCCAGTTCAGCCTCATTGGAAGCAGAAAGTTCGCGCTCATAAACAATCATCTCATCCACACATTCCTGAATCACCTTCTGGTCTGCTGCGGAAAGGCTGTCCCACCAGGTCTTGGAGGCTAATAATGGGCTTGTATCATAAATATGGCCTGTCTTTATAATATATTTCTGTACCTCGTACAATCTGTTTCCGTCAATATTGGCAAAGGGGTTCTCCTGGGCATCCATGGTTCCATTCTGAAGCGCCGTATATAATTCAGAGAATGCCATAGGCACTGCGGACGCACCCAGCGCATTGAAATGGTCAATGTGCATCTGATTTTCCATAACCCTGGTTTTCAGTCCCTTCATATCCTCCGGCTTGTGAATTTCCTTATTTGCAGTCAATTGTCTCCAGCCGGTAGCCATCCATGTCATCCCTTTGAAGCCTGCGGGTTCCAGATTGCTGAATATTTCCTGTCCCACTTCGCCGTCCAGCACCTCCTCAGCCGCTTCATTGGACTGGAATAAATACGGAAGGTCCAAAAGGGCAGTGGAATCCGTAAATGCCCCGAGAAATGCCACGGAAGAAATTGCCATTTCCAGGGTACCCATCTGAAGCTGTTCCAGAAGTTCCGTATTATTTCCCAATGCCGAGGCAGGGAATACGTCTACCGTAATTCTTCCGCCGGTTTTCTCTTTTAACATTTCTCCTAATTTGTTGGATGCAAGGTCAATAGGAACTCCCTCCTGGCTGACATGGGCTATCTTGATCACGATAGGATCTCCCTGGGTGTAATCCGCATCCCCGGCAGATGACTCAGCTCCTGCCGCCTCTGCCTGTTTCTGTGCCTCTTCTTTTTTTGTTTCTGAAGGCTGGGCAGCTGACGAAGGGGCAGCGCTGCCTCCCCCACAGCCGCTCAAAGCGAGCGCTGCCAGCGAAACTGCGGTTGCGATTGCCAGTAACTTTTTTCCTGTCTTTTTCATTCTTAATCCTCCCACATAATGATTGTATTCATGGACTGTTTCTGTACTTCCTGTATGCATTAAGTATAGCAATGCCACAATTGCAAAACAATATCAGCCGGGACTAATAAAAAGAGGTGGTTATTATATCAACTGCACACTCCTTTATCATGTGCAGGTAAAAATATGCTCTTTTTCGCCGTAATCTCCCCCCTCTTGTATATATTTCAGCAATTTTCTGTGTATCTCTCCCAATTTATCTTTTTATTTATTGTATCAAAAGCACATATTTATATTATGTAAAACTTGATATACTTAAAATAATAACAGACAGGAGGGACACATTTATGTATCTTGAAGAACTGGACCTTCAATATCTGATAAACAGCGTCCGCAGTGTATGCGGTAAGCCCATTTTTATCCTGAATCCAAACTGGTCCGTCATATCCTGCACACACCAGGGATTCACCGAATATGCGCAGGAGATTGCGGCCTTCTGCGCGTCTGACAATGACTATGGGACGGCTGCCTCCCGGTTTGGCATCATAATAGAACCGTGTATCCTGGAGGAAACCCTCATATGTTACTTCATGATACTTGACAAAAAGTCCGGTTACATGATTCCCTATCTGAAGACGTTAACTGAATTGCTTATTTCTCCCCAGATATCTGATATCCAAAATCAGACAGCCAGTTCCAGAAGCATGTTAATCAACCAGATTGCCAACACTGGTCAGAAGAGCCCTGAGATTGACACCTTCATGAAGGAGTTTGAATACTCATACGACTGCCCCAGATGCGCTCTTTTGTTTGAGATTAACCGGCATGGAAAAGAACACTCCCATTACCGTTTTGACTCCTCGGAATCCTATCTCAAACAGCTGATTACCTCATCCTCATTGTATTCCGAAGAGGATATATATGGCTTCCTAAGTTCGGACAGGTACCTTATTTTCAAAGATACCAGCTTTGCGTCCACTATGTCTGTCCGTGAAATCAATGATTACGCCGATTCCATGGTCACCTCCTTCCGTGATTATAACGGTGAGGAACTGCACTGTACCATAGGCAGTACTTATACGGATTTATACAAACTGCGCCAAAGCTATCTGGAAGCCCTATTCCTCATTGCCAACTATGATTACCTCAATGTAGAGTCCTCACACGCGCTCAATATACATGATTTTATTTTTGAATACGCCGTAAGCCTGATTCCCAGAAGCTACTGGAACAACCGCTTCCAGAACCTGGCCCAGGACCTGGGCAGCTCTCCCGCCCTTATGGAGACAGCCCTGGCCCTTTCCAGGGAAAACCTAAACCTGTCACAGGCAGCCAAGGCCCTGGGACTCCACAGAAATACGCTTTTGCAGCGCTTTGCAAAAATAAAGTCCCGGACAAAGCTTAACCCGCTGGAAAATGACCATGACCGCATGGTACTGCGGGCGTTTTCCCTGTATCAGAACCAGAAAATAACCTTACAGGCCGGTATCGTAATACAGCCAAACTCCGTACTCCATCAGGGTATGCAGAAAATGGCTGATTTGGTAAACAAAAACTCCTGTGGGACTATCAATATAAACATCCACACCCTCTCCACCTCCGGCAATAACGCGCACCTGTTTGAGATACTCCGTTCCGGCTCCATCGACCTTGTGGTAGCTGCCACCGGAGTCATGAACAAGTTCACCAACAACCGCTCCCGGGTGCTGGAATTCCCTTTTTTATTCCAGTCCAGCGCCGAAGCAAAACACATACTGAATACAATTATCATAAAAGATGTAGAACACTCACTGGATTCCATCGGTGTTAAATGCTTAAACATATGGACCATGGGATGGCGGTACCTGACCAGCAAGGAGCCCATCCGCCTTCCCCAGGATATGGCAGGGAAAAAGGTGCGTGTCATGTTTACCGAATCCCTGGATGAATATTACCGTAATATGGGGGCTGTCCCCATCAAGATGAATTACGGTGACGTAAAAGACGCCCTGCACTCCGGTATCATTGACTGCCAGGAGAATCCCTACAGCAACACACTGGGAATGAAATTTTATGAAGAACAGGACTTCATCACGCGGTTAAAATACTATCTGAGTACAGAGGCGCTGTATATATCCAAAACCGCCTGGGAAAGATTAAGCCCTTCCCAACAAGATATCATTGCTGCGGCGGCCCGTGAGACCACGGACTGGATTTTTACGGAACAGCAGTATGTGATTAACCAGCAATGCAAAAATATCCTGCTGACAGAAAAAGGCATGCATATCATAGAAGTCTCTGCCGGCGAGGCAAAACTCTGGAAATCCTATTCCCAGAACCTGTATGCCTCCTTTCCCCATCAGGATTTACTGAAAGAGATAGAAAAGGAGAAAACAGAATACAATGCAAAACACAGAGCTCTCCCATCTTTATAAATCCTTTAAAAGCATATTTCCAACCGCCCATATCGTGATTATCGACCATACCGGCAGTGTAATAATGGCATGCGAAAACCGCTGCCTTATTCCCCAAACGGAACAATACAGCGGTTTTAAAGAAATCCTTACGGTTCATGCCCCAACGGGCGGTACTTTTTATAAACTATCCTTCCCCCTTCCGCTGTCAAATCAGCTGTTCCTCTATATACCCTCCAAGGATATTGAAGATGTTCTGACAGCTGCCAAAATGGCTGACTCCGTCATACAATTATTCCTGTCACGTCCAAGCCAGTCCGTGCAATCTGTACGGCAAAGCGATACCATGCTGCTTTTGGATCATCTGTTCCATCCTTCCACCGCAGAAGAAGATACTTACACCGCCCTGCTGGCCGCGGAACTTGGTTTTGATATGTCTCTGCCCAGGGCTGTGTGCATATTCCGCATAGAACAGGACCTTAAGAATCCGGCATCAAAAATATCTTCCACCCGTTCCATTCTGCAGACCATACACAATTTTGCGGCCTCCTCTGGCAGTCAGGATATCATCGGAGCATTTGGAAACAGCGAACTCATACTTTGTCATGTAATGGGGGCAGAGTCTGGCAAAGATACAAAGCTTCTTGAAAATATTTATACGTATATCAATAAAAATTACTTTGTTTCCTGCTGTATCGGGGTAGGGCTCACCGTAACAGATATTGGACATTACTGCGACAGCTTCATTTCTGCCCAGGCTGTTTTCAGGTACGCACAGAACCGGCCGGACAGAGAAAAACGAATCTATTATATAGATGACTTTTTGGCGGAACACCTTGTATACGAAATCCCGGAACACTTCTTTGAACACTTTTTCAAAAATGAACTTAACTATGTCAAAGCTACTCCCATTGCCCAGGAGACCATAGGCGCCCTGGTTGCCTGCAATATGGACATATCCATGGCTGCGGAGGCTCTTTTCATACACAGAAACACTATGGTATTCCGCTTAAACCAGCTGAAGAAGCAGCTGAATCTCAACCCCTTTCACAAAGACAACGACAGGTTCAAGCTGATACTTCTCTATCATTATTTTACAAAAAAGTACAATGGAAACCATTCATCAGGAGAGATGCCGTAAACACAAGAATGTAATGATTCCGTGACATCGGGTATGTTTTTCATTCTTCTGTTTTCTCCCCGGGCGCCCACACTGCCAGCTCCTTTACCAGCATGATGCGCCCAATTATTACACACACAGCTCCCGCGGTATTCCACCCGCTGCTTCCCAATACAACCGAGTATTCATAGGACGCCAGCCCTGCTGTCAT
>JAETNT010000105.1 GCA_021772025.1 Enterocloster bolteae | reverse complement strand
CCCCTGTACCGTCCGTTTTTGCCTGATCCGCAAAGAAATTGTCCGCAAAGGGACTTGGAGCTGTATCCACACCGCTTCCCGACAAAGGAACGGCAATTTTTATCTCCTGGCCGGCCAGCGTGGATATTCCCCCCGGCGACGCGTCAGGCTGCCTGGCCGTTGTAACACCAATCCTTGAGGTGTTCAGGTCACCTGTTACCGTGATGGTCCTCCCCTCTGCCAGATACACATTGGCCTTAGCGCCTGAGGGGGTTGTATTACTCTCTATCATCACATCATTCAGTACGTTGAATCTTCCTGTGCTGTCAAAGTAAACAGCACCCTTGCCTTCCGAGACATTTCCGGATATCGTTCCGTAGTTCATGGAAAGAGCCGCACTGCCTGTTATATTGACGGCACTTCCCTTGCTTGTGTTGTCTCCGTGGCAATTACGAAGGTCCGCCCCACTGTTTATTTCCACTCTGCCGGATCCGGCAGATACCAGCGGTTCACTGCTCACACTGCCATTTCCATCCAGGACAAGATCCGTCAGCTTCAGAGTTGCTCCCGATACCTTAAAAATAGGCTCGTTAAAAGAACCGGCTCGTTTTAGTGTCTTAATATAATCCGAATTCTCATTGGTGGGATTGCCGTTTCTGTCATAATCCGTGCTTGCTATGGTAATATCCCTGCCTGAACCTGACACCTCGATAGGGGATGTGATGTCCGGGTAATCCATGATATAGATATATCCCTTTTTATTCCCTATCTTCTCCAAAGCATATTCTATGGTTTTAAAAGGGCTGCTGTACGTGCCATCAGCGGCCGTTGAATCCACTCCGGATTCCGATACATAGTACGATGTATCCCTGATTGCAAAGGCGACACGCTTATGTACGATTTCATACGGATGAAGCTGGAAATGCCAGGAATACGCCATACCGGAGTCTTGTCCGCTTAAGGAATCCCCTCCGTCTTCATTGAACACATTGCTTCCCCAATTGCTGTAGCGTCCAATCCATCTAGTGGTCGGAGGCGTAACGCCAAGGCTACTGTCATTGGTAATACAGTCAAAGGTAGTTTTCACATGCTGGTTCACCATGTGGAAACCGCGGTTGTTCTTATAGACCGTGGCATAGTCGTCTTCCTGGCTGCCGCCTATCATGACATCCGTACCTGTTCCCAGTTTCACGGACCTGCCTTCGGTTCCTCCCCGTCCGGTCTTGTCATACACATAATAATCCACAAATATATATTTGTTATCCGGGCTTGGTGACAGGGCGATTTTAAATTCAATGCCCATACTGCTTATATCTTCCACCGCGCCGTTGGCACTTCCATTGGCCTTATACTTGGTACCGTTTTCCACCTGAATGTAGGTGGCATACCCCTGCCAGCTATATGTAGTCTTAATTCCGCTTTGGCTGTATCCCGTCTGTCCGGCCTGTAATCCGCACAAATCGAAACGGTATGTGCTGTTGGTGGGATTTTCCCCGGTTCCGTTTCTCGGTGTAATCCATGCGTAGGCCGTTCCCTCGCTGGCTCCATTTCCAAGGTTTTCATCGGGCAGCTCTGTGGAGGCATATGCGACCACAGCCATCTGTGACGACCATAATCCCGCAGTCAGACACACCGTTAAAATCAGGGAAACAATACGTTTCCATATATGATATAATTCTTTACTCATTGCTCACATTGTCTCCTCACATTAAAAGTTCAGACATTCTTCCTCCGGCAGTCCGTCCAGTAAAGGTTCCGTATTGCTGCCGGCGATCAGACCTCCAGCATATTTATTTTCTCTGTTGTCAGAATCATAATGGTAGAATCCGGTCCCCTCTTCTCCCTTATACCATCTCGGCTTAAACTCATCGTCCACCCTGGCCGCGAACCGGCCGTTAATGATAACCAGCCATCCGCCGTCTTTATCCTTCACAACCTTCTTATTGCCGGTGACGGTCTTTCCGTTGGTATCGACCACCCGGTAGGTATCTTCACTGTCCCGGACCACGCCGTACCCATATTCCTCATCCGCCTCCAGCCGGAGTCCGTTTATATAATAGGAATCTTTTACCCGTTTGAGACGGTTTCTGTTCCCATAGGCGACACCATCACTTTTAAAACCAAAGGTATGCACTCCATCATCCAGTTCCACCTTCAATTCACTGCCGGTCTGCATGGAACCGTCATTCAGTTCGTCCGGCGAAAAGAAGTAGAGGTCCGCCTTCTCTATACCATATATATTCCCTTCTATGAAATCCTCCGACGACCATGCATCCATATCATACTGGGCTACGAATGTGCTGCGGGTATCAAAGAGCACAAACCCCGTCTGCATCCTGCCAAGTCCGTCAAATGCATAATACCGGCCATTCACATTTTTTATCTTATTCTGAAAAATCTTTCCATTTTGGTCCGTGCGCCACCAACTGTACTCCCCATCATCATAGTCATCCTGTATCAGATTGTCCGATGGATACATCCAAAGCCATGAGTCCCTCAGAAGGCTTCCGCCGTCATACCCCGCAAAGAATTTGGCGGGCACATCGCTGGTGGGATTGCTTTTATCCGCATTGCTGACACTTGCCACCTTGGTCCACCAGGGAAGCATGATTCCATACTCATCAAAGCCGTATGTGCTGCCGTTTATATTTTTTTGTATCAGCCGGTCTCCATTGCTTTTCACCTTTTTGGAACGGTTGTTAAAATACAGCCACACCTGGTCATATTCATCGTAATCCCTGCCGCTGATATCACTGTTCAAATCCTCCAGTCCACTTAACTCCAGCTGCGAATAATCCAACCAGCTCTCAGTCTTTAAGGCACCGTCTTTATCCGCATAGTACACGCCTTCCTCCAACGGGTTTTCATCCTCATCCAACGGCCTCCCATCTTCATCAAACCATCCGGTCAGCATGCGGCCGCTTTCATCAAATATGTAGCTCCTGCCATCCACACTCCGTTTAAAAGAAGATGTGGTATCTCGGTATGCCTTACCGTTAGCGCCAAAATAATACCATCCGGCCTCATGGCCCTTCTCATCCCCCTCCTCCACCAGAACCCACATATTTTCAGCCCGCGCTCCATCATCAAACACATAATAAAGGCTGTTCCCCTGGTCAATAAAACAATTCCTCAGCATAAGCCCCTGGTCGCCCAGATAGAACCAGGAATCTCTTGACTGTCTCCACGTATTTTGCAGCGGCTCATCGTTTTCATCTAAATAGCTCCACTCCCCATCTTCGCTCATCCATCCCTCAACCGCATAGGCGGTCACTGGATGAAGCTTAGTCAGTGCAAAAGCTGTAACGACCAGAGTGCTGGCAATGAGCGTTATTCTCTTTTTCATCATCCTACTGTCCTTCCAATCCTTATTTGAAATATATATTTATTTTAAACCCTTTGTTATGGGTTGCTTTACCCCTCTAAATACACATACTTTTCTTTTCTTCCGTATCGTACCGCCTCTTCATGGGAATCAAAAAAGATGTCCAGCCGCATTCCCTCTACCGCTTTTCCAGTATCCTCCACTGTGTAAACCACATCATCAATTACAATCCTCGTACCAAGCGGTATCACAGACGGGTCTGCGGCAACGGTATGGGATGCCCTGGGCACGGTTTCCGATTTCGTCAGCCTTTCCTCCTTTTCCCCGCAGCATATTGTACAGCTGCAGTATCCTGTAACCTGAAACTCTCCCAGATAATAGGGACTCTCCTCAGGCAACTCGGAATGTCTGTATATGGCGCATTTCTTCCGGCCGAACCGCTTTGCTTCCTCATAGCTGTCAAAATATATCCGCAGTTTTTCTTTGGCGTCTTCATCCACCTTATCCTCAATCACATAGGTATCTCCGTCAATCAGTACCGTGTCCCCTATTTTAAAGACAGACAGTATGCCTGCCGCTGTATGGTGTTCCACCGGAACTCCCCCGGAATACGTCATGTCACTTTCATCCGAACTGTAGGCCGCCACCTCCCAGTCCCCCAGGTATTCAAACTCCGTCTGGTGTTCCGTCTGGCGTTCACTCTGGGTTGATTCCCGGTTCGATATAATCTCCAGCCGTTCTACCGCATATGGATTATCAACGGTCCCGGTTCCTTCCAGGTCCGGCTGCATCTGTTCAGCACCCGCTGTGGACAGCTGGGAAAATAAAATCCAGGCCACCAATCCAATCAGGCCGCATCCAAAGATAACCGGCCTGAGAAATTTCCTCATCATATTATGCCTTCGGCAGGATCTGCGGAATTCCGTCATCCTGTATCCATGAATGTTATCTGTCATCCTCCTGTCCCCCGAGTATCACAAATTATTATGCATGGAGTCCATATCCATATCTTTTTGTGTTATAAATTTCCATCTGGTGCCTCCCAAACTTTTGTCCCAAGTAATGTCACAGTATCTCCACTCCCCATCAAGCCAGGTTCTGTTCCATGCATGATCTCCGGCATATACAGGCTCACAAATCAGTCCCGCATTCCTGCACAGCATAAGATAAGCAGACACGTATCCCCAGCACACAGCATTACCGTTCATAACCGCATCATAGATGGTCCGGTTCTTCAGTGTCTGGTCATAGGAAACATTATCATAGACCCAATCATAAAAATACTCAGCCTTCTCCCGATCTCCCAATGTGCTGCATTTCTGCACCACCTCAGAAAGCCTGTCCTGAACCTGACTGTGTTCTGATACCGCCCGAGCCGGATTCCCGCATGACACATAAATGACGAACTTCCCATTTTCATCAAATGAGTATAATGTCACCTCTTCTTTTCCCAAATATATGTACCTGTAATAATATCTGCCAAAGGAAAAGGCTTCCTCCTGAGAGTCAAAAACAATATCAGTTTTTATAAAACTGCCGTTTTCTCTTCCTCCTTCGAGTGCATCCAGCACATCTTCCCCAAGGCATTCAAATTCTGGATACTGGCTGCACATTTGGCTGGAAAGCTGCCCAGCAACGTCAACCTGGCCAGCGGAGGATTCTGTTTGCTGCATTGCAAACAAATTTTTTGCAAAACAGATGTTCATGATAAATACAAAAACAAATAAAAAGCAAATAGAACTAAATTGCTTGATTTCTCATCCCTCCCGTCCTGTTTTTACAACTAAATATTTCTTTTGTTGTAACTAAAAAAGGGGGAGGGGATGGTAAAACGGGATATTTACTGACTATAGGAAATTTTAAGAGAATTAATTCTGAAGTTTGAGAGAAAGATAAATAACAAAAAATGTGAAAATAATACCAAGTTGGTTTAATTTGTTACCCAGCTTACTTTTTATATCCTTTTTTATCGAAATTTTTTTAAAATTATGTAGAATTTTGTCAACAAATGTAGTATACTTTTTTTAAATCTTTCAGGAATATCCTAAAGTACAACAAAAGAAATATTCTGTTGTATCATACAGCAGCAATTTCATTTTTTCCAACTGTATTCTGTGCTGGCTTCCGCTTTCCTTTGTATAAATTCTGGTGGTATTAATATCCCTGTGTCCCAGGATATCCGCTAATTTTGACAGATTTTTTTCTATTTCATAGTATGTCCTTGCAAAAAGGTGTCTCAGATTGTGGGGAAATATCTTTTCAGCCTTAACATTGGCCTCTATGCCAAGCGCTTTCATTTCCCTCCATATATTACTCCGATCCAACGGCTTACCGTTTTTCGTTACAAAAATCATACCTGAACTAATATTATTTTTTTGCGCATAAGAATGAAGGAGCGAACATAGCTGTCTTGTTAACAGCACAGTCCTTATCCTGCCCTTGCACTCAATTTCAGCCTGGCCTTTATGAATAGCTGCCACCGTGATAAACGACAATTCTGATACGCGGATCCCGCTCGCGCAGATAGTCTCCAGCACAAGGGCCAGCCGTTCATTCCCATTGTCAAAAGCAGTTTTTACCAGCCTCTTATATTCGTCCTTTGTCAATTCCTTTCTCTCAGGATAAAAAGAACTTTTGCTGATTTTTAAAAATTTACTTTCACAGCCATCCCATCCACAATATTTAAAGAAACCATTGAGTGCAGCTATGACACAGTTAATGGTAACCGGGGTGATATGTTCCCTCAGGTTTGCTTTCCATAAAAGTACCATCTCCTTTGTAACCGGCTCTTCTCCGATAAATTCTTTAAATTGTTTTAAATAATGCCTGTATTTCTTTACTGTTTCCATGCTTCTTTCACAACTTTCCAGCCATTGACCAAACGCTTCTATCTTCTGGTAAGTTATGAGCCTTTCACCTTTTCTTTTCATTCTAGCCTCCTGAAATTACGTGAAATGATATAGTTTGCTCAGACGGCAAAAAACATCCTATATCCCCTTTGAGATATTGGACTTTTTGCTTATTATTAGACTTTTTCAAAAAATATCATAAAGCTTGTTTTGAATTATAGTCTAATTTGTAATTATATACGATTTATAAATCTTTTAATATTATATTTTTATTAATTTTCACAGCGCTGGTCCGGCAATCTCCTGTTAGTTTCATTTTCCGCCTGATAGCCACTGTACATTGCGGTTTTTATTCTCATTTTCGCATCATTCCACAAACAACATCACCCAGAATTTTAAGCCGGCGGAGCCGGTAAGACATTTCCATGAATTCTGCTTTATGATTCATTTCATCCACTGCCCCTGCGAGATTTACATATAATACCGTATAAAAGACAAAAGCAAAATTTCTTTTCTCGAATTGCCTGGCAATACTTCACGTATACATATTTACTGTTTAGAAATATAGTGTCATTCCATTAAAAATCCTGTAAAGGCTGACAGTCTTTACAGGATTTCCATATTCCATGTTTTATTTTCTAAAAGCTACTTCCAAAATTAAATTTTGCACTGCTTATCCATTTATTTTTCATTGTCATCCCCTCTTTTTCTGCCAAGGAAGCCATACAGGCCAAGCATAAGTCCTGACATCAGACATACCCACTGTGCCATTGGATTCTGCCCTGTCTTGGGAAGAGGCGCCAACGGAACTTCTCCCGGTTCAATGGTAACTCCTTCGGGAAGAGGCGCTAAGGGAACTGCTTCCGGTTCAATGGTAACACCAGGTCCGTTGGTATCCGGTGTCGCGCGATGCCCGCCCGGGGTGGTACCTCCTCCGCCTCCACCACTGGTGCCTCCGCCGGATGGGGGAGTTGGCGGGGTGGGAGGGGTGGGGGGAGTCGGAGGGGTCGGAGGGGTGGTGTTTTCTGGTACTAAAGTAATTGCAGCATAGTATCCACAATTGTAACCCTGATATGCATTTCCCATTCTGGGATGGAAAAACATTCCCAGAGTAAAGTCACAGCTTTCCCCGCTGGATAATCCATCGCCGAGTGTATCTGCGAAACTTGCATCCGCGCTCTGCCATTCGCTGGTATCATGATCCATAAACAGTGCAAGGGGTGTATCATATCCGGTTCTCTCACCAAATGTCACACCAAATAATTCCTTATAAAAAGTGTCATATAAAAGGCCTCCAAGCTCCGGTTCCACCTCATAAAGCCGCGCTTCAAGTTTACTTTTTGATGTGAAAATATTAGCGAAGTCAAAGTAGGGATAAGTACCGTCATACTTAGCTGCTACTTCATCAATTGTACCGCTTAAATCAAATGTGCCGTTATTACCCACACTTTCCATTGATAAATTGCCAAATACAGTACTTAAATCATCTGTGTGATAGTAATTCTTATAATAATCCGTTAA
>JAETNT010000104.1 GCA_021772025.1 Enterocloster bolteae | reverse complement strand
TTGGAGAAGAAAGGGATATACCATCACATGGCAGAACTTCAGGGTAAGAGCCTGAACTGGAGTCTGTAAGCAGATGGTGAGAGGAAAGCCGCCGGGAATGGATGGAGTCCCGGCGGTGTTTTTTACATTTATGCAAATTTCATGATGTTTTTTGAATATATTTTCGGGTGTTCATAGTCTGCCAGATTAACCTGGCTCCCATGCCCGCCAAGTATTCGGTGCGGTCCAGCAAAACTTCGGAATTAGGATACTCTTCCTCTAATACTTGGGACAGAGCAAGGGCCATTGTTCCCCTTCCGCCAATTACAATTTTAAAACCGTGATTAAAGATGATTGCCTTGGAACCTCTCAGAGCCTCCAGGTCTAGGGCAAGGACTGTTCCAAGGAGGTAGCTGCCTAATTGCTGTGGAGAAAGTTCACAGAACAAGTGAAGGACCCTGGTCAGAAATGCAGCTCTTCCTATACCTAATTCACAGCTGTTTTTATATCCGTTCAGGAGCCAATGCCTGTCCAGTTCAGACTCATCCAAAAAACTGCAATTGACAGAGGCTGCCAGTATTGTATTTTGAGTGAGGGACGAGAGTATTTCACCGCTCATTGAAGTCATGCATCCGGTAATCCGGCTCTGCTCATCCACCGATATATATTTGTTGTGGGAGCCAGGAAGAATGAGCAGCATAGGACTGCCGGTGTGATGGAGCCTTAATAAGGCCATACTTTCCGTTTCTTCTCCGCGCATCATATCCATCTGGTCTATGGATTCAAAATCCAGATGGTTTACGTGATTTTTTACTCCGGGAATAAAATGAATGGGTACAGGACTCACTTCAGGAAGCAATATGGTTTGTATGCCCTCAGACAATTCTTTTAATCCGGCGGGTGTACTTAAATGAGGCAATTCGTATAGTCCTGAGGAACAGGTAATCATGCCGCATGCCAGGATATATTCCACATCTCTCCAGGAATGGCCTGAGGATGTTAATACCTGTTCCAGATTGTGTTTAAGCTGAACCTTTAAAGTATCATTTCCGTGTTCCATAGCGCCATTGCGCGCTCCAATATTGCATTTGCAGCTGGCAATGACCCTTGCCTCCTGGTCCCAAATCAGACAGCGGGTATTGGTGGTGCCCCCATCTATTGTTATACATACATTTCCCATAGATATACCTGCTTTACTTAGTTTTGCTATACAGCTGTGTCCACAATCTCTTTATAAGCTCTGGCTAAAGAACTAATCTTTCGGTAATCGCCTGCCTGTATTGCCTTTTTGTCTGCCAGGTTCCCGCCTACTGCAATCATTTGGTAGCCAGACATCAGCAACTTTCCGGCATTTTCAAGATTGACTCCTCCCACAGCCGCCAAGGGAATAAAATTTAGAGGACCCTTTATTGCTTTGATATAATCTGTCCCCAGATTTCCGGCCGGGAATATCTTAACAATATCGGCACCATTTTTGTAAGCGTCTACAATCTCCGAGGGGGTCATAGCTCCTGGCATGGAGGCCAGTCCCAAAGACTTCGTCTTTTTTATGACTTCGGGGTCCATATTAGGAGATATGATGTATTTTGCTCCGGCATTGGCCGCGGCCTCAGCTTCTTCAGGGCTTAATATGGTTCCGGCACCCAGGAAAATCTGATCTCCAAAAGTCTCATGGGATTTTTGGATTGTACGGAGACTGGCGGCCTTGGCGGCGGGAGTACTGTGGTTTAACGGAATCTCAATGGATATGATACCTCCACCCACCAAAGCGTTTATTACGTCTACAATGTTTTCTGCATCCACATCTCTGAGAATAGCAATTATCCTGTTATCCAGTATATTCATTAGCACTTACCTCTCTATATGGAAAGCT
This sequence comes from Enterocloster bolteae, assembly GCA_021772025.1. Lineage (GTDB taxonomy): Bacteria > Bacillota > Clostridia > Lachnospirales > Lachnospiraceae > UMGS1370. The sequence continues at coordinate 5,970 of JAETNT010000104.1, read as the reverse complement.
TTCTGTTTCTTGCTGTCACTTCCCAAATATCAACAATTTGTCCATCCAGGGCAACCAGGGCCTCCGGATACAGGGCGCTGGTGGGACAGATATGAGTGGGAATTACATATAATACAGAGCCAATACCGGGCCGCTGGTCTTCATAACCCTCATCCATTTTCCAAATCCAATGTTCTTCATTCTGATTTATGGGGCTGGCATGCCAGTCTCCCATAAGACAGCCTTTGAGACCAGGAGGATCGGCGGCGATTCCTTTATAGCCCAAATCTAATGTAAAGAGTCCAGGTCCACCATGACTGATAACGCGGGTCATGAGTAAGCCTGCAGGTATGAAGGTCTCATCTGTAAATTTACTGGCATAACCGAAGTCAGAGATAATGCCTGTGCCAGGCGACAGATACACACGTTTATACCGGGCATGGCAGGGAAAAGAGGGGGTTCCTCCCATGACCAGAACCGGGCATGGGAGACCTGTCTGCTCCAGTGCAGCCACTGTTGAGAAAACTGCCCGGTCTATTTTGTCTACAGCCTTTTCTCTGGCATCGTATTCAGCAATCCCGTTGTTACCGTCATAGCAGTGAAGTCCTTGGACAGAGAGCCAGGGAAGTTTACAGCAGTTCCGGTAAAAATCTGGCAGTGTATTGATAGAAATTCCAGTTCTGTTGGTACCCATGTTAACATCGGCCAAAAAATTCACTATGGTTTCTTGGCTGCCGGCAGCGCTGTTAAGCAGAGATACCTGCTCCAGGTCATCGCCAATGGCCCAGAAACGTGTACCAGCATATGTTTTGACTAATTCAAGGAATCGGTCTATGTTGGGCCCTACCAATGGATAAGCTACCAGTGCATCGGAAGCACCACTTTCGGCAACCATTTGAGCTTCAGCTATAGTAGCGCATTTGAACCTTGTTATTCCCATTTTTATCTGCAGTTCCACTAATTTTTTCATCTTATGGGATTTTACATGGGGCCATAAACGGTTTGCATTGCCTGCAACAGATATCATTTCTTTTATATTCTGCTCAATGATATCCTTATAATAGATTAAGCAAGGGGTGATAATCTCGTCCGTGTGTTTAAGAAGATAACGTTTTTCTTCCATTCCTATTCTTCCTTCCCAATATAAGCCAGCCTGCTTCAGATTTCAAATATAAATTCAATTTCTACTGAGATATTACCAGGTAATTCGATGGCAGAGATAGCAGAACGGGCACCCACTCCGTTGTCATCACCAAAGATATCCTTTAAGAGCTGAGAGGCGCCGTCAACCACGGCAGGCTGGGAATTAAATCCCGGAGCGCTGGCTACAAATGCCAGAATCTTAACAACACTTTTGATTTTATTTAAATCACCAAGATATTCATGGAGCACACTTAATGCATTCAGTGTGCAGATTCTGGCAGCTTCCTGACCCTCTTCTATGGTCCGTTCGCTTCCAAGTTTCCCGGAGACAACAGGCTGTCCATCCTTTGTGGCTCCCTGGCCTGAGATATACAACAGATTACCTACCTGCTTAACTGGTTTATAAATGCCTCCTTTGGGCGGACTTGGGGGTAATTCGTATCCTGATTTCCTAATATTTTCATATACATCCATAGTGCTATATCCTTTCTGTATTTTTATTTTATTCTTTTTCCAAGACGGACCGCAGGAATGAGCGGGTGCGGGCTTCCTTAGGGTCTGTAAATAACTCTTCAGGGGGGCCCTGCTCTATGATGTGGCTGTCGGCCATTACAATTACGCGGTCCGCCACCTCCTTGGCAAACTTCATTTCATGAGTCACGATAATCATTGTCATACCGTCTTTTGCAAGCTGGCGCATGACTTCCAGTACTTCGCCAATCAGCTCCGGATCCAGGGCGGAAGTGGGCTCGTCGAATAGCATGTATTCCGGATTCATGGCCAGTGCCCTGGCTATGGCAATCCGTTGCTGCTGGCCTCCCGACAGTTGAGGGGGATAACTAAACTTTTTATCAGATAACCCTACCTTTGCCAAGAGGTCATCCACAGTTTTATCCATGTCTTCTTTAGACATGCTTTGCACACGTTTTGGACCCAGGGTGATGTTGTCGTAGACATTCATGTGGGGAAAAAGATTAAATTGCTGGAAGACCATTCCCAGATTGGCCCTCACTTTCCGGATTTGGCCGGATTTTCCAGTGAGAATCTCGCCATCCACCACGATTTCACCCTTATCAGGAGTTTCCAGATGGTTGATGCATCGCAGCAGTGTGCTTTTTCCTGAACCGCTGGGACCTATGATAACTACTACCTCGCCCTTGTTCACAGTCAGAGATACATCCTTCAGAACATCCAGAGTGCCAAAGGATTTATAAATATTTTTTACCTCAATCATAAGCCTGCCTTCCTTTCTGTCCACCCAACGTATTTTGAAAGCGGATAACATATAATGAAATAAATCACTGCCACCAGAATGTAAGTCTCGAAAGGATATCCCGTGACATTCATGATGGTTTTCCCTTCTCGTAGAAGTTCAGAATATCCAATGATGGATGCAATAGATGTATCCTTGATTAGTCCAAGATGAAAACCAATCAGTGCTGGCAGAGATATTTTAAAGGATTGCGGCAGAACGACGTCTCTGAGTACATCCACAGGATTTAAGCCAATACATTTGGCAGCTTCCCACTGCCCCTTTGGAATACTTTCAATTCCGGAACGTATTATTTCTGCTATATAGGCACCTCCGTACAGAGTGTACACTAATACCACAGCTGAAAAAATGTCTATTTGTATACCAAGATAAGCCAGACCGTAATAACCCATAAACAGCTGCATGAGAAGAGGACATCCCCTGAATAATTCCACATATATCCTTAAAACACCTCTGATTCCCCTGTTTTTTAAAGTAAAGAGCATACCGCATATCACACCTAAAAGTGTGCTGGTAATGATTACTGTGAGAGAAAGCTTAAGTGTAATCAAAAAACCATCCAGCAGCAGCCTCCAATAGGAGAAAACTCGTAAAAAACCATCCATTTATTTTACCTCCCGCCGTTGCTGATACTTGGAAAGAACCGGTTGTTAACATATCTTAAAATTTTAGAGCAGATCACTGACATAATGTAGTAGATGCCAATAGCAAAGGTGAACAACTCCAGAGTTCGGAAATTTTGGGAATTTAGTATGGAGGCCACCTGGGTAAGATCTTTGATGTCAAGAACAGAAAGCAGGCTTGTACCAAAGAGTATCATGATGAATTGATTAATAAGCGAAGGGAAAATGTTGCGCAGAGCTTGGGGAAAAATGACATCCAAAAACGTATGGATGGGCTTTAATCCCAGACAATTGGCAGCTTCCCACTGGCCTTTGGGGATAGACTGGATACCGGAGCGGACGATTTCCGCTATGTAAGCTGTGTTATTAATGGTCAGTCCCAGAATACCAGCGAACAAGGCAGGAAGATAAATCTTAAATTGGGGGAGACCGAAATAGAGAAAGAAAATTTGAACCAGCATGGGGGTGTTGCGGATTAATTCCACATATACGGTTGCGATGCGGTAACCAGCTTTGTGGTGTTTGTTATACCGCAGAAAACCCACAATCGTTCCGAAGAACAGGGAGAGTGCGAAGACTGTCAATGTAAGTTCAAGGGATACAAGTGCGCCTTTAAGCAGCGCCGGAAGATTTTCGATGGGAGTCCACCAATCCAGGAACATATTAACACCTCTTTCTATAGAATGGGGCTACCAGAACGGAGCCCCATTTACTTTAATTAATATTGAGGATTTAAATCAAATGGCATTGGTTCTCCAAACCATTTTGAGTACATTTCATCATTTTTCCCCGATACATTGGTGTTGAAGATGAAAAGGTTCAGATAATTGAGCCAGTCCTGATCACCCTTCTTTACTCCAATTGCATTGTATTCCAGAGAAATGAGGGAATCGCCTACCACCTCAAGGTCATCGTTCTGAGCAGCCTGGTACTGCTGGAAGTTACTGTCCTCCAAGAAGGTTGCACACTGGCCGTTCTTCACAGCCTGAAGTGCATCTGCAGATGTTTCAAAGAATACCACCTCAGCGTTTGGGTTTAGTGTTGCCATCAGTTCTGCATTTGTTGACCCTTTTGTAACAGCTACCTTTTTACCAGTTAAATCATCTACGGTATTGATTCCGCTTCCTTTTTTAACGAGAAGCCGTTCGCCGGCAACAACATAAGGATTTGAAAAGTCAATTTTCTGTGCCCTCTCCAGAGTTCTTGTGAAGTTTCCGAATACAGCGTCAACTTTACCTGTCTCCAGGCTTGGGATCCTGGCATCGGCAGTAACTTCAACAATCTCAACTTCCACACCTAAAGAATCCGCCAGTTCATGTATCATATCCACGTCATAACCCATGGGAGTACCATCCTCCGATTTGTAGCCGAAGGGAGGGAATGACAGGATGCATCCTACTGTCATCTTCCTCTCCTTAAGCACTTTCTGGAGGGTTCCTGTCTGGGTTGAATTTCCCTGGGAGTCAGTTTTCTGCTGACAGGCCGTTAACCCCACTGCTACTGAAACCGCCATTACAACTGCTGCAATTCTCTTGATCTGTTTGATTTTTTTCATTACTACCTCGCCGTCCTTTCTTAATCTTCTACTCTTTGGTAGAAATTTTATTTCTAAATGGACTCTTTACGTTCACGTACTTCATCCAAATAGTTATACAAGGTAAACTTGGAGATCTCCAAAATCTGACAGATTTTTGTACTGGATTTACTGATGAGAAAAGCTCCTCGATCATCCAGAAAACGTAATACCTTCATTTTGTCTTCCTTGGTCATCTCACTGACAGGTCTTCCAATGTTATTTATTCCCTGGTCTATTAGGTATACTAATAAATCAGACACATCTGTAGCGAAGAATTCTTCGTTGCTGTCCTTTTTATTTAGTTCTTCGGGAAGCGAGGAGTCCAAATATTCCTTTATCTTGATTCTCTCGGATATATCTGTGTTAATACACAGCGCACCCAAAGCCTGTCCATCGTCATTCTTTATATACATGGTCGAGGACAATAGGACTTTTCCTTCCCTTGTGCGAGTGACATAGTTACATTTCATATCGCTTGTAGCGGTTCCGCGTATCACTTCCAAGCCCAGATTACTGCCGCAGTCTCCAATCTTGCGGTTTGTGATATGTCCGTTTTCAATAGCTACTACACTATGGTCATAACCTTTTGACCAGTCATGCAGGATAAATTCTGACTCCATACCAAACTGATTTTTTAAAAGCTTTAGCAGGGTTTGGAAAAAGGGCATTTCATTCTCGATGGTCTTCATATAATTTCCTCCTAAGTATAAATGTACTTAGATTGTAACCCTAATGTTTTAAAAAATAAAGTTTTTATTATTTTCTGAAAATTATAACTTTATGTTATATGAACTGTGCAGGGGCTGGCAGAAAACATTTAAAATATGTAAAAGCCCCCTCACTGTTTTGAAGTTACATTGTAATTTTAAAATTAAAATTAATTTGAATTATTGCATTTTTAAAACTTTTAGTCTTTACACATTCAATATAGCAAATGTTTTGTTTTTTGTCAATTGTTAATTTTTTATTTATTTATTTTTCTATTTTTGATTAATTGGCAAATTATATGCACTATTATTTCGGGCTTTTGGAAAACACTGTAAAAGGGTTGGCATAAAAAATAATGTGTGTTTTTTGAACATTTAATTCTTATACGATAACTTTTTGCAAAAAATGGGGGAATCTGGACTGTGCTTTTAAGCCTTTTTATAAATATCTCCTGCAGCAATCTTTCTGTCTTTTCCATTGATTAAAAACAGGAGAACAATTCTGGACAATATCCGGAAAATCCCCTGTCAGTTCACAGAAAATCCCCGGACCGTTCACAGAAAGCTCATGGTTTCCAGGATTTTTTTAAGGTTTGTTTCAGCTTGGGCTGTTAGGATAAAAGCCATAAAAGATGAAGGAGGCCATGTGTATGACTCAGGAAATATTCA
>JAETNT010000021.1 GCA_021772025.1 Enterocloster bolteae | reverse complement strand
TTTATTATACCTAAAAACATTATTGCATAATTTTGATATAGACATCTTTGAAGATATGTAGTAAAATAATGGATAGTATATGCAGATTTTTTACAACAAAAGAGGAATTTTGTTGTTAAAGTCAAATAATACATCCAGTTTTTCCAATTGTCTTATATAATCTCGTCCACTCTCCATTGTATAAATGCGAGTTGTATTAACATTACTGTGGCCCAACATATCCGCAAGCCTAATTAAATTTTTTTCCTGTTCGTAGTAGATTCTGGCAAACAAATGCCGAAAATTATGAGGGAATACCTTATCTCCTATGACACCTGCTTCTTCACACAAACTTTTCATATTTCTCCATATATTACTTCTATCCACGGCTTTTCCATTTCTCGTTACAAAAATCATCCCTTTGTCAATATGATTTCTTTTCGCGTAGTCCATTAGCATATGACAGAGACGGCTTGTAAAAAAAACAGTCCTTATCCTTCCTTTACACTCAATTTCTGCCTTTCCCTGTTTTACTGCTTCCAAAGTAATATACGGCACCTCAGAAATCCTTATCCCTGTGGCGCATATGGTTTGAAGAATCATTGCAATCCGTTCATCCCCTTTTTTATAAGCAGATTTCACTAGACACTCATACTCTCTCTTACTGATTTCCTTGTTCTCTGGACAAAACACACTGCGGCTCACTTTTAGAAATTTAGTCCTGCAATCCTTCCATGCATAATATGAAAAAAAACCATTAATCGCTGCCAGGGCACTATTAACCGTTACCGGCGCTAATTTCTCCCTTAATATTCCTTTCCACATAATAACATCATTTTTTTCTACACTTTTTCCATTCATATATTGCATAAACAATACAATATAATGCCGGTATTGCTTAATAGTTCCATTACTTTTTTCACATTCATAGAGCCATTGGCAATATTGTTCAACAGACTCTTTTGTAATTCTTCTCTTATCTGGATTACTGCTTCTTATCATTACATTCTGCTCCTTACATTATATAATACTTAAGATAATCATGCCCTAAATACACATGATTATCCAGATGACCAGCAATCGTCCTTTTTACAGGATTTCCATATATGATTTCTTTGTATAATGATTTGCCTGCTTATGTACGGAGCCTATTTCTAAGGGAGAATATTATAAAACACTTATTCTCTCAGATTCAAAACACTATAATATGCAAACACAAAAAGGGGCGATTCTATCGTTCCTCTGTTATCTTTGAATTGTCCGTTTTCAATTAACTTATTAAAAAATCCTGTAAACTGTCCTCCAACATTTTACAGGATTTTCATATTTAATCTCGCATTTACACATTCATATGCATGAAAGATTTCCCACTATGCCAATGTATTCATCAACATGCCTACCGCATAATAATTCCCTAAATTATAGGGACTGCTCTTGGCAAAATTGTAAAAATACTGATACATCGAACGATCGTAATTTTGCTTCTGACTTGAAGTTGTTCCCTTCTCCGCTGTCCCCTTCAAATCATTGCTCACAATCCGCTGTACAGAATCTGAAAGAGCAGCATCAGAGCGGGCTGCAACTTTTTCAGCAATACCGAATTGGCCTCCTATAATAGATTTTGTTCCATCGAAATCAGTTTCCAGAGCCTCTCTCAGTTCCTTTTCATCCAGCTGCAGTTTTCCATCCTTATTATAAGAAATTCCAATAGCCGCCAATGTTTTCTCATCAGCCATGCCTCTGCCAAAGGCCTGTGCGTGGGCAGCTGCGCCAGTTCCCCTGTCTGAATTTCCCTGAAGCAGGGACTGTACGGAATTATATCCGTTTACTAAATCTTTTACAGCGGATACCACCTCGTCCTCGTCTATTCCTGTATAAATCCTGCTTTCACCGGTTCCTTTCAGCTGTACCTCTATTCTGCCATAATCTAAACTGATTCTGTTGGACGCGGATTGGAACTCAGTGGTAATCCCATTCTCAGTTACACTATATACCGCATCCTGGGCAAAAACAGACGCCCTTTCAACACCTGCCGCAGCTCCGGTTTCTCCGCTGACAGAAAACCCTCCTGCCTCCCCCTCTTTTCCCGAAGTAAGGACCAGAGAGACCTTTCCCTCCACATTTGCTACAGAAGCTTTTACGCTGGAGCCAGCCTGGGCATTGATGGATTGTGCAGCCTCCTGATACATCTGATGATATGTTTTGGTCGTGCCGTCCTCATTGGTACTTCCAATGGATACAGATACACGCTTTCCGTCACATGTCATTATCTCGAAGTTCATATCATCTCCTAATGATACTTCCTCCGCTCCCACATGGGCTGCGCTGGTATTCTGCTGTGCCTGGGCCAGGGATTGGACATTCAAGCTGATATCCGTATCCCCCTTAAGGCTGTAGGTTCCGGAAACCTCCGCCACCTTGCTGTTAGTGGATGCTGCCTGGTAATCATTAAACACATTCTTACTGCTGCTTTCCTTCAGCTTAAAAGCCGCGCTTTCCAAAGATGTAAGCTCTTTCTGATAGCTCCTTAGAAAATCATGACAGCCGCTGCTATAGGCTGCGGAAGACACCCTGTTCACAGGTTCCACTGCCTGATAGCGCGATGTCTGCCTTGCATTGGACAGCTGGAGCATATTCAGAGTGTTTTGATACTGGTAATAGCTGCCGGATAATCCATTAACCGCCATATTCATTCCTCCTTTTCTGATTTTTTATAAAGCCCTCGAGTGGCGCTTTATCATTTTATTTGTAAAACGACTTTGTACCAGCTGCTCTCTTATTTACTATTTTGTCCGCATCCTGTATCTCTTTAATAAGGGCCGCCGTCTTTTTCCTAAGCTTCAGGATTTTATCCTCTTCATAGCTCATCCCTTCTGCCATTGACAGGAATTCCCCGGACATAAGCCTTTGGATATCTTCATTTTCTCTTTGTCCCTCTTCGGCCATTCTCCAAATCAGCTCCTGGCAATTTTCAATATTTTCCATTTCGTCCGCACGCATTTGGAGAATCAAACCGGCTGACACGGAATCCTCCCGCGAGACAGCGTCCTGCAAATCAGCCGTAAGACGTTTAATTTCTCTCAGGAAGTTATACCGTCTCTGCAGCAAGACCATCACCTGTTCCAAATCCAGCCCCATATCCGTCTATCCCAGCACCCCTCTCCTATCTGTCATATGTACATCACTTACCTCCCTGGCAGCCTGCTCAAATGCATCCTTCAACTCGCTGAGTATATGGCTTATCCTTCCAATTTCCTTTTGCTCCCGTTCCCGGCCCGCCTTTACTTTGCTGATATCCAGTATTAAATAGTCGTAAATCCTCCGGAGGTCATAGCTGATTGGCTGTTTCATATCCAGGATATCAATTAAATACCTCACAATGTTGGAAGCCCGTCTCAGGCAATCATCAAACAACGCATATTCCTTATCATCCAAAGCCAAGTCAGCCTTCCTCAAGCGTCCAATCGCCTCTTCATACAATAAATCAAGCAGTTCCCAGCTGCTCATGGAATAGACACTGTTTTCTTTGTATTTTTGATAACTGTTCATTGCATTCCCTTTCTAACAGGAAACCTTTTCATCACTACTAAAGCTGGCTCAGGTAGCTGGACTGGCTGTTCATCTGATTAATCAATGTTTCCATGGAAGTAAACTGCTTTATATAACGGTCCTGCTCTGTGGAAAGCTGGGATTTATATTTGTTCAGAACCTCTTCCATATCCTTTAACTGCCTGTAAATCTGATTATTCATGACTGAAAGAGGAATCTTCTCTGAACCAGCCTCCTCAATAAGCCGTCCGTATGAATTTCCATTTTGACTTCTGTATCTGGTCGCATATGTGGTCAGCGTATCCTCTACAATATTTGTAAAACCTTTAGTCACACTGCCGCCGCCTGTAAATACATTTGACACTTTATCCGGATCACTGGTCATAGCCGCCCTGAATTTTGCTTCATTAAACGTTATGGTCCCCCCGTCCAAGTAATCATCTGACATGGTAATCCCCATCTCCTCCAAGTCCTGGTAACTGATTCCGCTGTTTAACATCTGTGTCATCACGGACTGCAGGTCCGTGCTCAGGGAACGCATAGTGGAATCGTTAAACAGCAGCCCTTCCTTTGCTTTTTTCTCCCAGTTTTCAATGGAGGTTTCAGTCATCTCAGCCTTTTGGGCATCGGTCAGAGGACCATATGATGAATCCGGTCTGGTAGTAATCTGCTTATTGACTTCTGTAACCATTGCATTATATTCTTCAAAAAATTTCTTTACTGCTTCGGTCACGCCGTCCACATCCGCTGATGCGCTGAAGGTAACTGCCATGGATGTGTCAGAAGTCCATGAACCGTCCTCCTGCCTCACATCTCCGAAAACGCCGGAAACAGTGACTTTCATACCGTCCAAGTCAAAGGTATTTGAGGAACTTTCAACAAGGGTTTTTATCCCATTCCCATAGCTTACAAGCACCTCAGCGTTTCTTCCTGCTTCTAGGCTGCCTTCGGTTACCTTGTTGGTATCTGTTTGTTTAAAGCTGCTGTCCACAAATTCTCCGCTGTCAGTCCTGGCTCCAAAAATGGCTTTTGAAGCGCCGTCAAGGGTAATCTCCCTTCCCTTGCCTGTCTCTGATGTTACCAGAACAAACTGGTTGGAACTTGAAAGGTAGGAAGCTTTTACACCGGCATCTTCCGTTGAATTAATTTTTTCTATCATTCCGTTAATGGACGTGTCGGCTGTAACTCCCTTTATTCTGACGCCGTTAATAATCAGGCCATTTTGATTCAAATCCTCAAGAAAAGCTTTCTTTTCCTCATCTGTAGCATCCGGCAGCAATTTATCGATATTATCACGGATACTGCTCTCCGCGCTCAGCTTATTACTGGCCCCCTTCTGAATTCCCAGTGTCTTTCTTACATCCGCGTCCCCGGAGGTAATGGTAAGTGTTTGGTTTGGGGAAGCCGCCGGTCCCAGGTCGAATTCCAGGCTGCCATTTTGATTCTCTACCTTAATGTTGTCTGTTCCAAATGCCTGATCCAGACGTTTCTGCATGGTCTGCTGAAGTTCATCCAAACTGGCAAAGCTTTCGCCTGATTTTACCAGCTCTATCTCCTTTGTCTGTCCGCCAAAACTGAATGACAGCTTCTTTCCCTTCAGAAAATCAACCATATTCTCACTGGATGCATATGTATCTTTAAAGAGCTTCTGATTTTCTCCCAGCTTCTCCAGGCTGATTCCGTTGGATTCGTCCTTTCCCTCCGAATCATAGCCCAGTGCCTTCAATGCGCTGGAGGATGACCGAATGACAAGATCCGTTGTCTTGCCGTTCTTCTCTGACAGCTTCATAACTCCATTTTCATATTTAAACTCTGCTACATCTGCAAGTTTGTCATTTCCCGACTTAATGCTGGACTGGGCCAGAGCCTTATTTAATCCCTCTGCCAGTTCTTCCCCAAACAGCCTGCCTGTCTCGCTATTTACTGCATCCATATCAGAGGTATAATCCAGCGTGACTGTTATTTCTTTCCCATTCTCATCCTTATCCGTATAGGAAGCCGGGAAAGTAAAGGTACCGGCTGATTTAAAGCTGTGATCCGTTACGCTGTAGGTGCCGAATTCCAGCTTGGTTCCTTTTAACTTTGATGTTCTGTAAACTTCATTTGTAAGGCTGTCCTCCGTAATCCCGGTCTTAATACTTTGGGCCCGCTTGCCGGCTGACAGCAGCGTAGTGGAAGATGCCATCTGCTTTACACCTAATATGGACATATAATCTGTCATGCTTGAACTTCCGCTGGCTGATACAAACTTAGTCGCATCTGTTTTTCCCAATGCCGTCACCCGGTTTTTTGCAAATACAGAAGCATCCTTCAGATTAAAGCCGCTGCTGTACGAAAAATAATTATCCTGCAGATCCAGAATTTTTGCGCTGACAGACTGATACGCCTCCTGCTTCCAGCTAAGGCTTGTCATCTTCTTATTCTGGCTGGTTATCTTTGCCTGAGTCCCTGCTGTCATCTGCTCAATTATTGCATCGCGGTCTATACCGGAGGACAGACCGCCATATCCCCTTAAACTCGTATTTCCTAAACTGCTCGTTGCGCCAGATACACTTGCCATTTTCCGTTCTCCTTTCATCTCATACTGATTTTACTTTTCTCTTTATTTTATCGGCATTTTTTAGAAAACAATAAGGAAGAAAGACAATAAAGTTGAAAGGCCGGCCAGAGCAGCATAAATACCGCTCCGACCGGCCTGGACTCAGTTTTTCCGTATCCTGCTACTCTTTTTCGTCTTCCTTATCTTTCTTCTTTTTTGCCACAATCTTTATAATTCCCCCGATTATAGCAACTGCTGCCACCATATAAAATAATAAATCAACCATACTGTGAATCTCCTTACATATCATTTTTTTATCAAAAAAAGTCAGCGCATATCCTTCAGTCTAAAACGGCCTACAAGATCCTTAAGCAGGCTTGACTGGCTTGACAATTCCTGGCTTGTTGCCGCGCTCTCCTCGGCTGTAGCTGCATTAGTCTGTACAACAGATGATATCTGATCAACTCCCGTAGTTACCTGGGCAATTCCTTCAGCCTGCATACTGGCCGCTTCCGTAATCTTTGCCATACCCACTGTAATCTTCTGGGCTTTTTCAACAACATTAAGCAGGGAACTTTGTGTCTCCCTGGCAATCCGTGTCCCCTCTGCCACTGCTTCTAACGAGTGGTTAATCAATACCGTTGTATCTTTTGCAGCCTCCGCACTCTTGGATGCCAGGCTCCGAACCTCATCGGCAACCACTGCAAAGCCTTTTCCCGCAGTGCCTGCCCGCGCTGCTTCAACTGCTGCGTTCAGGGCAAGGATATTGGTCTGGAACGCAATATCCTCAATGGTTTTGATTATTTTTTCAATTTCACTGGAACTCTCGTTAATCCTTGTCATTGCGGACATCATTTCTTTCATTTGCTGATTGCTGCCCTCTACCCCATTGCCCGCAGCCTCCACCAGCACATTGATGTCGCCGGAATTTTGGGCTGTCTGCTTAACCTGCTCAGACAGTTCATTAATTGTAGCTGCCAGCTCTTCAATGGAACTTGCCTGCTCGGTTGCTCCCTGACTAAGGGACTGAGCGCCGCTGGATACCTGCTCTGATCCGCTGGCCACCTGGTTGGAGGCCCGGTGAATCTGACTCAGGGCGTCATTCAAGGTGCTGATTATCTTGTTCCCGGAATCCTTGATGGATGCAAATTCGCCGAGATAGTCCATATCCATCTCTATAGTAAAATCTCCGGAAGCCATTGAGTCCAGGCGGCTGCATATATGGCGGATGTATGCAGACAATGTGGATAAAACAAAGCGCAGGTTCTCCGCAAGTCCGCCAAGCTCATCCTTTGAAGTATAAGTGACCTTAGAGCCCATATTTCCATTGGCCATTTCTCTGACAGCGTTTTCTATCTCCGTTATAGGAAAAACCAATTCCCTGGTCAGGCGTTGGGTTATAATAACTGTAATAAACAAAAGCATAAGGGAAAACACAGACAAAAAAACATAGCTCATGCGGACGGTAGCCACTCCGGAATCATAATAAGACTGGGCACTTTTCTGAGACTCCTCTATCACGTTCTGAAGCGCCGTATCAAAATTCCCGCAGGCCTGCCTGTATTCTCCCTCAATTACAAGAAGGGCGTTTTTGTCATCCCGCGCACTGATATACTCCACCGCTTTGCCGCGGAGGGAGCTTACATTTGCAGACGTGTTCTCAACCGCCTGCCATAAAGCCGTGCTGCCATTCCATGCGTCCTTAAGAGCTTCCAGCGTAACGGAAAGCGCAGACGCCTCGCCTTCAATCTCACGCATGATTGACTGAATCTGAGCGTCATCATCAAGTTCATAAGAACGGTACACGTTCAGCTGAATCTTCCTTGTAAGCGCCTGCGCTTCCACAGCCGCCTTTACCGATGGATAGGGTACGCGGTAAAATTGATCCAGCTTATTAAACATGCGGTTAAATCCCATAATTGTAACTAAAACAGCTATTATATTAAACCCTAAAACAATTCCAAATCCAATCTGCAGCTTTCTTCCGACTTTTAAGTCTTTAAACATTTTTTTCTCCCCCGCATTAATAAATCATATATTACCATACACACCAGGGTTTTATCGCTTACTTTTCTCTTGATTACTTAGCCCTGGAGAAGCCGAAGCGTAAATTCCGGCAGATTATTTGCATGGGAGAGCATGGCATTGGCAGCCTGAAGCAATATATTTTCCGTAGTAAATTCTGTAAACTTCTCAGCCATATTCGTGTCACGTATCCCGCTTTCTGCAGCCGTCATGTTCTCCTTTGTCACTCCTAAATTATTATTGGTATGCTCCAGATGGTTTAAAGTTGCCCCGAAAGATGCCCTTACGTCAGCCACCGCTTCAATTGCCGCGTCAATCTTTCCCATTGCCTCATTGGCAGTCTCTCCGCTGCGAAAGCTGACCTTATCCAGAAGCAATTCTTTGCTTCCCATATAATACCGACCCACATCCATGGTTTCTTCCGATGAATGACCAATCTGAAGCACTATGTTATCCTTTAATTCCGGCGGTGTGAAGCCAGGCGGAATTGTTTCTGCGGTTCCAAACAATGGTATTCCGGCAAAATCAGTTGTCTGGCTGATACGGTCAATCTCTCCCAGCAGTTCCTGACGCTCCATATCAATATTTGCCCTGGCTACTGAATCATATGTACCATTGGCTGCCTGGACAGCCAAAGTCTTCATTCTCTGAAGCATGGAATGAACCTCCTGAAGCGCTCCCTCACCAGTGTTGGTCATACTGATACCATCGTTGTTATTGCGCATGGCCTGGTCCAGCCCTGCAATCTGGCTGCGCATCAGTTCCGATATAGCCAGTCCTGCCGCATCATCTCCGGCTCGGTTAATCCGATAACCGGATGACAGCTTTTCCAGAGTTTTATTGATTTTTCCTTTTGCTATACCCTGGTTTCTGGCCGAATTTATTGATGCTATGTTGTTCTGTATCCGCATCTGTCCTTCCACCTTTCTGCTTTATTCTATATTCCATATGTTTTAATATCGGCATATTCGTTAAAAACATAAGTATTTTTAAAAAATAAGCATCTTAAGCCGTTCTCCGGCAGGTTCAAAGCTGGCAGCCGCGTCCTTATAATATTTTACCGCCTTTTCTGTCTGACCTGATACTTCATACCATAAAGCCAGGTTGTATGCCGCCTTAAAAGAGCCGGTACCAGTCACGCCGCCCGGGCGTTCGCCAATCCGAAGACATTCCAGGAAGCTGTCCTCAATCCTGGGCAGAAACTCAATATATAATGAAACATCTGAAAGCACCAGCTTCATATAAAACAAACCGCATACAAACCAGAAATCCGCCTGGTCCTGCATATATGACTGTTCCCTTTTTACAACCGCGAAAGCCTCGGACAAACCGGATTGTGTTCCGGTCTCCAGCAAAGCGTACAGATAGGAAACCACACCTTCTGACCAATACCCGGATTTCCTTGATGCATTATTATAAAATTCCCGAAACCAGAAAAGGCTTTCCTGAGACATGTTTGCGTTTCGCAGTGTAACTGCCATTTGAAACCTATAATACATATCTTCCGGATAGTACCGGACCGCTTTCTTTAAATATTCCAGATTGCGCCTGCTTTTATCCGTATATAGGTATCCATCGTGCTCCGCTTCCAGGGGAAGCTTTAAAAAGGGGCCTGTCTCTTCCGGCTGCTCGTGGATAATGCCAAAATAGCAGGCCCTTCTTGGAAGAAGCCTAGGGAGATAAGTAAGACTGCTTTCTGTCCTCCCCTCCTCCTTCCAAAAGTCCCTGCGCAGTAGGCTGCCGATCCATCTTCCACCATATCTGGCGGAATAATCATAAATCTGCCGCTCCAGTTTTTCTCTGCTGCAAGGCAGCAGATACTCATCCGCATCCAATACCAGATTCCACTCCGCGTCCGAATGCCTGAGGGCAAAATTCCTGGCTGCCGCAAAGTCGTCTTTCCACCCATATTCCCACACTTTTGCTCCATATTTTCTGGCAATTTCCACTGAACGGTCCGTTGAGCCTGTGTCGGCTATTACAATCTCATCCACAAGCCCTCCGGCCTGCTCCAGGCATTGTCCCAAAGAACGCTCCTCATTTTTTACAATCATCACAAGATTGATTTTCATATCTTCTCAGAGCCCTTTTCCCTCTGTTTCTTGTATACAAAGCCTCGAATCGCTGCTTCTCCGCCGTCTGTCAGCCCCACAAAACGGCAGCCATACCCATACCCTTTTCCTCCGGCCTGTCCCACCCGTAAAACCTCAAGTTCAAAGGGGCGTTCCAGTGTCCGGAAGTTATAGGAAAAAGCAATCTTCTCTCCTTTTAACAGCGGCTTTTTGGTTGTCATATAGAGACCGCCGGCAGATAAATTCCGGACTGTCCCGAAAAAGGCAGACCCATCGCTGCATTTCCTGAATTTAATATCTATCTTTATTTTTACACGGATATCCTTTTGGCGCTGCACCACCTGCTTTACATCCAGTATAACGCACTCCGCAGCCCAGGGTTCCGCCTCCTCAGGAAAGGATGGATTTCTGTGTATGATAACCTCGCTCAGCGTTATAATCATCCCGCGTCTTTCATCAAAAAAATCCACTCTTGTTCTAAAACGTCCGTCTGAAAGCCCATATTCGGTGAAAAAAAGGGAGATTTTATTATTTGTATGTACCACCCTGGCTTCAGCAAGACGTTTTCCTTTATGATTATATACAGCACAACGGCTGCAATTTTTTAAAACCGCATCTCTTTCATTTATTTCCATTTAATTCAAATCTCCATGACTCCAATTTCCCTTCCTGCATTCATCATCATCTGTATGCGAAGAATCTGAATCAGGCTGTTAAAGCTCTCTTTATCCATAACAATCTCGTCCCCCTGCTGCCGGAAAGACAGATTTTCAAATACCCCTGGTGTGTTTGTCAGGCTGTTTCCGCCCCAGCCTCTGTACACGTCAAAGCCTGCCAGGAAACAGCTGTTCCCCGCCATGCCGTTCCCATCTATGCCCTTATACGGACTTCTGACATCCCGGTCAGCTGTCAGGGTTTCCCCCATATATCCCATTACCTTTTTTACATAATTCTGTGTCTCCTCATAAGGAGGTATGCCCCCATATTTCTGAACGCTTCCCGGACCTGCATTGTAAGCGGCCAGAGCCAGCTTCACATCCTTAAAGCGATCCAGGTTTTCTTTCAAATATTTTGCTCCTCCCATAATATTCTGCCATGGGTCATATGGGTCCGCAACTCCCAGGCTTTTGGCCGTGCCCGGCATCAGCTGCATCACGCCCATTGCCCCCGCTTTCGACACTGCATTGGGGTTAAAATCAGACTCTGTTTTGGCCACTGCCCGCAGAAGGTCCGGCGACAGTCCAAATGTTTTTCCAGCCTGTTCAAATATAGCGTCCATTGCCATGTTTTTTGCGCTGTTCTTTAATATATTTCCAAATTCACAGCTGTTCTTTTCCCGCTTCCCGCTTTCGCCTGCCCTTAAACGCAATGACTCCGCTTCCGCCACGGTTGAAATTAATCCCATGGTAAATCAGTCCTCCTCTCTATGGTATTTACGCTTTCCGGTGGTCCTTAGGGATTCAAGTATGCTGCGCCGTCCGCCCCTATCTGCCATCCATCCACAGTTGTATCCACAGCCATGGTTCCATCTTCTCTTAGATAATACCAACGTTCCCCGTCTAACAGCCATCCTGTCTTCATCAGGCCGTCTTCCCTCAAATAGTACCAGGAACCGGGGGAGGGCTGCACCCAGCCCGTCTGCATTTCTCCATTTTCATTCAGATAATACCAGGTATGGCTGTCAGGTGAAACCCAGCCCGTGCACATGGCGCCGTTCTGGTCCATGTAATACCATCTGCCTCCTGTCTGCACCCAGCCCTTGACCCGGATTCCGCTGCTGTCAAAGAAATACCACTTGCCTGAAACCTTTTTCCAGGTATTGGACGCCCTGCTTCCATCAGGCATTATGTAGGAATCCCCCTTAAATTCCCCTCCATCGTCCGGTCTCTGTGTCCTTTTTTCTTCCTCCCCATAATCATCCCAGTCAAACTCCTGGGATGTGGAGGATACATACTGCCCTTCCTTCAGATACTTCTTTTCATCCGCAGTAATCGGAACAGCCTTGACCTCATAATAATATGTCTTATCCATATCTTCCATAAATTCCGCAAGATTAGCGCTGTTGGATTCCACTGTCATCCGTTTTACTACCTTATTATCCCCATAGAGCGTTACCGTGTACCCTGGGGCATACTCCACTGATTTCCATACCGCCTTCTTTTTGGAACTGCTGCTCCAGCCCGCCCGTTCTGTCTCTCCCAATACGGAAACAGGTCTGTAATCCACCTTTATCTGCAGTCTCGCGTCCTCCAGGGCGCGGGCCGACACAAAATCGGCTCCCGTTACCTTACATTCAGAGCGGTTAAGGGAAGCAGGAAAATATTTCCCGTCATCTGCATTTACCGTGATTTCTATCCTCACCTTTTTTCCCGGTTTCCATTTTTCATAGTCTGTCCTGTACTGAATATCCTCCAGGGTGCAGCCCTTTGTGCTTACAGTGATTACCGGCTCCGGAATTACTCCCGCTTCCCCGTAGTCAGTTTTCAGATTTACCGAAACCTTCTCAATCACGCTGGACTGGGCTCCCTCCGCGTAAATACACGGCTTTGCCGTAACCATACATGCCGCTGCAAATGCCAGCATCAGACCATATCTTCTTTTCATCCCTGCCTCCTTATCTCCAGATACCGTCCTCGTCTACACGGAATCCGTTTATCTCTGCATTATGCGCCATTTCCCCGGAGCCCGGATAAAAATAATGCCAGGCTCCGTCAATACAGCACCATCCTTCAGCCATTTCTCCGTTTGTATCCGCAAAGTATGTTTTTCCATCCCTCTTAATCCATCCGGTAAACATAGCTCCCAGAAGGCTGTTATCCACTGTATTCAGATAATACCAATGTCCGTCCTTAAACAGCCAGCCGGTGTAAAGGGAGCCGTCATCATTGAAATAATAATAATACGGCCCTATGACTCTCCAGCCTCCCGCCGCCATACTGCCCAACGGGTTCTCTCCTTCCTGTTCCGTGCAGAAGAAATACCAAAGTCCGTCCAGCCTGGCCCAGCCCACCGCCATCTGTCCATTGGGATATAAGTAATAATACCTGCCTCCAATCTGCTGCCAGCCCGTAAGCATAATGCCGTCCACATTAAAATAGTACCAATACCCGTTTATTTCAGCCCATCTTCCACGGCACAATTCTCCGCTGGGATAACGGTACCTCCAGACGCCGTTCTCTTCTGTCCAGCCAACGGTGTCCATTGTTCCTTTTGCCACTGTGCTTTCTTTGTTTTGCTGTCCTTTTCCATCGGAAACATAACGGTCCGTAATCTCCAGCTCGCCTGATTCAATCCATTCACTTTTCTTCCCGTACTTTACCTGCGCCTCTGTCTCCGGTACGGTCCTGATTTTAAAACTGTACATGCCCTTTTCCGTCATGTAGGGGTAAAAGTTATAGCGCAGGCCCGATACTTTTGCCAGTTTATAAACTGTCCTGCCATCCCTCAGAAGCTGCGCCTCATAATATCCCGAGGTATTTTCCGGCTTCTCCCACCTGGCTTCCCCCAGGTTATCTTCATGCCAGAATGCATCAGGGGGCGGGTCATACTCTCCCTTTACGCCGTTTACCCGAATGGTTACAACCAGGGCGTCTCCATCGCGCCTTGCCGATACAAATGTTCCTCCGCTGACTTTTACGTCTGATTTCTTATAGCTTGCCAGAAAGTAGTCCTCACCCACATCAGCAGGTTCAAGAGTCACCTTCATCCGCGGTTCATCCGCGGCTTTGATTACCTTATCCCCCTTGTCCACCCACTCAGCTTCCGTCACATGATATTTACTGTTGCTGCCCGAAACGCTTATTTCCCCGTCCTTCAGGCTCCGGGTCCCAATCCCGATTGAAGGCAGACGCCCTCCCGGTTCCAGTTTGGAATTCACTTTCACGCTGACAGTATGGATGGGCCTGGCTGCCGCCTCTGCCTCTGACGGCATTCCCAGCATCAGAAAACATATGGCCAGAGCCATTCCTATCCGCCGTATTTTCATAGCCCCTCCTCCGGTTTATAATCCAAAAAATACAAATATATTTCCACCACCGCCTGATACAGTTCCTCCGGTATGGCTGAACCCAGTTTCATCTGACTCAGCAGGACTGCCAGGGAATCATCCTCGTATACAGGTACTCCCGCCTCAGCGGCGGCTTCCGTAATTCTCTCCGCCAGATACCCCATTCCGGAAGCTACAATAATCGGCGCCCGGTTATTCTTTGAATCGTATTTTAAAGCAACCGCTCTTTTTTTAATCAGGTTGTCAAATTCTGACATTGACTCCATGCCCCCTCTCTCTTATTTCCGGGAAAGCATCCTGGATTTCTATATCCCTGTCTTTTCCCTTTACCAGAAAACGGTTTACTCCCATACCGTTTTTCTTAAAAATCTCGGCAATGCCTTTCTGGATTACATCCTGCTTTTTAACCAAAATTTCCGGAACATCCAGCTGCATGTCCACCTTCCTGTCCTGAAGGGACAAAAACAGCTGAAATCCCCCTAAATCCTGCACATCAAATTTCAGCAGCAGTTTAATCCTGCGTCCCCCCATATCCCCCTCTTTTTCTGAATCCGGATTAATCCATAATTCCGACATGACGTCCTTTTCCCTGAACCTGAAAGGGAGCAGCAAATGCAAAACAGGCATATACACGCTCTCATTCAAAAGCATTCCGTCCAGCGCGTTATGAAACTGCTGGACATTCTCCAATCCCCCCTGTCCCTTTGCCCCCTTTAAAAGAAGGGCAGCAAACGCGTCGGAAAAAGCCCTTTCTCTTTCTGATTGCTTCAGGGTCTCCAAAATCCGGGACAGATCCTGATCCCCTCCGTTTTTGTCAAAACGCTCATATTCACGGTTTCCGGTCATGCGCTCATATAGCTGAGCCAGCCTGTCCCTGCTTCCGTTCTCATACCGCACGGCATGGAAAACAAACAGCATAATTGCATCTCTGACCGCCCCATAGTCATGGGTCCTGGATATGTAATTAGATAAAAAAGGAATCAGGCTGTTATTTAAAACCGCTGTATTAGCAGCCGTATCCCCATTTTCAGCCCCCCACTCCATGCCATCCAGTATCTGTTCAAACTCATCTCTAAAGCCCCGAAACATCAGCTGGTTTATATCCTCCGCAATGGACCGCATTTGATGGAGAAAATGCTCCCCTGATGAAAAATCATTATAAACTTTTAAAAAGGAAAGGACGGCTTCCCTTAAGCTGTCAGACGCCCCTTGTCCCAGGATACTCCTCAGCCCGTCAAAAAAGGCACCTGAAAACTTTGCCTGCACAGACTGCTGTTCTTTAAAAAAGGATAAAAGCTCTTCCGGCGTCTCCAGCCGGACTGAGGCCATCATCTGTTCCACAAGTTCTCCCACCCCGGCTGCATCCCCTGATAAAAGACCGGTCCCCTCTCGGGCAAACAGCTGTTCCAACAGCCTGGATGTCTGAACCCCTTCTCCGATTTTTTTAATAAAAGCTCCGTAATTGCTTTCATAGTCTATAACGCTGTAACTGTTCCCTGATGCCGTATTCCCTGCGTCCTCTGTTTCCTGTCCGTCCGCCCGTACAACACGGGATATATCCACCGGATTGTGAACCTGCTGGCTTTCCTCATAGCCTCCGGTTTTCTGTCCGTCCGGTATATTTCTGTCAGGCCTGACAGGGATATTGCTTACCTGCAAAATATTTGCCATAATACCTCCATGAATAAAGACCATTCTATTCCTATTTTAATATCGGCATATTTTCATTTTCCATTAGCACTATATTTAAAAAATATTTAGATAGTTTTTCACTCAGGCCTTATTATCTGCAAAAAAGAGCCGATATAATAAGCATGCGGAAGCTTCATTCTGGCAAAACATCTGGTTTTGTCTGTGAGATAATGGATTCATCCATAAAGGGAAGGAGGTTTTTATGAATATTAAACCATATATAAACAGAGCCGGAGGATTAGATTACGTTTCTCCCGCTTCTTCTGCAAATCCGTCCAGAGCATCTGCGGGGCGCCTGACATGTGATTTTGACAGGGTATCCCTTAAGGAATCCTCTCATTCTCCGGATGACGCATCCTTTGCCCGCGCCCTGGCCCATGAAACAGCTGTCAAGCTCGAAGCAGGCGCAGGCAGGGAACGGATTCTCTCTTTAAAGCAGCAAATCGAGGCCGGGACTTATAGGCCGGATTCCAGGCGCATAGCCGAACATATGCTTGGCTACCGGTAACAAAAATGGAGGGAATATGGATAACACGCTGAATGAATTCGCCTGTTCCATCACTCTGATTACGGATACCGTGAAGGAACTCCGGCAGATTGAAGAGCAGAAAGCAATTTCCGCTTCGGAAGGGCGGCACGATAAAATGGATGGATTTTTAAAACAGGAACAGGTATTTCTTCTCAAACTGCGGGGCCTGGAGCAGAGCAGGCTTCGCTGTATGGAAGCCATGGGCTGGAAAGACCTTACGTTCCGCGGGATACTTTCCGGATTACCCAAAGCACAGAAAGAGCGCCTGCTTCCCCTGTTTACAGACCTGGACAGGGAACTTAAGCTTCTGCTGGATGCCAAGGACAGCGCAGATCGGATGATTACCCTCCGTCTGGCTGAGTTTCAGCAGGCCCTTTTGAAACATGGACAGGCAAACCAACTATTTGAAAGGAAAGCATGATATATGGTACGAGCTACATTTGCCGGTTTTTCCACTGCTCTTTCCGCCCTGCAGGCGAATCAGAAGCGGCTGGATATAGTCGGACAGAATCTGTCAAATATGAATACGGCGGGATATACCCGCCAGCAGCTGGAAACCTCCAGCCTGAATTATACAAAGCCCATTGCCCATTATATGAACGGTTCTGAGATAGCCGTGGGTTTCGGCGTCCACATGGACAAGGTTTCCCAAATACGCGACCCATATCTGGACGCCCAGTACCGGACCCAGATGAAAAAGGCCGGCTACGCTGAATCCATGCAGACCTCCCTGGACGTTCTTTCAAGGCCCTTTGATGAAAGTAATATAGATGGGATCCGCACGGCCATTGACGATATTCAGGCCGTCCTCACTGACATGCAGGATTTAGACAAATTTCATGACACAGTATTTGAAAGCAACCTTCGTTCCCGCATGAACGAACTCACCAATCTTTTAAATGACGCTGCGCGGCAGATTGAGTCTGCTGAAAAATCGGAATTTTCAAAGCTGGACGGTAAAGGCACCAGCGAGAATGGCGCTGTAGACACGGTCAACCAGATTCTGCAGCAGATTGGGGATTTAAACCGGCAGATTAAACAAAACCAGATTCTCGGACAGCAAAGCCTGGAGCTGCAGGATGAGAGGAACAATCTTCTGGATACGCTTTCCAGCTATATCCCCATTGAGGTTTCTTATTTTAAAGACAGTGACCATGACGGCGTTAAACTGGGCGCGGACGGCGTTACCATGGAAAACGCTCCGGAGGAGTTATATGAATACGACCACTACGGCAATATTATAGGAAGAAAGGACTGGCCGGACGACCTGAAGGTGGAGCTCCTTTATACAGCTGCTGACGGCAGCCAGCAGCGCCTCACACTTGTCAACGGAACAGAGGGCATAAAAGGCGAAAATTACGGTTCTCTTTCCATTGACGGGGGGAGTCAGGATGATCCCGCAAATGCATCTGTGAAATTTACGGCAGCCGTTTCAAGCGGGACGAAGTCTGCATCCGCTTCCGCATCCGGGGTCCAGCTGTCCGGAGGCTCCATTCAGGCCAGTCTTGATATGCTTGGAAAAACCGGTACCGGTAATCCGATTAACCAAACCGCTGTTATTGATGATGTAAGAGGTTATCAATATTATATGAACAGGCTGGATACCCTGGCTAAAACCTTTGCCGATACCATAAATGGAATTAATGATAAAAACGATTTTATACCAGGCGGCAAAGGCGGCGGAGTTCTTCTTGCCAATAAGCAGAACAACTCCACGGCAGATATTACGGCTCTTAATATCGGTATAAGTGAGGATTGGATCAGCGGCAAAGCCCATATTAACGAAATGAGGAATAATCCCACAGACACCATTTTGGATATGCTCAATTCCATGACGGATACATATGCGGATTTGGATAACAAATCATTTGTTGATTATATGAATAATATTTCCACAGTCTTGGCCAATGATTCCAGTTATAACTCCAATACCCTGAAAACAGACGTTACCGTGTTAAACGGCATTCAGAATTCCAGGGATTCTATTTCCGGCGTCAGCATGGATGAGGAAGGAGCCAATATGATGTCCTACATTTCTGCATATAATGCGGCATCACGGCTGATGACAGTCTTAGATGAGGCCCTTAATACATTGATTAATAATACCGGCCTGGTAGGCAGATAATATAGAGAAGGAGGTACTGTTTATTATGCGTGTTACAACTACTGCGGCTTACCGTAATTTCAGTGGTTCTGTTAACGATGTCCACAGCCGTCTTAATAAAAGTATGAATAAGATATCAAGTGGAAAGGCTTATGAAAAGGCAGCTGATAACCCCCTTGCTTACTATGAGGGAAAAAAAATCGACAACCAGTATCTGGATACACTGAGTAAATTGAACCTGATACCCGATGTAAAAAACCGCCTGTACCAGCAGGAGCTGGGCATCCGGGATATTCAGTCACGGTTATCAAAAGCAAAGGGCCGCGTAGAATATATCCTTAATGATGCAAACAATGCCGACCCCGGCTTGGTGCAGACTACCAGGGATGAGCTTCTGGCCTTTCAGCAGACCATGGCCAATGATTTAAATGCCCAATATCAGGATTTTTATATTTATGGAGGGAATGATGTGTCCACTGCTCCCTTTTCCCTCAGCGCGGATGGAAAGACCCTGACTTATACCCACAGATTTTCCGGTGATACGGAAACGACTAAAATGGTGATGACCCTGACAAAACAGGCGGACGGAAGTTATAAGTATGAATTCAGCGGCAGCAAAGGGTCCGCTGCCCTGGATGAAGGCCAGACGCTTGATGCTATTGTCCGCTCCATGAAAGAACAGGGAAGGATGGATATAGGCTATGGAACAATCTCTGACCGCGAAACCCTGATGGATACCTATACAGGCGGCCTGAACGCTATCACCGGCCTGTCCTCCGATGCTGTAAGGGCAATGGACCAATCGAACCCGACCGGCCTGCGGAATCAAATAAAGGATCTTTTAAACAACAGCCCCATTGGATTAGTGGGGCGGGCCGTGCAGACAGTAAACGGCTACATGGACGGCGGGAGCAAAACCGAATTTTCAGAATCCCTTGGGGCAATCATGGATACAATGACTGTGTCCGAGCACCGGCTCAGCACGGTATATAGTGATTTGGGCAACAAATATGCCATTTTGGAAAATGTGGAGGATAAACTGACAACAGACAAGGTAAGCCTGACAGAGCAATACAAAAACAAGCTGGGGGCGGATCCCTATGATTCAATCATTGAAATGTATTCCTATCAGCAATCCTACCAAGCCGCGCTAAAGGTTGGTTCCTATATGATAGGAACATCATTATTTGATTTTATGCGCTGATTCCCATGTTCGAACTGGAGGTGATATCATGGGAACGCTTATCAAGGTTACTTCGATACCCTTTGAATCCATTCGTTTTACACAGAATGCCCGTTTGGTTCCATCTGATAGGGTGGCAGCAGAACGGCAGAAGGCATTATCCCTTCATCGTGCGTACCAGCACCAATACCGCGGCAGGGGGAGTTATTCCGGTTTTGATTTTATAAGTCAGGTCAGGCAGGCATTCCCTTCCGGCTCCCCTGCGCCCGTCCCGTCACAGGGTACCGGATTACCCCAGGGGGTATCCTCTTTCCAGGCTGTTAATCAAAAAAACAGCCTGGGTTCCGGCACAGCGTCTGCATCCGGCTATCCTTCTGCCTCAATGACAAGCTTTACTCCAATTGATGCCGGGGAATCCGCAGCGCCTGGGACAGCCTCCATGGAGACCGTTTCAGAATACCTGGTCCAAAGAGAAGCTTTTGAATTCCGCATAGCAAAAGGCGACTTTTCTTACATCCCGCCCCTGTCTGTAACAATTGTGACACAGTACCCTGAAATTCGTTTTGAGTACACCGGTGAATTTAACTATGTGCCTCCCCGTAAGAACACCATAGGAAGCACGATTAATATACAAGCATAAACAGCATCAAAGAAAGGCAGACTTTTCATGAAAACGCAAACCGACTATTATGGAGAAATCGAATATAATCTGTCCGATTTAATTGTGGTGGCAGACGGATTCTTTGGCTTCCCTGAACTTAAACAATTTCTTCCTCTCCGCTTGGATGAGGATAATGACTCCCTGCTTTTAATGCAGTCCGTTGAAAACTCCCAGGTGGCTTTTGTAGTCATTGCGCCAACCATTCTATGCCCGGATTATTCTCCTGTCCTTACAGCGGAAGATTTGTCCGCACTGGATACACAAGACTGCAATGAGCTTTCCTATTATGCAGTATGTGTTATAAAAGACAACTACCTTGAGGACACTGTCAACCTCAAATGCCCGCTGGCTATCAATCCTAAAACAAAAGCGGCCCGTCAGGTAATTTTAGAAAACACCGATTACGGATACCGCCATAAGCTGAATACCTTTTCCAGCATTACAAAAAAAACACAAGACAGGAGTAACTGCCATGCTGATACTGCACCGGAAAACGAATGAAAGTATTTTAATAGGGGATTATATCAGAATTACAGTGATTGAAAATTCATCTATGGGGGTTCGTCTGGCAATTGACGCCCCCAAAGATATCAGAATCATGCGGGAGGAGCTGGCTATTGCAGCCAAAACAAACGAAGCATCTCTTCTTCCTTCCATCAGTTCCATCCATTCCCTGCAGGAGATATTGGAACAGCACAGAAAGGAAGTCCGGGAATAATATCAATCCGGCTTCTTTTTAAACAGATTGCTTATGAGCAATCCCTTTAACTGCCGAATTCCCCTCCATATCCAGCAGATTGGCAAAAGAATCGGAAAATCCTCCAGTACGGGATAGATAACACACATATATTTATGTTCCGGAAATACCCATCTCAACATCCGTCCTATATTTTTCCGCCTCTTTCTCCACTTATCAATGAATGCAATCCTCTTTTCCCGGGACTGTTCCCTATTAATTTCCCGTTGGACTAAACGCTCCAGTTCTAATGCCTGCTGGTCCGTCTCATTGTTCAGAACACCTCTGCTCAAAATCCGGTTCTCCAGTATATCGTATACTTTTATATCCTCAGGCAAGCCGTCAGATGCCTTTTCACCTTTGCTCCCAAACCACATATATGCAATCTGAAGGATTTTCTTTCCCAATTCATCAACCCGAAAGCCCTCCATCCGTTTCTCAATGGATTCTATATTCATTTTTTCTTTCCACATCCTGTGAAACACATACAAATCCAATACATTGCGAATTAAAAGCGCATCTGTTACATATGCGTAAGCCGCGCTTGCCAGCATATACACAAATTGATTTTCAAGTGAAAAGCCCCTCACATATTTATATCTGCCCCAAAAAGGCGCGGTCTCCAGCATAAGCTTCATATTTTTATCATACAGCCTGGTGCGTAAAGGCAGCTTATAATAAATCTCCATATCAAAGCCGGCTGCATTCTTCATATGTTCTCCATATCCCTTATAAGAATAATCTGTCTCATAACCCAAATCCACCATATACCCCTTGGCCAGCACATAACTCTTTTCATCCACCAAAAGTTTAAGCAGACCGCAGGCCGCCATCTCCGGAACCGGGTATAATTCACGGATAGCACAGGAAGAAATAACAAAACAGGGAAGATTCATCATTTCCATCATCATCAAAATTTCCTGCTGAGCCTCCCTGTACACATCCCCAAACCTCAGTGCCTTCTGATAACGTTCAAAAAATCGTTCCCTCCACCGCTCCGGTATTTCGTCGCCTTTTCCCAATGAAGCTAAATATATGATATTGGCAATTTTATGGTAATCCGCTTCCCGAAACATTTTTTCCCAATTTACCCTGCCGTACATTTCCCGCAAATCATCCTGACGCATAATCCCGCCTACTGTATTGACAAGAAAACGGCCTTCGTAGATTAATCGTTCCATAAAAATCTCCTATTATTGAACTAAGTAAACTTCCTTCCTCTGCCTTCCGAATCTGACCGCCTCCTCATGGGTATCAAAATAAATGTCAATCACATTGCCTGTCACACTCTCCCCTGTATCCTCTACTGTATAGACAATCCCACCGATTTCCACTTTTGTACCCATTTCCAGAATGCTTGGATCTGCCGCCACAGTATATCCGGCTCTTGGTATGGTCTCTGTTTTTGTTAAATATTTCTCCTTCTTTCCGCAGCACACTTCACAACCGCAGTAACCGGTGATATCAAATACCCCTAACAGCATCCCTTCATGTGTTTCCTTCTGGTGAATCTTATATACCGGAAGCCTTGCTCTTCCAAAGGCCAGGGCTGCCTCATGGCTGTCAAAATACAGACTCAGGGTTTCTCTGGCCCTGGCCGACAGCTTATCCTGTACTTCGTATACATGTCCTCCAATCCTTAACCTATCTCCTATCTGGAAAACTTCAAGATTGGCAGCCACAGTAATCCCCTGCGCAGGCCTCTGCCCGGAATAGGTAAGATAGCCGTCGGACTTCTTTATACAGATTTCGCAGCTGCAGTAAGCAGCTATCTCCATCTCTCCCAGGTATTCTTCTGTTTCTTCTTCCTCAGCTATCAAAGAAGCGCCCCCTTGGCGTTCACCCGAAACGGATGCGATTACATCTTTCTCTAATGGTACAATTGCTGTTAAATCCTCTCCTGCCGTTTCCGTATCGCCATTACTGGTAACCACAGCTGCCAGAACACTTATTACAATTACCGCTACTCCCACACTGCATTGAATACCAGTCAAAAACCGTGATTTTATGCCAAAACGTTTTTTCAACATTGGGGTCACTCTCCTGGAACTCTTCTTTATCTTATGTATTACTTCTGTGCTGCCCTGACCGGGCAGCCCCATGCACGGTTTACTTCAGCTTATAAACCGTGTCTCGGCTTTTCCTTGACCTGCAGGCAGGCTTTCAGAATCTCAGTGAAAATCCTGACTTTAAATTTATTTTCATAGAATCCTATCATTGGAGCCACCGAATCCTCATGAGCCACAACATATTTGGACGGAAGCCTGGTTAAAATCAATGCTTTTACATCTGCGCAGCAGCGGCTGCACATGCACACACCGTACTGCTCCATATATTTTTTTAAATCCATACGCGTAATGATATTTTCCATAACATTTTCAATGTGGCATGCCTCCTGTTCGGAATCCTGGCCCCCGTCCAGCGGTTCCTGACCTCCGCTCTGATATTCCTGAGCCCTGTCCTGCGCTTCCTGGTTCTCCAACTGCTTTGCCAAATCATCAAAAATCCTGTTTGAGATATTCTCCTCCTGATCATCCACCACAACTACCATCTTATCTCCCGAGGAAGATACCTTTTGCACGGATTCCATGGGGGCTGCTTCCGTCCCCGCCTTTTCCTGCTTTTTAGTGTTTCTTTCTCCGGACAAATCCTGTCCGGAAATTTCCTCCGGGTCTGCGCCATTGGTAAGCAGGCTCAATACATGAGATGTCTTATTCGTTTTCTTTGGCATATCCCGCCGCCTCCTTTAAGTGAATCCTCTCTGCAATCTCATCAATCAACTCCTGATAATCTTTTACCGCTGCTGAACGGGGATTATAATCAAAAATGCTTTCCCCATGGGCCGGCGCTTCAGCAATTGCAACCCCGCTTCGTATTTTCGTGCCAAATACTGTTGTTTTCATCTGCCTGGCCAGCTGCTGCGCCATTTCCAGCACATCCCTTGAAAGAAGCGTCCGCCTGTTAAAACGGGTTAATAAAATCCCCAGCACATTTAATTCAGGGTTCAGATTTTCCTGCACGGATTCTATGGTTTCCTTTAATTGTGACAGCCCCACCAGACTAAGGATATCGGACGCCATGGGAATGATTAAAAAATCAGATACCACATAAGCATTCACTGTGAGGAGGTTCAGCGCCGGCGGTGTATCGATAATAATATAATCGTATTTCTCCATTACGGGCATCAGGACATCGCGCATAAGATATTCTTTTCTTCCGGAATTCCCCTGCTCCAGGCCGCTGCTGCTGAGTGTAATATCCGAGGGAAGGATATCACAGTATTCTGTCCGTATAATGGCTTCCTGTATTGGAAGCTTTCCTTTTAAGGCATCCAGCACTGTGGACATATCAGAGGAGCCAAGCCCAAGGCAGAAACCCAGATTTCCCTGGGGATCCAAATCAATCCCCAGCACCCGCCTGCCCCTGGAAGATATTCCTGTAGCCAACGCGGCTGAGGTAGTGGTTTTTCCCACACCGCCTTTCTGATTAGAAACAGTTATGATAATAGCCAAAATATTTCCTCCCTATTCTTTCGTGTATGTTCATATCAAAATAACCGGACTGTTTTCAAATACATTTTAACGCTGCCACAGGGCAAGCTCATTCTCAGAAGGACTGCAATCCACCTTCCGTTTTATATTCTCCTCATTTACCGGCAGCAGGTATTCAGAAAACGGCGCCCCAGCCTGGGTCTGCGCCATTTCAGCCACTTCCTCCCATTCCTCTGCATCCGCCTCATCCCCGTTAACATAATACACAGGCTCTCCCCAGTCATCCTGTTCCAGCTCCAGGCTCCATATATTCTCAAAATCGCAGCTCCCTTCCCTCAGGGAAAAATAATTTCTTCCCCCATTGTCCTCCACGATTGTAAGATAGGTTAATTGTTGTTCCGCATTATAGGTGAGGAAGGATTGCTCCGCCGCATCGGGATCCGACTTTGATGAGACGGCCAGTTCTTCATCCTCGGGCATCCACACTGCTACCAGCAAAACACGTTTAGATGATATTGCATTGTCAAATACCGCAATATCCCTGTATCCGTCCCCGTTTAAATCCGCCAGCAGAAAACCGGGCTGTACCATATCGGCCGCCTTTTTATCAACAAATGTCTTCAGCTGCTTTGATACCTTCCTGCGGTAAGTGTCAAACTCCTCCAGTATGACTCCTTCCGGCCCCACATAATGGTTATCCGGGGTAAAGATATTAAAACATTTCGCTCCGTCTTCCCCCATGTAATAGCGCTGCTTGTCTTTCCTGTCAGTTACCCATCCTGTGCGCATGTATCCATTGGAATCCACATAATATTCCTTTCCCTGGTCCTCAATCCATTGGTCCACAGCAGGTTCTCCGGGAGAATACATGTATTTCCACCGTTTTCCATCCTCCTGAAGTTCCCAGGTCCCCTTTGCGGCCAGGGAATGGAAGGGGGAGAGCAGGGAAAAAGCAGCCACAGCTGGCAGCATCCGGAATATGGTGCGCTTCCCCTTCTCCGTATTCATACTACCCTCTTGCTTTTGCCCTTGTCTCTTCATATTCTTTCAGAAGCTTATCCATCAGCGCCACCAGACGGCCGATTTCCGGTTTTGCCAGCTGGTCATCGGCTCCCAGTTCCTTTCCCTTTCTCCGCATCTGGTCGTCAATCAGGGATGAAAAGATGATGACGGGAATCTTCTTAAGCCTGGAATCATCCTTAATAAGCTTTGTGAGACGGTGCCCGTCCATCTGGGGCATCTCAATATCTGTTATTATAAGCTTGACTTTTTCATATAAATCGGGTTCATCCTTTATGGATGACAGATAATCCCAGGCCTCCTTTCCATTTCCAAAATTATGTATGTTGGTAAAGCCTGCCCGTTCCAGTGAATCGTCAATCATTTTCCTGAGCAGAACAGAATCTTCCGCAATCACAATGGGCGCCTCGTTCAAAGGCCGGTCCCCCATGGCATCTACCTCTGAAACCTGAATGGTGGTTTCCGGGGCAAGCTCCGCCACGATTTTCTCAAAATCCAGAATAGTAACCAGCTGGCCGTCGCACTGGGCAATCCCTGTGGCTATGCTTTCATCCCCATTGGCTATGGTCTTATCCGGTTTCTGGATATCTCCCCAGGATATGCGGCTGATTCCCTCAATCCCCTGAACCCGGAACGCCACAGTCATTTTATTAAAGTTGGTCACAATAAATAAATCCCTGGCCCCTTTTTCCACCTGCGCTCCTGAAAGATAGCATGCCAGGTCAATCACTGTAATCAGCGTATCCCTTGGTTTAAAGATTCCCTCTACGGACGGATTGGCATGGGGCATGGATTTTACCTTTTGACTCATCATAATTTCCTTGACCTTTGCCACATTAATGCCGTAAAACTCATCCTGGATTGTAAATTTCATGATTTCAATTTCATTTGTTCCGGATTCAAGCAAAATTCCTTCCTTTTCCCTTTTCATCAGTTACCTCCTCTATAAATGCCGCTCAGGCTTTCCCATTGTGCGGATTGCAACATCACCGCTTTCAATATCCAATATCATGGTCCTTGCAAAGGCGCCGCCGGTATCCTCTGCCGAAATCCTCATATTCTCTTCCTGCAGTATCTTTTTTACCATAAAAGTATTCCTGGAGCCAATATTTCCAAACTCCGCATTTCCCCGGATTTCAAACATCTTCGCGCCTCCGGCGATTTTAACCACGGTTCTGGATTTTACCATGCCGAAAGCGCTTAATTTCCGGATTGTCTCATGGATACCGGAATCAGCGTATTTATAAATATTCCCCTCCTCCGCGTCATGACGTTCAGGAAGCATAATATGAAGAAGAGCCCCCAGATGTAAAAAGGGGTCCCAAAACGAGATTCCAATGCAGGAGCCCAGAGCATATGTAATGATTTTCCCGGTGCCTCTGGTAAATTTCATATCTCCAATTCCTACCCTCAGTTCCCTCTCCTGCATTATAAGACTCCTAACTTCTCTAAAATATCATTTAAAGACTTCATATCAGGAAGCATTAAAAGCCAGTCTGAAAGCCGCGTTTCATCCATAATAAAATCCGAGTTAAAATACATCAGTTTATCTGTCTCATATCCGTACTCCGCCATAGGAACCGTCAATATGCCGCCCAGCATATTCACGGTGGAGCTGGGCACTGAAAGCCGTATATCCATTTTCACCAGCTGGGCAAAGGCATTTATATAAGAACAGATCGCGATGTTTCCCACCTCTTCCAATGCGGAATAAGCCAGATCGTCCAGTTCTTCAAAACTGGAGAAACGTTTTCCCAGAAGCTTTTCCAACAGCGTATTGGCAAACTCCATGTTAAACAGAAAAAGCATCAGCCCTTCCACGTCCCCGCTCATTTTAACCAGGGTCGCTGCTACGATTTCTTCAATATTGCCAATTCGGTTCACCGCGTCCTCATATCCCAGGACATTGACCTGTGGAAGGGTAATGCGTATTTCCTTTTGAAGAAGTTTGGAAAGAGCCGTGGCCGCATGGCTGGTGCCAATACTGCTGATTTCCCGCATCACATCCAGTTCCTGCAGCTTCAGCTCCCCGTAATCATTAATCTTCATGTCCATCCCACCTTTACCGTTTATTCATCATCATTCCCTATCCCCGCAGAGAGTTAATGGTCCCCTCAATTTCATCTGATGTAATTACCATGCGCAGTGCATAGGAAAATGCCCGCTGGCATTCGATTAGTCTGGTCATTTCTTTGGCCATATCTGTTCCCGATGCTTCCAGGGCCCCCTGCGCCAGGGCCGGTTTTTCTATCAGGACCGCTTCCACGCCCCCGTCCCTGGGAACATACTCCTGGCTGCCCGTGCTCACAAGCCTGCTGGGATTCTGAAACGTATATAGACTGACCTTTGGCTTCTCGTCCTCGTCCGTTACATCCTCATCCCTCTCATACCCTTCTTCCATCTCCGCCCGCAGCTCTTCCACATCCATCACTTCCAGTTTGAGCGGCTGGCTGTTTTGGTCCAAAACCAGCTTTCCGGAATCTGTCATCAGATAAAAGCCATCCTCCCGCTCCGCCCGATGAAAGTGTCCGTTTCTGGTATAACTGACTGCCCCTGTTCCCGGGTCCTGGACCTTAAAAAATGCGTTGGGCTCTAAAATTGCGTAATCATACTGCTCCCCGGTCTGAGTAATTCCCGCGCTGTCAAAACTGGTATATGTCCTTTCAACACGTGAACCGGCTCCTGCCTGCAGTTGTGTCACAACGCCAGTGGAATCATTGAGATTGTAGTTAATCAGATCGGAAAAAACAGCTGTCTTAGGCTTAAATCCATTGTTATTTACATTGGCAAGATTATTTGCAATGACGCTGAGCTTTTCCGTACAGCTTCCGGCGCCAACAGCTCCCACATAAAATGACTGGTTCATATTCCTTCCTCCTTATACCCTTCCTACGTCAGATGCAGATTTTCCCATAATCTGATCATACATTCTTAATACCTGAGCCGCGCTCTGAAGCGCTCTTTGGGAAGACATCATTGCAGTCATTTCATCCACCATGTCAACGTTTGATTTCTCAAGCGTCTTCCAGAGAATTTGCGTTTCTTCCCCACTTACCTGCGCCCCTGCCTGGTTTGCGGAGAACAGCCCGTTATCCTCCTTATGAAGCTGTCCGTAATCCCCAAAGTCCACTATTTGAAGCGTCCCCAGATTCATCTGTTCCGCGCTTCCATCCGTCTGTTCAGAGGCTGTAATGCGCCCTTTATCATCCACTGTGAAATTTTCATTCTGAATCCGAATGGGCTGGCCGCCGGCTGAGAGCACCCTGCCGTTTTCCCCCAGTACAAGATATCCTTCAGAATCCACGGCAAAGGAACCGTTTCTGGTATACTGAATCCCATTTGGCGTCTGTATACAGAAAAACCCCTTTCCTCCAATTGCAAAATCATAGATGCCCTCCGTAGGCTCATAGCTTCCCTGCTCATAATTCACATAGGTCCTGGAAGCTGTACGAATCTTTGATGTGGAGGCCAGAGGTTCAGCCGTTCCTTTATCGCGCCTTCCGGTACGGTAAAGCATCTCCTCCTGAAAGGTGCTGGAAACCATTTTATCCCGCTTATAACCAGCGGTTTGAAGGTTTACCATATTATTGCTGATAACATTTAAGTTCCGGCTCTGGGTAAGCATTCCAGAAGCCAGATTATAAAAACCCTGATACATTTTTGCTTCATCCTCCTTTTTATTATCCAAGATGTGATTTCATGTATGCTTTCAGCTTTCGAATCGCCTCGCTGTGGATTTGGGAAATCCTTGGCTCGCTCACATTTAAGACCTGAGCCACCTGCGTCATGCTCAATTCCTCTACATAATAAAGAGAGATAACCAGCTTTTCCTTTTCTTTCAGCTTTTCAACTGCCTTAACCAGTGTTTTTACCGTTTCTCCCTTAAAAAAAATGTCCTCCGGCTGTCCCTCGATATCATCGCTCGGCACCTGAATCGCCTGCCCGTTTTCATCCCCCCGTGTAATCATATCCAATGAAAGTACATTCATCATGGTGCTCATCCTCTGAATCCGCTGATATTTTCTTAGATTCATCTTCAAATACCCTGCTATCTCTTCATCGGAAGGTATATGCCCCTGCTTTTCATACAAATACTGCCTTGCATTTTCAATAGACTGACGGTTCTTGTGATAATTTCTTGGTATCCAGTTATTTTTGCGGATAAGATCTATCACTGTTCCCCGTATGCGCCGCGAAATAAATGTCTCAAATTTACTGTCCCGTTCCGGATCATATCGGTCAATACCTTTCATGATTGCAATAACCCCCTCATGAATGATATCATCCATCTGCATAAAATCAGAGTACAGATTGTTCATTTGAATTGCCACAGACTTTGCCAGGTAAAGATACCGGAGTGTTAATTCCTGTTTTATTCCCTGGTCCCTGCTCTCCTGGTAAAGGACAAGCAGCTCCTCATTTGTCATCTCTTCCATTCCCTTTTGCATCATAATCACCTTCGCTATCATCACATATGGCTCCTGGTCTCCTCCAGTCTAAGGCTGCCGATTGATTGTATCTGCACATTGTTTGCAATCTCATTAAATGACAGAACACGCGCTTTCGGATAGAACTGCTCAATTAAATGGTAAAAATGTATCCGCATTACCTGTGAGGTCAGAATAACCGGGTTTTGTGTAAGGCCATTAAATTTTTTCATCTGTTCAGCCAGCTGGCTTATAAGACTTTGGAGAATATCCGGCTGCAGGGCCAGATACATTCCGCTCTCACCTTTCTGTACAGAGCCTGCCATGGTGCGTTCCAGCTCCGTATCCAGGGTAATGACTTTCATGCTTCCATCCTCGCAGTACAGTCTGGTAATGGTCCGTTTCAGCGCTATCCGTATCTGCTCAATAATTCCGTCAAAATCCCTGACGGGAAGACCTGCCTCAGATATGGTTTCTATCATGGTTTCTATGATGGTCTCCAGGTCCTTGACCGGCACCCCCTCTTTTAAGAGAGCCGTGAGCACACGCTGAAACAGATTGTAGGAGATAAGGCCCGGGAAGGCTTCCTCCACCAGTTCCGGAGAAGTCTTTTTCACATTCTCGATTAAGCGGATTACTTCCTGTCTTGTAACAAGCTCAAAAGCGTGCTGCCGTATGATTTCTGAAAGATGCGTAACCATAACGGAAAGAGGGTCAATGACCGTATATCCGTACAATTCCGCCCGTTCCCTGTCCTCCGGCCTTATCCAGCGGCTGGGAATCCCGTAAGCCGGCTCAATTGCCTCAATTCCATCCACCTCTTTTTCCGGATGTTCCGGTTCCAGAGCCAGGTAATAATCCACCAAAAGCTCGCCCCTTGCCACCTCTTCTCCCTTTATCTTGATGCAGTATTGGTTGGTGCTGAGCCCTGAGCTGTCCCTGAGCCGGATGGATGGTATCACAAACCCCATATCCTGCGCATATTGTCTGCGGAATATGACAATCCTGCTGATAAGCCTTCCTCCCACTGATTCATCAGCCAGTGGAATAAGGCTGTATCCAAATTCCATTTCTATGGGCTCCACCGTCAATAGTGTGTAAACATTATTGACATCCTTGAAATACTCGTCCTCTGCAACAGCATTAGACGCCGCGGCTTCTGCCTGGGATTCCTGAACCGCCTCGGAATCCTGATAGAGCACCGCTCCCGGAGCATAGGAGGCTTCCGCCACTTTTCTGGACAGATAATATCCCCCTGATATTAAAGCCGCGGAGATAATAAGCAGCTGCAGTACAGGCATTCCCGGGATAAAAGTCAGGACCGCCATTACCACACCGCTCATCATAATGGCATAGGGCTGTGACATAAACTGTCTGGAGATATCCTCATTCAGACTGCCGTCAGAGACAGCTCTTGTTACAATCATTCCCGTTGAAACAGATATGAGCAGAGCCGGGATCTGGGACACCAGTCCATCCCCCACGGTTGCAATAGAATATGTATTTAATACCGTTCCAATGCTGCCTCCTGACTGAAGGATGCCTATGACGCTTCCCCCGATTAAGTTAATCGCCGTTGTAATCAGGGACATGACGGCGTCTCCCTTAACTATCTTTGTGGCGCCGTCCATTGCGCCGTAAAAGTCCGCCTCTCTCTGAACCTTTTGTCTGCGATCCTTTGCCTGCTGCTCGTTAATAAGGCCGGAGCTCAAATCCGCATCAATGGCCATCTGTTTCCCCGGCATGGCATCCAGGTTAAATCTGGCCGCTACCTCTGCAACGCGCTCAGCTCCTTTTGTAATGACAATAAACTGCATTAAGACAATAATAAGGAAAATGATAAAACCCACTACCACATTCCCGCGAAGGATAAAATCACCAAAGGCTTTTATAATCTGGCCTGAGGAACCTCCATTGGAAAGAATGTTCCGGGTTGTAGAAACATTGATGCCAAGCCTGAAAAGAGTGGTTACCAGAAGAAGGGATGGAAAAATTGAAAGTTCCAGGGGTTCCCGGATTGTCATGGTAGACACCAGAATCATCATGGAAAGAGCCATATTTAATATGATTGCAACATCCACCATTCCGGCCGGCAGCGGTATAATTAATAAAAGTATGATGGTCAGCACAAACAGCACAACCGTGTAATTAAGTATCTTTTTCATGAAACTAACTCCATCCTGGTTTTATTGGAACATGTCTTCCCTGTGGCTGGCCCTGTAGATATATATAAGTATCTCTGCTACCGCGCCGTAAAACTCCGCGGGAATCTCCTGGTCCAGCCTGCAGGAAGCATATAAGGCTCTTGCCAGGGGTTTATTTTCAATCATAAAAACCCCGTTTTCCGCTCCTGCTTTTACAATGCGCAGCGCCAGCTCATCCTGGCCTTTTGCCAATACCACCGGCGCCCCATGGCGCTTTGGGTCATATTTCAGAGCCACTGCAAAATGCGTGGGGTTCCTTACAATCACATCAGCCTCCGGAACCTTCTGTATCATCCTGCTAAGGGCCATCTGTCTCTGAATCCTGCGTATTCGCCCTTTTATTTCAGGATTCCCTTCCGTCTGCTTATATTCATCCTTAACTTCCTGCTTGGTCATTTTCAGATTCTTCTCATACTCCCATCTCTGATACAGAAAATCAAAAAATGCCACAATTATAAATACCATACAGACCTTGAGAATTAACTGAAACGCCATTTGAAGCAAATGGATACATGAATTCAGGGGCTCCACATCAATCATCCGGGCCACCTGTACGATATCACCTTTAATCAGGTTAAAAAGCAGGACTCCCAGTACTGCTATTTTAAGCAGGTTCTTCAGCAGCTCCACCGCATTTCTTACAGCAAACATTTTTTTTATTCCACTGATGGGATTAAGCCTGTCAAATTTAGGCTTTAATGTTTTAAATGATATATTAAAACGCGTCTGGACCCCATGAGCCGCAATTCCCAGAGCCATGGAGGAAAGGAGCAGAGGAAGGCTGCATTTTAAAAATGTAATTGCTGTGGCTGCAAAAAGCCTGTATGCCAGGACAGACTCCTGTTCCAGGCTGATACTGTCAATCACAAACTTCATATAATCCCGTATATTGCGGTATATAAACGGCATCAGCAGCCGCATCACAAAAAAAATCCCCAAAAGCATTACAACCGTGGCAATATCCTTGCTCTGGAATACATTTCCTTCTTTTCTGGCATCTTTACGGCGTTTACTGGTAGGCTGTTCGGTCTTTTCCTGTCCGCCGTTATCCGCCACCCTTCACCACTCCCTTCTCCGGACAATTACCTCATCATCAGCGCCAGCCTCCAAAGTGACCGGAACATGGTATCTATTATCATGTTCAGCTTATCCGACATGGGACTGAATAAAAACATCAGCATCAAAATTCCTACAATAATCTTCATCTGAAAATTGATAACAAACACATTAATATGGGGAATCATACGCATAATAATCCCCACTGCCACTTCCGCTACCAATTCCATTGCAATAAGAGGCATTGCATACTGAAGCCCCATCAGGATGCTGTCCTGGAATATCTTCAATACCGCTTCCGACAGCTCCGGCCTTATTGACACAGAACCAAAGGGTATGAAACGGGCCGCGGCGAAAAAAATCCCAAACAGCTTCAAATGGCCGTCAACAGCAAAAAAAAGCAGCATCAAAAATGCGTAGTACATTCCTGATGTAATTGTCATCTGGGAGTTGTACTGAGGATCGTAAATCTGCGCCATGTTAAGTCCCATCATATAATCCATGACAGACGAGGCAAAACGGACCACCAGAACGCATAATTCCATTCCAAAGCCTAAAATAAACCCAAATAACAGTTCTGACGCCAGCATCACACCGTATTCTATCAGACCGGAGGGTTCGCGTTCCAGAGCCTGCCCCATGCCGGCGTAAAGCATAAGCGAACATACAAACACAAAAGCGGCTTTTGCAGAAGACGGGAAATTGTTTCTTCCACATATGGGGTTTAATGCACTTGCCCCGCTCATCCGCATGACAATCAAGGAAAATAATATAAACATCCCTTATCATCCTCCGGCTATTATTTCAAAAATCATCCTGACAAAATCCTGGAGCATTACCAGCATGGAACTGCCCAACACTCCAAGAAGCCCTAAAATAGCCAGTAACTTTGGAACAAACGTAATCGTCTGTTCATTAATCTGCGTTGCTGCCTGAAAAATAGCAACAAGCACGCCAACTGCCATGCTGATGATCAAAAAGGGCAGCGACAGCCTCATCATCAGCTGTAATGCCTGGTACATTACATCCAATACCTGGACGTTGCTCATAATTACCTCCCATCCGGCCTGCCTAGCGGAAGCTTCTCACAATACTGGAAAACAGCAGTTCCCATCCGTTAACAGTTACAAACAGCAAAAGTTTAAAGGGCAATGAAACCATTGTGGGAGGCAGCATGACCATCCCCATAGACATAAGCGTTGTGGCAACCACAATATCAATCAGGAGAAACGGCAGGTAAATAAGAAAGCCTGCCATAAATCCGCGCTTCAGTTCACTGGTCATAAAAGCAGGAGTCACTATGGTCATTGGATAATCCGTTACATCCTCCCTTATCTCTGTTCCGGACATTTCCACAAAATGATCTAATGTTTCCTTTTCCGTGTTGCGCAGCATGAATTCTTTCATTGGAACAGACATTTGAGCCACAGCCTCCTCCTGCGTAAGCTCTCCCCGCAGATAGGGCTGATATGCGGTCTCATTGATTTGTCCAATAACAGGACCCATAATATAAAGGGTCAAAAACAAAGAAATCCCGGCTAACACCAGATTGGGCGGAGTCTGCTGAATCCCCATTGCATTTCTGGTGAAAGAAAGGATAATGATGGTTCTTGTAAAAGAAGTCATCATGACTACAATGGATGGAAGCAGCGCCACTAATGTAATCATAAAAATCAATTCCAGAGCCGGTACATTGCCTCCATTAAGCCCTGTCAGAAGATCATTCATTTTCTTCCTCCTGTTCCTTTCCTATACGGGCCTCATATTCTCCTTTAAAATCCTCTCCCAATTCAGCCAGCAGCTGAATCCCTGCCTGACTGACTCCAATCAGAAACACTCTCTCCCTCATCTTCATAAGAAGAAGACGCTGGTCTGTCCCCAGACGTATTTGTTCCAGAATCCTTATATTTTGGTCTGAAGACGCTTTCATATAACGGCTGCCCAGCTGCCGGCTGAACCACCAGGCCAGCAGCAGCACAAGAACCACCATAAATATGGCGCTGAATAGTGAAAAAAGTTCCATAACTATAAAATCTCCGGGTTTAAATTCCTGGCAATAATTTCAGTGATACGGATGCCGAAATTGTCTTCCACCACAACAATGTCTCCTCTGGCAACGCACTGGCCATTGACATATAAATCAGCCTGCTCTCCTGCCATTTTGTCCAGCACTACCAGGGAGCCCTGGGTCAATTCCAGAATATCCTTGACCAGCTTTTTTGTCCGGCCAATCTCCACGGATATTTCCAATGGAACCTTCATCAGCATTTCCTGGTTTACGGTCTCCTCCTCTCCGTTTAAGGCGCCTGCCTCCAGCGGCTTATTTTGGGCAGGATGAATCAGCGTGCTTTCCCGACTTCCCTTTTCCTTCATATCCTTCATCAGTTCCAGCATCTGCATCTGAGACTGCTGCATCTGGTTTATCAGCTGCAGCATCCCTGAATCCACCGGCATTGACTGATATCCGGGAGTTACCGTAAAAGCGGAGGGTGATACTGCGGGCTGCGGCTGTAACACTGGCTGTGCCGATGGCTGCGGCTCTGCCATTAGCTGCGGCTCTGCCATTGGCTGCGGCTGTGCCATTGGCTGCGGCTGTGCCATTGGCTGCGGCTCCTGTACCGGCTGCTCCTGCCGTTTTGCTGACAGCTCTTTTGACTCTTCCGCTGAATCCGGTTCCTGAATTGCCCCGCTATCTTCTGGTTCCGCCGCGATTTGGCTTTCATTTTCTTTCAGGCTTTCCGTAAAAGGCTCAATCAAATGCTTTACCAAATCAGTGGACATAATATTCAAAAATTCATTTTTCAGCTTTCCTTCTATTTCAAGCAGGAAATGTACCACTACCATCTTTTCGCCCTGGGGAAAGAATCGCTCTTTAAACCACTCTTCACTTTCCACAGGAAAAGATACCGGCGTGGATATATTAACGGCATAGCCAAAGAACTCAGAAAGCGCAGTTGCGGATGACCCCATCATCTGGTTCATAACCTCGCATATTGCACTCATATTAATCTCATCCAGTTCAAATTCCTCCGCCGGTATCTCCGCCCCCATGAGCATCCCTACGATAATACGGACATCATTAAGGGCAAACATCATAACATTATTGCCCGTTAATCCTTCTACATAGGCAATCTCGACCCCCACCGCCGGTTCCAGTTTTTTAAAATCAAACTCGTCTCTCATTAATACCCGGACAGTAGGAGTGGTAATATTTACCGTTTCGCCAAGCATTTTAGATACGGCTGTTGCCGATGCCCCCAGACTGATATTCATTATCTCGCCTATGGCATCCAGTTCCATTTCCGTAAAATCACAAGCGCCCATTGTTTGTCTCCTTTTGCTCTTTCATTTTCTTGCCATACCTCTATTTCCCTATATCCAGCGCTTTCTGAGCCATAACCTTCATTGCATTTAATGCCGTCACATTTGCCTCGTAGGATCTGGTAGCCGACATACTGTCCACTGTTTCCTTTAATAAATCCACATTTGGATAATTCACATATCCCTGTGCATCTGCATCCGGGTGTCCCGGATTGTAGACCCGCTTCAGCTCTCTGTCATCCTCAATAATACCTGCCACCCTCACCCCTGCATTCCTGCTTAAAAATCCCTTGCCCAGGGAAGCACTGCGCAAAGCCTCCCGGAAGGACCCGGCCCCGTAGCTCTCAAACAGCACATCTTTTCTTCTGTAAGGCCCTCCTGCCTCTGTCCGCGTGGTGTCAATATTAGCTATATTTTCCGCTGCAATATCCATCCGGAGTCTCTGAGCGCTCATACCGGAGGCGGCAATATCAAAAGAACTTAAAAACGCCATCTGTATCCCTCCCTATTTTCCAAAAATGGAATTGACTGTCTGGACAATCCTGTCTGCATTAAACGGCTTTACGATAAAATCCTTTGCTCCGGATTTTATGGCATCCACCACCATGCTTTCCTGTCCCATTGCAGTACACATAACAACTTTTGCAGACGAATCCCCCTCCTTGATTTTCTTAAGGGCCTGGAGGCCATCCATATTGGGCATGGTAATGTCCATGATAACCAGATCCGGCTTTTCCTCCTCATACTTTTTCACTGCT
Organism: Enterocloster bolteae; assembly: GCA_021772025.1. Taxonomy (GTDB): domain Bacteria; phylum Bacillota; class Clostridia; order Lachnospirales; family Lachnospiraceae; genus UMGS1370. Next base: position 25,528 of record JAETNT010000021.1, on the reverse strand, counting down.
TCTGCCCCATCCTGCGCCTCCACAAAATTACTGTAACCGCTCTTTGTCAAAGCATTTTTTATCATCATCCGCATGAACGCAGCATCATCTACCAACATAATTTTTTCCATTTTTTCATCCTCGCTTTAATTTGTATTTTCTTGTCTAAGATGCCCTTCACTTTCCCCGTTTTCAGCTTCCTCATAAATCTGTTTTTCAATGCAGACAGCTATGTTTTTCTTATAGGCCCCCATCTTTCCGGTAAACCAGGGCTGGCGGCCCACAAAAATCTTTACATTTCCATCCTTGGGTTTGTTCATGGAAATGACATCCCCCACCTTCAGGTTATAAAGGGTCTCCAGCTCCAGTTCCACGGTACCCAGCTGCCCTGTTACAGGAAGCGCCGTATAGCGCAGGTTATCCATAATCACTTCTCTGTTGTCCTCATAAGAATAGCCTCTGGCAATATGCTTGCGGCTGTCAATCAGATGGAACATGTACTCCAGCAGCGTGCCTGGAATGCATATTTTTATCTTTTCTACCGCCATGCCTGCCACATCCACATTGAGAAGTATGATTGCCACGGTCTCGTCAAGACCGATTTCCTGGACCATGCTTGGGTTTTCTTCAATTCTTTGTACCTCAAAACTGGCATTGATATAATTAGAAAAACCGTCTTTTAACGCCTGCACAAAATACTTCACCACTCTCCGGTATAACGCCACTTCCACATCAGAATAATGGTAATTTTCTTCCAGCTTCACGATTTCATCTCCGCCGCCCAGCATGTGGTTAATCAGTGTGATGACCAATCCGGGAGTAACATACACCATGAGCGGAACATTATTCTTTCCCTTGTCAGAAATCTCAACATCCGCCAATGTAATACTGTCATTTTCATGAAGTGAATTGACGAACTCATAGTATCTGCGCTCCTGCACTTCCATCACGGTTATGTCTGTAAGAACCCTGAATATTCCGTTTACCTGAGAAGTCAGAATACGGGCATAATTTTCAAAGACGCTGTTCAGTATTTTTATTTTGTCCTTTGTAAACTTTCTTGGACTGTAGAAATCATATTTACTGTACTTTGTCTCTTCGGCCTCCAGCTTCTTTTCAACTGACTGTTCCATCTTTTCAGGACCATCATTCTGCATTGATTTAAGAAGCGCATCTATCTGGCTTTGGGATAGTACATCTGCCATTGCTGAAACCACCTTTACTCTTTTATTCTGATGTCTCTCCGCCTGCAAAAGCCTCTGTGCCTGAGGGCGGCATTGTGCTGGCTATATTCTCAGGCGAGGGCTGTGTCTGTGTAAACCCAGAGTCAGCGTTCCCGTTCTGGCTGCCTGTCACAACGGTCTTGTCTGCATTCTTTCCGCTGTTATACTCTTCAATATATTCGCTTATGGAACGCTCGGCCGTGCCCTCATCAATCAGCAGCATCTCAACCCTGCGGTTTTTTGCCCTTCCCTCCGAGGTGTCATTGGAAGCCACCGGCCTGAACTCTCCATAGCTGATATTGACTAATTTATCCGGTCCGATTACATTCTTTTCCTGTATAAAGATACACACCTCCGCCCCCCGCATGGCTGACAGCATGCGGTCTACACGCGGATTGTTAAGCCGCCTGGGGTCCCCCTGAGCCGTATGGGCCATAATATTAATCTGGGACAGCTTATCACTCATCGGGCTGATTGCCGAGCAGAAGGCAGCCAGAATCCTTTGGCCGGACTCCGTTATAGCAGACTCATTTCCGTTAAAGAACACATTGTCATTAAAGCTTACGTATGTGTATCCGTCCCCTCTTGAAATTGTCACGCCCTCAGCCCCATTCTCATTCATTCTCTGGGCAATGGTCAGATAGAGCTTATTTAAATCTTCCGCGTCATCCGTGGTGAGTTCATCCGGCTTCATCCCCTCTACCGCTGCATCAGGGTCAATGATTCCGCCAACGTCAATTTGCTCCTGAGCTTCCTTCACATCCTCAGGATATATACTGCGGACAAAGATTTCCCATTTCTGTTCGCTTAAACTGGACATGGAATAGAGCATGATAAAAAATGTCAACAGCAGGGTAACCATGTCGCCGTATGTATCCATCCAGTTTCCGCCCCCGTCTGTGGGACGGTTCCCTTTCTTTTTCTTCATTGTTACTCACCTGCCTCTGGATTGGGGGCCTTTTCTGCTTTTGCCAGCAGCTTACGCTGAACGGATTGTTTCGTGGAAGCCAGAAGGTGCTCCCGCAGATATTTTGGATTTTCCCCTGCCTGTATGGCAATAATCCCCTCAATAATGGTAGAGCAGTAAAGCTCCTCTTCATCATTGCGGATACGCAGTTTTTTAGCAATTGGATGGAAAAACAGATTGGAGAGAAAGCTTCCGTAAAAGGTTGTAATAAGAGCAACCGACATATCCTGTCCCAAATTGGAAGCTCCTCCGCTGCCATCCAGATTAAGGCCTTTCAGCATGTTGATTAGTCCCACCAGGGTACCCACCATTCCAAAAGCCGGAGCATAGGCGGACGCCTTTTCATACAGCCCGGCCGCCGCGTCATGGCGGACCATCATGTTTTCCAGTTCCCGCTCCAGCACAAAACGGACCTTATCCGGATCATTGGCGTCAACAATCATCAGCACACTCTGTTTAAAAAACGGATTTTTGATTTCCTCCGCCTTCTCTTCCAAAGCCAGCAGGCCATTCTGCCGCGCCACCATGGCCAGATCCACCATCTGCTCCACCAGTGCCGGAATATTATATTTTTTTCCCCGGAACAATATTAAAATATGTTTTGGTATATCCAGCAGGATTGATAGAGGATAGCTGGCAATGGTGGCGGCAAGGGTGCCTCCCACCACAATCAGGATACTGGGTATATCCACAAAATTTCCAATCTTATCCAGTCCAATTCCGTTGATAACCAGAAAAATACCGCATACGATTCCTATTAATGTTGTCAAATCCATACGAAAATGCCTCCTGTATCACTGCAAAAGATGTAGGCAGCAATCCCTCATAACTTCTTTTACCTGCTGGGTAATGGATTCTGCGCTGTCCTTCACAAGATAAAACGTCCCATTCATCATCTTAATCTTTGTCTCAGGTATCATTTCCACGGATTCAATCTGGAAGAAATTAAGTAAAAGTGCCTCACCATTCAAACGGATTACTTTAATCATAACATTCTCTTTTCGCCCTTATCCTCCCAGGGCCGCCGTCAGACAGCCCTGAGAAAAGTATTTATTATCGTTTCATACTGATCAGGTCTGATAATATCTCGTCACTGACAGTAATCATCTTAGTATTTGCCTGAAATCCCCTCTGTGTCGTAATCATTTCTGAAAACTCTTTTGCCAGATCCACGTTGGATGCCTCCAGGTAACCGGTCATCAATTTGGATGTGGAACCGCCTGGGATGGTTGCGGAACAAAAGCCCGTATTATCGCCAATGCTTGCGGAGTAATAGCTTCCTCCGCTTTTCATAAGGCCTTCCTGATTTTGAAAGGTTACAATGGCTATCTTCCCCAAAGATACCTGGACGCTCTCACCATTGTCCGGGTTCGTAACAGTGGCTGTAACCTCTCCCAGTTCATTAATCTTCACACTGGCGGCTTGAAGCGCATCATCATCAAACCCATTATTTAAATCAGAGGGAACCCTGAGCGCCACTAAACTGCCTGTTTCAAATCCATTGTTGCCATCCGGGCGGAATCCGTATATAAAATTCGTTCCATCGGTAAGGTATCCCTGACTGTCAAGCTGGAACTGTCCCACACGTGTATAGGCAAATTCCGCTTCCTTTAATGCATCTGTCACATCAGCGGCATCCCCGTCTACATCAATCTCTTTTGTTGATATGGCCTGGGTTGCAAAAAAACCCTGACCATTAATACATGCGTTCAGTCCTCCCACATAGGTAGGTGTGCTGGAAAGCATATCTGTACTGATGGAACCCATCATACTGCCGTATCCATACTGGGCTCCGTTTGTACCGGCCGCCGTTGTGTTGCCATCTTGAACTCCGCCTGTTGACTGGGTGGCTGTCTGATACATGGCCTCCTTAAAACTATAGCTCTGAGCCTTAAACCCAAAGGTATTCACATTTGCAATGTTGTGTCCGATTACATCCAGTTTGTTCTGATGTGCCCTCAGCCCTGATATTGCTGAATCCATTGCTCTTAACATTTTCTATCTCCCTTTCCGCTGTCTCAACTATTGCACTTCCGGCACTTCGCCAGGCATCCTTTCGGTCCTGCCTATTTTGGAATGAGAACAGCACTGTCAATATTTGTAAATATTCTGTCCTTCATGTCCTCTCTGGACATGACTGTAACCACTACATTATTAGGTACGTTTACAACAAAAACCGCCTGGCTTCCAATAACCGCCAAATCCTTAGCCCCCTTTTTCCGGGCCTCATCTACCGCGTGTTCCAGAACATTCTTAAACTGTCCGTCTGTTGTAATCCCCCGCTCTATACTCCGCTTCGCGGCATGTTTGGAAAAGTTCAGGCCTTCTACTGCTTTTATCTCCATATTCCCTTTTTCCTCTACACAAGAAACTGAACCTTCTCTTCCTCTCCCTTATCTGTTCCTCCAAAGGGATTATCAATTTTTCCCATTCCCACTATATAGGAAAGAGAATAATCTGTGCCGTCATCCGCAAGCCTGATGGTGGGGTTTCCTCCCACTAAACTCACGGACTCAACGATTCCATATTTCACACCCACGGCCACCGGCTGTCCATATTCATTTTCTTCTGTTACGGCAACTGTAATCTCCTGTCCCACCAGCCCGGCTGCGTAGGTCTGTGTTGTAATGTTCATAGAATTATTTACAGCGTCTGTCATTGTGCCAATAGACTGGACCATTGCCATCTGCGTCATCTGCGCCATCATCTCGCTGTTGCTCATGGGATTTGTCATATCCTGATTCTGAAGCTGCGCAGCCAGCAGCTTGAAGTAGCTTTCGATTGTCAGCGTATTCTTCTCATTGGAAGATGCTGAATAAGTTTGCGTTATGTATGGGTTATTTGTGCCGCTTACCCCTAAACTATCAGCCATTTTTCCTCCTTCTCAGACCAGCCCCAGTCTGACCTGTTGTATAAAAGACTCGGACTGTTGTTTTTTTCTGTCTTTTTGCTGCTTTTGTTCCCGGCCCTCTGACCCGCGTTCTCTCCCGGATTCCTCAGGATAGGCTTCCTGCTGTGGTATGTAAACAACTGTCTCCTGGCCGGTTTTTTCCTCAATCATTCCTGCAATGCTGCCCGCATCCCGGCTCAGGATTTCAAGTGTCCTGGGATTAGCGGACATAAGCGCCACTGATGCCCTGTCTGCATCGTAGGTCACACGGACAATAATTCTGCCAAGGCTCGCCGGTTCCAGTTCAATGGTTATCTCCCCATTTTTCTGCGGCATCCTGTTGGCAATGGTTTTTCCAACATCAGCCGGAAGTTCCTGCCGGGTCGTTCTGATTGTCTCAACATGTCTGACCTCCTGATGTACGGCCCCCTCTGCCCCTTTGCCGCCTTCCGCCGCGGATGCAAAATGTGCTTGTTCCGGAGCTTCATTCTCCATCTCCTGCCCCGGCCGGCCGGCTTCTTTCTCTTTCGAACCAATCTCAGCTATTTTTCCATCTGCCTGGCTGGACGGTTCATCTGCCTGTGGTTTGGAGCCTTCCTTCAAATCCCCGGCCTTTTCCTGCCGCAGCGCATGGGAATCCTGCCCTGCCCCGGTCTTTTTAAGTTTTTCTGTCCCATCCATGGGAAGTCCCATATCAGCCATTGTCTTTGACCCCTTTGTTTCCTGTTCCGCCTGAAGCATTTTCCGGGGGGCGGCAGTTTCCTCCGGGATTGTCCGGCTTTCTGCGATTATCCTGGCCGTATTTTCTCCTTCCGCAATCCCGCTTTGCTGCGCCTTCACAAATTCCAAATCCGGGACTGCTTCACCCTGTTCCAAAAGCAGCTCTCCACACACCGGAATAGATTGGCTCATACCCCATTCAAACCTTGCCGCAAAATCATGGTACAGTTTCAGGGTCTGGAAATCATCAGCGTCCGGCTCCTCCTTTGGTTTTGTTTGCCCGCCGTCCTCCTTTTCCCGGACTTTCCCATCCGGCCGCGGCAATCCGGCATCCCTCACATCTGCAGCCTTTGCGCTGAGCATGTGGGAAAAATCCGCATTATTCCTTCCGGATGGCTTTGATGGATTGGACAGCTTCTTATCCTGCCTTATCATCCGCACCATCTCAATATTGGCCATAAGCGTTTCCTCCTCATTATTATTTTTATAATCAACAGCTGCTGCTGCAATTATCAGTCTTATCCCCGGTGCTGGCTGCGGTTTAGCACCGCGCTCCGGATTACAAATTCTTCGGAGAACCGTTCTTCCGCTCTCATCAGCTCTTTATTATATGCGGTCTGGCGCCTGTCCTTCAGCTTCTCAAATTTAGAGGTGTCTATCTTAGCCGCCACAACCTCCTTTTTTTTGCATTCTTCCTTTACCCTTAAATCCTCAAGCCTTCCCTCTTCTTCCTCCAGGATTTTTCCCATCCGTTCAATGCACATATCATACAGGCGGTAATATTCAATTAAGGCCCCGGAACCCTTTGTACGGTCAAATGCATCTTCATAACCGCTCAGGCTGCTGTGGGCGCGGATTACCTCTTCCTCCTGACGGATGACTTTTCTGTTAATGGCAGCATGTTCTGTTTTTAAATGTTCCAATGTCTGCATCTTATAATCAAGGACCGTATCCAGGCCAAACCGGAACTGCTTCATGTCATTGTCTCCTATCCGGTAATTTCTTTCAATAATGCCAATACCTCATGGTATTCAAAGCTTTCATCAATGTCCTGCTCCAGGAACTGGTTCATGCGGTCAATTTTAGAAACCGCCTCGTCTAAGGCTCCGTTGCTTCCTTTTTTATATGCGCCGATTGAGATAAGGTCTGCGTTTTTCTGATACAGCCCCATCATATTCCGGAAACGGGAGGCCAAAATCCTGTGTTCCTTTGAAACTACCTCTACCATTAATCTTGAAATACTGGCTCCAATGTCAATGGCGGGAAAATGGTTCTCACTTGCAAGCTGCCGGCTGAGCACGATATGGCCGTCCAGAATCCCCCGGACCGTGTCGGAAATCGGTTCGTTTGTATCATCGCCCTCCACCAGCACCGTGTATACCCCTGTTATGGAGCCCTGATTAAAATTCCCGCTCCGCTCCAAAAGCTTTGGAAGCTCGGCATAGATAGAGGGCGTATAGCCCCTGGCAATAGGCGGTTCCCCGATGGCAAGCCCAACTTCCCGCTGGGCCATGGCATAGCGGGTAAGGGAGTCCATCATCAAAAGCACGTCATTTCCCCTGTCCCTGAAATACTCCGCTATTGTAGTTGCGACCAAGGGGCATTTCATTCTGAGCATGGCGGGCTGGTCCGATGTTGCCACCACTAAAACAGACCGGTTCATTCCCTCTTCTCCCAAGTCCTTTTGCACAAACTCCAGGACCTCCCGCCCCCGCTCCCCCACCAGCGCAATCACATTAATGTCGGCCTTTACATTTTTAGCAATCATTCCCATCAATGTGCTTTTTCCCACGCCTGAACCTGCAAAAATCCCTATTCTCTGGCCCTTTCCAATGGTATTAAGTCCATCAATCGCCTTGACTCCAAACTCCAGACGTTCCCGGATCGGCGGCCGGCTTAAGGGATTTGTATAGGAACTGTTGACCGTATAAAACTGGGTTGGCTGAAATTCCTCTTTTCCGTCCAAGGGTTCTCCCAGGGCATTGATAATCCTGCCCCGCAGGAAATTTCCCACCGGCACCTTAAGCCTGCGCCTTGTGTTGCGCACAAAGCTTCCGGAGGTTATCCCACTGGTGGGTTCATAGGTCATAAGCTGGATTTTTCCATCTTTAAAGCCAACAACCTCTGCCGGCACCTGACGGTTCTGCTCTTCGTTATAAATCATTACAATATCTCCGATACCGGACCGGCCGCCTGATGCTTCTATGGACATCCCTACCACATTTTCAATTTTCCCAATATGGCTTACAACCTCCGCCTTAGCCACCATCTGAGGTATTTTCTTAAACATAAGCGCTCCTAAACTTTGATGTTTTCCAGCAATTCCCTTATATTATCCATCTGGGTATCCACACTGATATCCACGATTTCTTCCGGCATTTCAATGATGCAGCTTCCATTGCTTTCTTTATTCATGACTATAAATTTGATATTGTCCGACAGCCTGGCCAGTTCATTTACAACGTCCGCGTCCGCCTCCATCATCATATTGTAATCGCTTTTCTCCATGTATATTTTTACCCATGCGGTCCGTTTCAGTTTTTCTATTTCTGAAACAAGCATTCTCTTGATAATCTGGCCGCTGGATTTAAGACTGACGCAAATCACTTTTTCCGCCACGGCAAGAGAGCAGTCTTTTAATTCATCAAGGTATTTCTCAAGACTTCTTTCCTTGGCAGCATCAATGGCGCTGAGGGCGTTCTCCAGGCTGCTGCGAAACACGTCCTGCTGCGCGCTCATCACCTTGCTGCTTTTTTCCATGCTCTCTTTCCGGCCCTGCTCATATCCCTCCCTGTATCCCTCTTCCCTGCCCTTGGAGGCGGATTCCCTCTTTACCCTGTCTGCGTTTTCCCTTGCTTTTGCAAGAATTTCTTCAGCCTGCGCATTTGCTTCCATGAGGATTTGCCGGGCATCCGCTTTTGCTTCCTCTATGATTGCTCCTGCCTCATCAAGGGCCATGCAGGCCGCCGCCTCCTGCGGCTCCTGGCAAGGAAGATGGACCGCTTCTGTCTTTGTCCCCTTTTCCTTTACTGATTTTTTTGCTGGAAAAGACATCTGGACAGGAAAAGAAAAGGCTTCGACCTTCGCCTCCCCCGGCTTTACAATGCCTTTAAACGATGATGTTATCATCCTCGCCTCCCTTCTTTATAATGACCTCTCCTGCTTCTTCCAGGCTTCGGATAATATTGACAATACGCTGCTGTGCCTCCTCAACATCCTTAAGCCTTACATTGGTGGTAACCTCCAAATCTCCCTTTACAGTCTCAGCCATACGCTTGGACATATTGGCAAAGAATACCTGCTTCATCTCATCCGGAGCGCTCTTAAGGGCATACACAATATCCTTTGTATCGCAGTCACGGACAAAGCGCTGAATGGACCTGTCATCCATATCCAGAATGTTCTCGAATACAAACATCCTGGACCTGATATTCTGTGACAAATCAGGATTATGTTTATCCATCTCATCAAAAATACGTCTTTCACTGCTTCTGTCCACATTGTTCATAACATCTGCCACAAAGTCGATTCCGCCAAGATTCATATTGTCCTCGCTGGTGATAATAGTTGCAAACTTACGCTTCATCTCCTCCTCAACAATGGCAATGGCCTCCGGGGATACCCTGTCCATATTAGCCATTTTCTCCAAAATCGGAATCCGCTTTTTATCCGGAAGCTGCTCCAGTACCAGAGCAGCCTGCTTGGGATCCATATAAGCCATAATAAGGGCGATTACCTGGGGACGTTCATGCTGCAGCAGAGACAGCAGCGCTTTCGGATCTCCTTTCATGAAAAAATTAAAGGGTTTGGACTGCAAGGTTCTGGAAACTTTTTCCAAAAGACTTCTGGCTGCTGTTTCCCCAAATGCCTTTTCAAGTACATTTCTGGCATAATCCAGTCCTCCGTCTGACATCATCTTGTGGGTCAGACACAGTTTATAGAATTCATCCAGGGAATTTTCCACCTGACTGTTGGAGGTTTTTCCCATCTTCGCCACTTCATAGGTCAGGTCCTCAATATCCTGCTCGCTGAGATACTTGTAAATCTGCGAAGCCCGGTCCGCTCCCAGGGACACGACCACAATGGCAGCTTTTTGCCTGGTATCAGTAATGATATCTGTGTCATTTTTCTTTTCTTCTTGTATCACTGCCTTTTCTGCCAATGTCCTCGACCTCTCCTCTCAGCCAACTCTGCACTAATTTTGCGGCAATCTGCGGATTCTGATCCACAAAATCACCGATATTCTGTTTCAGCTTCATACTATGCTGCATGCGAAGGTTGATGATTTCTTCGTTCCTGCGCATCTCATCATCCTGTGCGGCTACCCCCGCTTCAGCTGCTTCCCCATCAGCTATTCCGGGCGACTTTCCAGCCACAAACTCCTCCTCTGTATTTTCCACAAGGTCGAACAGCCCGTCCATGTCCGCATCCCCGGCTTTTGCCTTCTTCCTGCCCCTGCCGCGGATTATGAGCAAAAGAATCAGCAGCACAAGCAGCACTATGCCTGAAATAATTGCAATCACCACCGGCAGAGGAAGATTCAAAGCCTGATCCGGCTGGGCGCTCACCGGCTGGGCTTCCGTATCAGGAGACCGGACCACGCCGGAGGCTGCCGCACGCACGATTGCGATGTTCTGCTCCGCCGCATCCTGGGGAATGCCTGCGGAGTTAGCAACCAGCTTTACAAGATCATTCTGGCTTACGGACATATCATCCGTATTAATCACAATTCCCACCGTGATATTTTCCAACACCCCCGGCTCTACCTGGCGCTGCTCCTTCACTGTGTTATACAGCCATTCCCTTGCGGCGCTGCTGTTAGTATAGTTGTCCGCCACCGTCTGGGTATTATCATTATTTGTATACCTGGGCGTATCTGCATTGGCGTCCGCGCCTGCCACGCCGCCGGCAGACATATCTGCTGCCAGTGAATTATCATTTACAACATCTTCTTTATGTAGCAGACCGGTTTTATCCTGCTCGTCAATCTTATCCGGAGTGGAATACTGTGTATTTTCCTGAATCAGCTTTTCCATGTTCAGGGTTCCCTTAACTGAGACAGCCACGTTCCCCTGGCCGTAAAGCTTTTCCAGTACGCGCCGCACATTTGCCCCGATATTGTTTTCAATCAGGCTTGTAAGGGCAGTCAGGTCCTTTGCGCCGCCCAGGCCGCTTTCGTCCGCGCTGTTGTCCCCAATCTCCATCATGGTTTCCGCGTCAAAAACAGAGACGCTGGTAAAATTCATTCCCTTTACGGCGCGGGCGATCAGGTTCTTTATGGCCGCCGCTTTATCCTGCGTAAGGGCCTTTCCACTCTCCATGGTTACCACAACAGAGGCCGATGCATCCGCGCCGGTCTGGTCAGAAATAGCGTATTTCTGCTCACCAGCCTCTGCTATTGTTACCTTCGCATCCCTTACTCCCTCAAACAAACGAATCTGGGCGCCCAGACGGTCCTGCAGGTCATAAAGCGTGTACTGCTTTTTATCTGATTCTGTTGTCATCAGGCCTGCGTTATCTCTGTACATATCATAGGTAAACCCGCTCTTGGGATACCCCTGACTCAAAAGTCTCGCTCTTGTCTGATCCACATTTTCCTTGGTGACCTGGATTGCACCCTCTTTATCATTAAACCGATAGTCAACATTTTCCTCTTGAAGAAGCGACACCACCTCCTGGGCTTCCTCCTGATTCAGCCCCGTGAAAAGAGTGCTGTATTCTGGCTGCCAGCCAAATTTAAGGGCTATAACCGCAAAAACAACAACCACTGCCGTCACTCCAGTGATTGTCATTAACATTTTCTTTGATTTATCCGACAATTTCTGCCAGTTTTCCTTTAGAGTGTGCATTTTCCATCCAGCCTTCTGCCATTATTGGTTTGAACTATACGCTCATTTTCATGATTTCGTTATAAGACTCCATTGCCTTATTTCTCAAAGCAACCAGCACCTCAACGCTAAGTGCTGCTTTTGCCTCAGCAATAGGCAGAGAATGAGCATCGTCCAACTGCCCTGTGGCCAAAAGATATTTTTTATTCTCCGCGTCTTCCTGGGTAATGCGCACCTGTTCCACGGCGTTTTCCAATATGTTCTGAAAAAGGGATTTCTTTTCCCCAAAAACATTTTTGTTTTCAGCAGCCCCTATACCCGGCACGGAGTTCCGCTCCTCCATTGGCCTGATAAATTCTGCTGATAATTCCATTGATAATTCCATCCTCTACATCTCCTGTTAATTAAATTTAATGGGCAATGCCTGCTTAAAAAGTTTTGGCCGCAGTGCGCAGACGGTTCAATTCACTGTTGATTGAATTTGCCGCCTGCTGATACTCGTAGGCCGTGCGCACAAGCTCCACCTGCTCCTGATCCATGTCTACATTATTGCCATCCAGACGGGTAGCTTCATTCCAGGTTGTGCGCAGTCCTGCTCTGCTTGACCTGATGGCTTCCGCTATTGTGCTCCGGGTCTTCCTCCCATCTGCGCCGCCGGCATTTTGAATCCTTTTTGCCAATTCTTCCTCAAACGTTACATACTGGGCTTTAAAACCAGGGGTATCCACATTGGCAATATTATTTAAAGTAATGTTCTGCCTCCCCCATAAATAGTCCAGAACCTTTTCCGTAAGCCCTATTCCATTTCCATACATTCCTGACACATTACCACTCCTTTATATTTCAAATTTCAACATTATATATAGCAACAATCAGGCCTTATGGTTATGAAACCGCCATTAACAATCTCATTTTAAAAAGTACTGACTGATGTCTATTGTAAAATCACACAAAATTTCATCTATATAAGCACCCGATATGAGTATTTTTTTCAATCAATATTTTAAGGCTCAATAAAAAATCCACCTAAGATACGACATAATGTGGATTATGTCATAAAAAAATAGAATAGAAAAATTACATATTGTAATTAATGCTTCAAAATATACAAACAACAGAACAACTCATACATCCAATGGCTTCTGCCACATCTAAAAGTATGGGAATCCCCTTACTTTTTTCCCGGATTTTTTTTAGTTGCTGCTGTGTTTTTTACAGCACGACTTTAATTGGTTCCATGAGATGGTACAGTGCAACTGATACCATGATATGACAATTATATTAAGATTGCAACCCCAAATTTTTAAAATCCCTAAAATTTGTTAAAATTAATAAAATTAATATTAATTTATGCATTAAGCTTAGACAGGAAATTATCGAATCCGGCTATGATTTATGACATAATCCACATTATGTCATAATACTGATTTTTCTTGAAGGTTTTCACTCTTATCATCAAACACAAGTCCCAGTTCCAATTGCTTCTGGTAGGCCTCTTTGCTGCTGACCATGGTATAACGCCTGGTTGTTTCCACGCTGCTGTGCCCCAGGAAGTCAGCCAGCCGGACAAGATCCTTTTTCTGCTCGTAGTAACAGCGCGCAAACAGGTGACGCAGATTATGAGGAAATACCTTTGTTTCCACCACCTGGGCCTCACCGCATAATTCTTTCATCCCTGCCCAGATATTTCTCCTGTCCATTGGCTCTCCCTTGTCTGTAACAAAAATACTGCCCTTTTTAATCTTTTTCTTGCGGCAATAGTCTTTCAGAACAATCACAAGGGCAGCAGGCAATGGAATAAACCTGTATTTTCCCTTACAGTCGATTTCCACCATTTGGTCTTTCAATGCTTCCACTGTAATATATTTCAGTTCACTGACCCGAATCCCTGTGGATGCAATGGTCTGCAGTATACAGCTCAGCTGTATCTTTTTCTGCATATTAGCAACTCTCACCAGATTTTTATATTCCCGATAGGAAAGTTCCCGGGATTCATCCCGAAAAAGGCACCTCTGCACCCGGCAAATATTCACAGAACACTCCGGCCTGCCAATAAATAGCAGATAACTGTTTAAAGCTACCAGCATGGAATTAACGCTGGTAATCTTATATTTTTTCTGCAGGTATCCCTTGTACAAAAGCACCTGTTCCCGTCCCCAGGCATCTGTTCCCGCAAATTCAAGGAAACGTCTGGCATCTCTAACGTATTTTTCCACCGTATTCTTGCTGCGCTCCCTGTCACGCAGCCAAGCGGCAAACTGTTCCAGTTTCTGCTCTTCCATGTTGTTTTCCTCCTAGTACTGTAATCAGTTTTGTTATTGGGTTATCTTTTTATTATAGTATACCCAATAATGGAAGTAAACCCAATTTCCAAGTTTAGTAAAAGGATGGATATCAACTTTAACTGGAATACTGCCAGAAAATCCCGGCATTTTCACACAAAATGCCGGAGCGTATTTTTTACGCTTCGGCAAAACTGGTTATTTCAGGAAACTGTTATTTCCGATTTCTCAGCCATAAAATTCAGCCATTTTTCCCGCTTCATCATGGAAACTTAGTATTTGCTCATGTCCTCCCGTGTTTCCCTTCTCTTTTCCGCTATGTACGGCTCACTTTTATTTCCAGCGTCCTCCGATATCCGAAACTGGTTTAAAAGAGACTTCATAACATTGGCCTGCCCACTCAGTTCCTCGCTTGCCGCAGCGCTTTCTTCAGATGTGGCGGAATTCATCTGCACCACTGAGGATATCTGCTTAACGCCCTGGGAGATGTTTGCGATAGCGTCAGCCTGCTGCCGGGAGGAATCCGCGATTTTTTCTACCATATCCAGTATTTGCGTTGTCTGATTAGCCATTTCATCAAATGCCGCGTCTGTGTTGGCTGCCAGTTCCTCTCCATTTTTTACATGCTGCAGGGATCTTCCAATCAGCTCTGTGGTATTTTTCGCCGCGTCCGCTGACTTCTGCGCCAGATTGCGAACCTCATCCGCAACAACAGCAAACCCCTTGCCCGCATTCCCTGCACGCGCTGCTTCCACTGCCGCGTTTAATGCCAGAATATTAGTCTGGAATGCAATATCGTCAATCACCTTAATGATTTTTTGAATATCCTCCGAAGCAACAGCAATATCTTTTATGGCCCCAAGCATCTGTTTCATTTCATCACGGCTTCTGTTTACGACCTCGCTGGCTTTATGCCCCACCACATTGGCATTTTGGGCATATTCAGCGCTTTTAGAAATCTGTTCGGAAATTTCGTTAATCCTGTCGGACAAATCTTCCACGCTTCCCGCCTGCTCGGTGGCTCCCTGAGCCAGGGCCTGCGCCCCGCTGGCAACCTGGCCGGCGCCCACATTCACCTGTTCAGAAGCAGCATGCAGCTCGCTTAACACATCGCTTATCTTTGAGCGGAAATTCCTGACCGAAATTTTTATATTCTTGAAATCCCCCAGGAATTCCGCATCCGTGGCACAGGCAAAATTGCCCTTTGCGTATTCTCCCATTACATAGTCTATGGTTTCCACATACTTCAGAAGCTCTTTGAAGGAAAAATTCATGCGCTCCACCAGGCTGCCGAATTCATTGTTTGCCTGGTAATCAATTGTACTTTTCAAATCTCCCTTGGAAAGCCCAACCACCGCTTCCTCCACCTTATTCACAATACCGGTAATCTTTCTGGTTGTGACAACTGCAAGGAAAAGGCTTCCCACCAGTACGATAAGGAATGTGAAAATGCACAGCCACCTGAAGATTGTAATTTCCTGCAGAGATGCTTTTTCACTTTCACTCCTCTCCAGGGTTGTGGCTGCATCGACCCTCTGAGCGATGGAAGAGAGACTGCTGAGAACCGGAGAGCATTCATTCAATATAATCTGCTTTGCCTGTTCCTTATTGCCCCTTTCTATCTCCGAAACCGCCCTGTTGGCAATATCAACCCACTGGTTAAACGCAGCCTCATACTCTGCCGCCAGCCCGTCCCGCTCTCCGTGAGTGCTTTTGAACTGGGTTATCTTCTCCCTGGCAGACGCCAGGCTTGCGTTAATCTCAGATTTCAGGTTTTCCTCCGAGACCCTGTCTTCCGCCAGCATCATCTCCCGCAGGTCCCGGGCTGCAACGTTCACATGAATCCTGCAGTCCTTTATGGCAGTATCCGCGGCAATTATATTGTCCAGCAGTTTATTGGTGTTGCTTTCGATTTCCCCCATTCCGAACACGGAAACAGCTGTAAGGATGCCTCCCAGGACAATAATAGCTGAAAATACTGCTAACAAATAAGTTTTCAGTTTCACCTTTTCAAACATAGTGGTTCTCCTTTATCTTATAATTTAGTAGAAAACATTTATTTTATATATCGTCAAAAACTGTAAATAGTTAAGAAAAATTTTTACATCTTTTCATCAGCCTGGCGCTGACCCCCTCGCCGGCCACATAAATCCTGCGCGCCAGTTCCTTTCCATTTTCCAGAGAGCTTATGTATTGGCTGTAAAGATTCCCTGTCTGTTTTGACGGAACTACAAGAATATCTGACTGAAGGGACGCGGAGCTTATACAGTCTTCTTTCTTTGGCCCTTCGCCTCCCTCCCAGTGGGGAAGGTAGATTACAATTTCCGCGTTTTCCCTGACCGGTCCGAACTCACAGGCCGCTTTTCCTCCCGGTCCGTCCAGGAACACAAAATCCGGGCATTCCCCAGCCATATCATACAATTCAAAGTCTTCTGCCTTCGTACCCTCAAAGGCATCAGGACATGTGTCTGATACGCAGAATAGACGGCGCTGTCCTTTGTCCCGGAAGCTGTCCCAGAAGGGTTCCATAAGATGCCAACCTTCCCGGCTGCCAACCAAAAACACAGCCACCAGGGTGCCCTCAAATTCCGTTTCCAGGTATTTGCTGATTTCTCCCCGCTTTCCGGCCAGCGTTCTTCCTATTTTAAAGCGTGCCCGGGGTTCCTGCTCCGTCAGGTACTCATAGAGCAGCTCGCAGTATTCCTCCAGCATTGCCACTGTCTTTGTTCCGTATCCCTCTTCCTGCTCAATGATTTTTCCAATGGCAATCGCTGAATTCTGCATATCCTCAAGCAGCTGTTCCAGCATATCCGTATTTTTTTTCTTTACCCCGGAATCCAGTAGCGCTTCCCCGTTTCCAAGGGTGGCAACCATTTCCCGCATCTTCTGTCTCAATTGCTCCCGCATGTTACTGCCGCCTTTCCTCGCTTTTTTATTTATATCGGCACTTTTCCCCAACCTATAACTATTATTTTAATTCCCATATTTTTTTCTTATTCTTTTTTGTTTTTTGCCGATAAATAAATAAAGCTTTATGATTTACAATTTACAACTATATTTAACGAAAGTGGTGGGAACACAATGGATAACGGCATGGATAATATTCTTGATACCTATCTGTATGAATCCAATTCTTTGTTGGATCAGCTGGATGAAATGCTGGTAAAGGACGAAAAAGAAGGGGACTTTTCCCCGGATGACGTGAATGAAATTTTCCGGATCATGCATACCATCAAAGGCTCCTCTGCCATGATGGAATTTAATTCCCTTTCTACAATCGCTCATCATATTGAGGATTTGTTCTTCTACATCCGCGATAAAGGAATCGAGTCCCTGAATCCGGAGCATAAAAGGGAACTGTTTGACCTGATGTTCAAATCAGAGGATTATTTAAGGAGTGAGGTGGGAAAGGTGGAAAGCGGTTCTCCGCTCTCTGATAACATTGACTCATTTTCATCTGAGATTAATGAATTTCTCAAAAAAATCAGTGTTGAAAAAAGCAGTTCCATGGAACAGGAAGCCCAGGAGTATCCTGCGGTTCCAAAAGCCAGGCCGGATGCGCCTGCCCTGCCCCAGGACCCCAAAGCGGTCTGCTTTTTCCATGTTTTCCTGGAGGAAGGGATAGGAATGGAAAACCTCCGGGCTTATATTATCGTCAATGCCCTCAAAGAATGCGGATTGGAATTCAGATATTATCCGGCGGATATGGAGAGCAACCCTTCCGTCTGCCAGGACCTTATTGACAACGGTTTCTTCCTGTCCTTTGAAAGCCATGAAGCCGCCGCCCAGGCGGAGGGCATAATAAAATCACAGAATTACATACGGTCCTACGAACTGCTGGATTCCCCGGACCATACTCAGGACAGGGACGTTCCTGCTAAAACCCAGGATTCCCCGGCGGAGGACAATGTCTCACTCCCCGCCGCAAAGCCGGCGGCCGCCGGTCCTTCCGTCTCCGCGCCCAGCCATTCGCCGGTAAAGCAGAGCTTGATCAGCGTCAATCTGATGAAGCTAAACAGCCTTAATGATATTGTGGGCGAAATCGTTATTACGGAATCCATGGTCACCTCCTCTCCGGAGCTGAACCTTCTGCCCAAAGAAAGCTTTGACAACTTTATGAAGTCCGCGCGGCAGCTGCGCAAACTCACCCATGACCTTCAGGACATTTCCATGTCGCTGCGCATGGTGCCCATATCAGGGGTATTTCAGAAGATGAACCGCATTGTCCGGGATATGAAGCAAAAGCTGGGAAAAGATGTGCGTCTTACCATTATAGGAGAAGATACGGAAGTGGACAAGACAATCGTTGACAGCATACAGGACCCTATTATGCATATTGTCCGCAACAGCATGGACCACGGCATTGAGGAAACCCAGGAGGAACGGATTGAAGCCGGCAAAGCAGCCCAGGGAGAGATCATTCTCAGCGCTTCCCACACCAGCAGCGAGGTAGTGATCTCTGTATCTGATGACGGCTATGGAATGAACGCCCAAAAACTCCTTGCAAAAGCGGCTGAAAAGGGGCTTCTTACAAAACCCGAGAGCGAGTACAGCCAAAAAGAAGCCCTGGGGCTTATTATGCTTCCCGGATTTTCAACCAACCAGGCTGTAACGGAATATTCCGGCCGCGGTGTGGGAATGGATGTAGTAAAAAAGAACGTGGAATCAGTGGGGGGGACTATTTCCATTTCCAGCGAAGCAGGTTTAGGCACCACGATCAGCATGAAGATTCCCCTTACACTGGCAATTGTGGACGGCATGAAGATAACGGTTGGCGATTCGATTTTTACCATACCTGTTTCCAATATCCGCCAATCCTTCAAGGTAACGGAGGAACAGGTGATTCATGATGAATACGGCAATGAAATCGTAGACTGTCTGGGCAGCTTTTACCCCATCATCCGGCTTCATCAATTTTTCCACATGGATACAAATGCCCCCAACATTAAGGATGGAATACTGATATGGGTGGAAGCCAGCGACTGTTCCTACTGCCTGCTGGTTGACAGCCTTATAGGAGAACAGCAGGTTGTGGTAAAACCTCTTCCCGCATATTTAAACACGTTTGAACTCAAAAATTATGGTATAAGCGGATGCACCATTCTTGGAGATGGAAATATCAGCATCATCCTGGATATTCTCGGCCTGTACGCTGCCGCTATTAAAAATATGTAATTGAGGGAGGTTTTGTGTCATGTCCAATCACATTGAAAGTCAAGCAGAGAAGCAGCCTGAAATTCAGACAGGAAGTCCGTCTGTTGAGCGCTGTCTTGTTTTTGAGTCCGGAGCCCTTTCTCTGTTTATGAGTACAAATTATGTCATCGAAATCATAAACGGCCACTCCATCACTCCGATTCCCATGATACCTTCGTTTATTAAGGGGATTTTAAACCTTCGGGGACAGATACTTCCAGTTGTCGATATCCGCCTTTACATGGGTCATGAGGAAATGGAATTCACCCGCCAGACCTGCATCATTGTTCTCCAGGTGGACTCCCTTTCTTTGGGAATCATTGTGGATTCCGTGCAGCAGGTAATTGATATTGACCTGGCAAATGTCCGTTCCATTCCTGTAAAGCGGCAGCAGAAGCTTTTAGACGGCATGGTAACCCTGGAAGACGGGCGTGTCCTCATGTCCTTTGACTGCAAAGCCCTTATTAACGATCCGTGCTGAAATACTACGAGAGGAGGATTGACTTTTTATGATCAGCCTGAGTGAAGCGGATTTTCATCGGATGTATGTTTATATCCAAAAACATTATGGGATTGACTTGTCAAAAAAAAAGCAGCTGATTGTAAGCAGGCTTTCCAATACCCTTGCAAAGATGGGATACACGGATTTTACCAGGTACGTGGATGATCTGGTATCTTCCCGCAGACCGGAAATGGTTACGGATATGCTTAATAAGCTGACCACTAACTATACATACTTTATGCGCGAAGAAGAGCATTTTAATTATCTGTATCAAACCGTGCTCCCTGACCTGGCTAAAAAGCATGCCCATGATAAGGTGCTTTCCATCTGGAGCGCAGGCTGTTCTTCAGGAGAAGAGCCCTATACCATTTCCATGTATCTGAAGGATTTTTTCGGTTCCCAGGCTTCTGCCTGGGATACCCGAATCCTGGCCACAGATATTTCACAGAGTATCCTGGATACCGCTCAACATCCCTCTTACCATGAAGAAAGCCTGGCCCGCGTCCCATCTTCATGGAAGCACAAATATTTTGTAAAGAATGGAAGCGGCTCCTATACCATTGCGCCGGTTATCCGTGAGAATGTTATTTTCCGGCCTTTTAATCTGATGGATTCGATTCAGTTCAAGCGGCCTTTTGATATTATCTTCTGCCGGAATGTTATGATTTATTTTGATATGCCAACAAAAGATGCCCTGGTCCGGCGCTTTTTTCAGGCTACCGTACCGGGCGGTTATCTTTTTATCGGTCATTCAGAAAGCTTAAGCAAAGAAAACTGCCCCTATAATTATATCGTTCCTGCAATTTACCGCCGCTGCCTATAATCCGCATGATGCAAAAAGAAGGGATTTTGTTATGGATAAAAAAATACGTTTGATGATAGTTGATGACTCCGCGGTTTACAGAAGCTGGCTCATAAGCTCCTTGTCAAAAAATGACCGTTTTGAGATTGTGGGGCACGCAGTGGATGCCTTTGACGCCCAGCGGAAAATCCCGCTGTTAAAGCCTGATATACTTACGCTGGACATTGAGATGCCGGGGATGTCCGGCATTGATTTTTTAAAAAAACTTCTTCCACTCCACCCGGTTCCTGTTATTCTTGTATCCTCTTTAAGCATAAAGGTAATTGATGCCCTTGCTGCCGGAGCCGTGGATTATGTAAAAAAACCGGATATGGGAAGCTCTGCTGAAAAAGACGCCTTTTTAACAAAGTTATCTTCCAAGCTTATGTTTGCCTCCAATTTCCATGTGCGCATTCCGGATGATACAAAAAGAACAGAGGTGAGGTCTCCTAGCCAGGCAAAAAGCCGCGGCTTCTTTCATCCTGTAAGGTCAGGCTCAGGCAACGGCATGATCATCGCCATCGGGGCCTCCACAGGAGGGACCGAGGCCATTCTTGAAATTCTGACCCGTTTTCCTGCCAACATGCCGGGTATTGTGGTTACCCAGCATATGCCGGAAGGTTTTACATCCATGTACGCGGAGCGCTTAAACCGGCAGTGCCGCCTTACGGTAAAGGAGGCTCAGGGTGGAGAACGGATTCAGCCTAACCTTGTGCTGCTGGCTCCCGGCGGCAGGCAGATGCGCGTAGTACGGATGGGGACTGGTTATGCGGTACAATGTATGAACGGTGAAAAGGTAAGCGGGCACCGGCCCTCTGTGGATGTGCTTTTTGATTCAGTGGCCTACACTGCAAAGGAAAACGCCATGGGCATCCTGCTTACAGGCATGGGGGCCGATGGGGCTGCCGGACTTCTGCGAATGAGAAAAAACGGAGCCTTTACCATCGGACAGGACCGGGAATCCTGCGTTGTCTATGGGATGCCAATGGAGGCGCATAAAATAGGAGCCGTATGCGTCCAGGCAAACTTAAGCTCCATTCCTCAAATAGTGATGAGCCGTCTGACCGTAAAATCCGGGATGACATCATAGACCAGCCATGAAACGCGCAAAAAAGAAACTACCATCACCGCATTTATCTTTCCAGCATATTTTGACAGCCGGCATTGCCCTGTCCGCCTTCACGCTGTGCGCCAGTATTTTAGTATGGGCTTACCCCAGCCTTGTTTCAAGGGCTGTCTCTCTGCCAAAGGAGCTTTTGGCATGGTCAGGGCAGGCATCCGTTGAAACGGAGACGGATTCCACCATGGCATCTTCCCCAGAGCTTCCCTCAGAGAGAGAGGATTCCCAAAAAGGATTGGAGGAGCTTATTTCCTCCGGGGAACTGGGAGAAATAAAAGATTTTGATGCATACCTTACGGCAGAGACGGATGAGACTACTTATTATTATATTATGGACAGCGCTATGGGCCCTATGATTTATTACAATCAGGGGGACAGCCGGTGGGCGGATTATTTATACGGAGACGAAGATCCCATGCGGTCCCACGGCTGCGGTCCCACGGCCGCGGCTATGGTCATCTCCAGCTTTTCTCCTGCAAGCCTTACGCCGCCAGAGGCCGCTGAGTGGGCGGCATCCAATGGATTTTACGCCCGCGGTCAGGGTTCATATCACAGTCTCATTACAGGTTCGCTAACCGCATATGGCCTGAATGTACAAAGCGTGACGGAGCGTTCCCAAAAGCATGTATCAGATTTGCTCAAAGAAGGTTCAATTTTAATAGCCCTTATGGGCAAGGGCTCCCTTACCCAGAACGGTCATTTTATTATAATTACCCAAATTTTAGAAAATGGAAATGTCCGTATAGCTGATCCCAACAGCTATGCAAACAGCACAAAGGAATGGAAGCTTTCCCAGCTTCTGTCTGAATTAAAGCAGAGCCGCGACAGCGGGGCTCCCCTTTGGGCAGTCAGCCTTCCTTCCGAAGGCTGACTTTTTAGGTTTCAGCTTTCTTTCCATGCTGTTCCATTGCTTTATCAAAACACTGCAGCTCTATGCCGGAACACTTCTTCCTTATCAATTCTTCCAGTCTGCTGTCTCCTGCCTCTCTGGCAGCACGCATTAAAAGGAGGCGGTCCTTCAGCTGGTCCATATTATATAGCCTCTCCAAAAAAGCACCCACCTGCTCTGCATTTTCCCGGCCGCCTCCATCCTCTCTTTGAAACGCGCGAAGCAGCAGCACCAGGGCGGACGGAATATATGGATTTGCTTTCAAAAGAGCGGTGCAGTACTTTACGCATCCTCCCAAATCTCCTGTCTGGTAACAGCACAAGGCAAGCAGCTCCCAGGCTCCCGGAAGATCCCCGGTGACCACCATCCCACAATTGGCGTTCCCATGGGTTTCGAGCAATGAAAGGCTTTTTTTTAGATGAAAGGCAGCTTTTTCAAATTCATTTTTCTGCGCATAAAACCTGCCTACGATAAAATCAAAATCGCTTTCCTCTGGCAGGAGCCGCGCTGCCTTTTCATATATATCCAGAAGCGCTTTTTCATCGTCCTCCTCAACAAGGATTATCATAAGTTTCCAAAAAGTCATTGCGCTTATGAAATCATGCCTGCTTAGTTTTTCCGGCATCAGATTAACGGCTTTGTAATACCACTCCTTTGCCTTTTGGGATTCCTTTCCCGTCAAATAGGAATCCCCAAGATAGCCCATCAAGTGATAATTGTCGGGATGTTCTTTTAATTCCATTAGAAGCAGCCTTATATTCCGCTCCCCTTTTTCTTTGTTATATACGTCACTGCCCGCATATCCTGTATGATAGATTGCAAGCAGGTCCGTTGCGTCAGCCGTATAAGGCAGTATTCCCTCCCCACGATAGGAAAGCTCCTCATGAATCCGGTACCGGTAGGTCAGCCCCTCAGTCTTTTTAAACAGCCGTGCCTGGCTTCCTCCGGCAAATATGCTTTCATCCTCCCGTACCTGAAGCCATGAGGTCATTACCGCGTAGTACTCCTTTTTGTCAAAACGCTCCAAAAGAGGAATCAGCCTTTTGGTCTCCTCCAAAGGAAAATATTCATCTGCATCTAAAAACGCAATCCAGTCTCCGGAAGCTTTGCTGATGGCAAAGTTTTTGGCAGCCGAAAAATCATCCTGCCACTCAAAATAAAATACCTTTGCCCCCATTTTCTCTGCCAGCTCCACTGTCCTGTCCGTACTTCCTGTGTCTACCACAATCTGCTCCCAGACAACTCCCTTTCCCCAGCGAAGCGCCCTTTCTATATTGCGCTCCTCATTTTTTACAATCATGCACTGTGACAAACGCATGTCCTTTCCCCCTTGCTTTAATTTCTGGTACCTTATATTCAGGACAACAGACCCGTCTTTCCCTGCCTGATTTCACCTGATTTCAGAAAGCAGCATGGAACGGTACATCTCCTCTAAGCTTGTTTTTGCCTCCCAGCCCAGCTTTCTTAATTTTTCTCCGGACAAGCAAAGCCCCGTATTGGCAGCATATCCGTATTGATTCTCTGAAGCAATATCATATGTAACCCGTAATGCGCCGCCGGCTATTCTTTGGGCCACCAATTCTGCCATCTCCTTTATCCTCATGGTATTTTTTTCATTTACCACATTGTATACCTGCCCATTTTCACCGTATTTTAAAATAAATAAAATAGCATCAACAGCATCATTAATATCACAGTAATTCCCCATAGACTCCCCTGCCGTATGCAGGCATATATCCGTCTGATTTCTTACAGAATTTGCAAACTGGGCAAATACCCTGGTGTCATCCTTTAAGGCCCCCTGTCCAAAGGTTTGGGCCAGGCGGGCGATTTTCACCGGAACTCCATATTCCGATAAATAAGATTGACTTAGGTTTTCTGCCATAAGCTTTGCCAGAGGATAACAGCTGCGGATGCTCGACGCATTGATAAAGCCAAGCTCATTCTCAGACACTCTTCTCCCATCAGAACAATCAATCTGTCCATATACTTCCATAGAAGAAAGATACACCATACTTTTCGCGTCGCACCTCTTCCCTAAATTTAGTATATGTTCTGTTCCATTTACAATGGTATGGATGACCTCCACCGGATTTGACATCATATAGAATGATTTCGTTGGTGCCGCACAATGAATGATGTAGTCATATCTTTCTGTAATACGGAATATCTTTTCTCGGTCAGTAATATCAGCAATGATAATCTCGGCAGAGGATAAGATTTCCGGTTCCAGACGTTTACTGTCACGGACAATGACTGTTACAGCCTCTCCGTCGGTTATTAACTTTTTTGAAATTGCAGACCCAATATAGCCTGTAGCTCCCGTTATAAAATAACTTGACAATGACTCTTCTCCTGTTTTCCTTATTTCCAAAAGATTAATTATGTTTCCGCAGCTCTGTCAGTGTGGTATTAATCAAGGTAGAAGAGGTCCCTTTGTAGTATGGAAAATATATAATCTTAACTCCCACTTCTTCAAACTGCTTATCATAAAGATTCCACTTCTCCGTATCGTACCAGTCGTCTCCTACGAACATCACATCAAATTTTATTTTTTTCCACATGGCAAATTTGTCCATAGAGTTCTGGGGTATGGCTGCATCAACGAATTTAATATTTCTTACAATTTCCAGACGTTCCTCAAACGGTATCACCGCCTTTTTGTGTTTATAGGAAACCAGCTCATCTGTTGTTACTCCAACAATCAATTTATCACACATTGCTTTCGCATTTTTCAGCATATTTAAATGCCCCACATGAAACAGGTCAAACACGCCTGCTGTATATCCAATCACCATTTTCTTTCACGCTCTTTTCTAAATGCTACTGCTCACATAAATTTAAAAACTGTTCCAGACAGAATATCTGCCACTTTTGATTTCCGGTAAATTGTTCTATATCTAAATTTTCTTTAAACTCCTGCCTTTCTGGCCCTTTCCAGTCTTTAAAATAAGTATCAACAGGCCGCGGCATAGGAATCTTATCCGGAACAGGAATACCAGGATACTTTTTCCGGAACAATTCCCGAATCAAATATTTTGATTCCCCATGACGTATCCGATGCAAATCAAGCGGTTTTGACATTTCAAGTTTC
>JAETNT010000103.1 GCA_021772025.1 Enterocloster bolteae | reverse complement strand
TGATTTTCTCGTTTCTCATGGCTGTACCTCCTGAAATGAAAATGCTCTAAGTGACTGCTTCACTAACCATGACAAAAACCATGATTAAGAAGTCACTTAGAGCATACATCTCCAGCAGCCATCTTAAATTTGCGGTATTGTCTTACTGCAAAGTGGTTTGGATTCCGCTTTTCCAACTGCTCAAAGAGCAAATCAACTGCTGACTTAAAGTTTTCGTCATCTTCCCGGCACTCGCAGGCATTGAGCATATCCAACATAGTATTCATGTTCTTTTCTTCTGCCGGCGCCTCGTAATAAATATAGGCAATCAATGCCTGATAAAGCAGCGCCTCCGCTTTCTGCCAGAAATCATCCCCACCTTTGGCTTCTCCCTGGGTATTGGACATGATAACCGTTACCAGAGTCAGAATATCTGTTTCACTGTGAAGGTATACAAAGGGGTTGTAGTGCATGGAACAAGAAAAATCAATGGTATTTAAAATCTTGATTTTATATCCTCCCCGAACTAATGCATGGCCAACCTCCTCGACAAGTGTACCTTTCGGATCAGAGCAAAGATAACTGGCATTCATCTGAAGAAGATTCGGCTTGATATGATACCTGGTTTTTCCGCTTCCGGAACCGCCAATTACTAGCACATTCAAATTAACATTTCGTTTTTCCGGATCTGCGATTTTTCCTAAAGTAAGCCGTTCCGTCTCTGACAGCAGAATATTTTCTGAAAAATTAGGGCTGACAAACGGCTCAATATCTTTCTGGTTTCCCCAACGGGCCGTACCATACTCTGCTCCGCGGCGATATTTTCTGGCATTTTTTCCTTTCTGATATACTACAAACCAGAATAAAACACCAAACACCGCACCTACTGTTAAATCAAACGGATGCAGGCTAGGCAACGGATTCTGAATGGCTTCCTCTACTTTTAAAAATGCCCCCAGAATCCTATCAATCACGTCCCCACCGGAAACCATGCGGTATGCCTGCCCTAGTTTGGTCGCCATCAGCCCAATAAAAATATATGGCAAGGCAACTTTTAACAGTTTTGTGGTATTAATTTTCGGAAATTTCACCGTCCTGCCTCCTGTTGTTTATTGTGTGAGAGAGATTTTGTTATATCTTTCAAGGCCTCCTGAAGCTTTACAAGCTGTTTATGAATAGATAGCTTATTTTTCGCCTGATTCTTAATCACTTTCCCAGAATACTCCCGAAAAGCCGCTGTCAGCGCATCAGCGTCTTTACTTTTGAAAAACACCAGATACTTGGGTGGTTGGGTAGTAACATCCTTTTTCAAAGCAAAGTCAATTCCATATTTCCTTGCTACTCGTTCAAATGACTTGATATTGCCGTTTGTAATTTCAATGTTGCTTACACCGGCTCCTTGCTGTACCAGATGCTTAACACTCTGTTTTCCTTTGTAAGCAATAGGTCTTTTCTGTTGTTTCTCCATCTCTGCAAGGGCTTTTTTGATAGCAACTTCCAGAATTTTAGAAGTTAGCTTCACAGCTTTAACACTTAACACCACAGCTTTATTTTCAATATCTTCTTGCAAATGTCATCACACCTCTTTCCGGAAACATCCTAACCTGCCAATGATAAATCGGGCTGTTCTTCCCTATGAAACCGTTCTTCCAAGCGTTCCACAGACCAGTTCTTTTTAAACTGTCCCAACGGGCCAACTCCAAACTGGGCAAGCGCCCGCTGATCCAGTTCCTTCAACCGATTCCATAATTCCGGATGGTGTTTCCTTAAATTCCTAAGTTCATCAATCCGCTGAAACGGGCAACACCAACAGGAAGCCCTGTGATAAATCTCATACAGCCCGCCAAAGTCAAAGCCATGGTCATAACAGATTTTAAGGGCTTCTTCCTCTGTGACTTTCCAGTCAACCAAAGGATATTGTTCCTCTTTGCATCGTTCTCGTTCATCAAAAGCAATTCCTACATAATGCAAAGCATGGTATTTCCCCTTTAGTTCATTGACTTTTTTTGTTATCAAATGAAGTTTAAGCTGTCCGGTACACCATCTGACACGAATTCCTGGCCATCCATTCCCATAAAGCGGAATACCATCACGCCGGCGAAGTTCTATTGCAGACGGCCTTTTCTTGGGCTCGTTAAACATCAGCCACTCAAAACCTTGTGGGTGACGCAGCATGGTGATATGAATCTGCCGCTTTTCGTATAGATATGCGTCCACTTTTGCGAGATGTTTATACATTTCCGGAAACTCCATTCCCGTGTCTGCGGTTAGGACAATATCAATCGGCATACCTTTTTCGATCATCAAAATAAGCATAGCCGTGCTGTCCTTTCCGCCGGATAAAGATACTGCATGATAACCTGGACTTTGATTGATTACAATATTCTTACTCTTCATCTGCGCCACGCCCCTGTTCCTGTATTTTCAGAATCCCATCCAGAGTGGTAGCGGTAATTCCCAATCGGTGAGCAACAGCGATATCATTCTTAACCGCCTCGTCAATTCCCTCACCACAGACAATCAGCACATGGCTCCGGCGCAACAGTTCCCTTCCGATATCAATGCCGTCTTTATGTTCAGCAGGAACAGAATCCCGTAAGAAATGTGGAAGGTAGAGAACCGGACAGATGGGGGTAAATCCGGCTTCATATACCTTACGGCAGTAAACGACTGCCTGGTCAGTAACAGTAAATTCGCCGCCTGTCCAGGCAGCGGTAATGTATGCAAATGGCTTTTTCATAGTCATATTCCTTTCTCCGGTTGTACCGGTGACAAAAGCTGCTCCTTGTCAAAAGTGAAATAAAAACAGCTACCCACCGCCGTAAAGGTCATGGCTGACCAATGCCGTGTAGTAGCTGTTAATGGTTGTAGGAGCATTGTAAAGGGAGGTAAGCAGGTATGCTTTTATATTCCGGATTTTGGTGGTATTGGCTTTCAGACTATCCATCACATAGAGGATGTGTTCCATTCCAAGCTTTAAAAACCGGCTTTTTACAATCTCTGTTGGAATGTCTTGGCCGCCAATACGTACCATGGGGTTTTTCGTACAAATGGTATCAATCATGATATCAAGTATCTCATCAAGCAAAGCTGCATCATAGCCCTGTCGTTCCTTAATATTATCGTACTCAATGTTATCCTTAATAATCTGTCTATATATCCGTATCGTATCTATCATGTTCGTTGCAGGTATTCTTTTTTCCATCATTACGTTGGTTGGATAGATAGATGGATCAGTATTATTTATATCAGTCTTGTTTATATCAGTATTATTAGTGACCGTTTTCCGGAAGTCTTGATTTCCAATTTGTGGAACTTTAGACTTCCGTTTTCCGGAAGTCAAAACTTCCACTTTCCGTACAAAATTCTTGACATAGATGATTGTTGGCTTACCTTGCCCCTGCTTCTTACGTTCAGTCAAGCCGTACTTATCCAGTTCCCTGAAAAGCGAAACCGCCTTAGTATGCCCACAGCAAAGATACTCCATAGCATCCTCCAATGTAAAATAAATAAATACCCGGTTACTATCATCAAGCCAGCCATTCCGAAGTGACAGTCCCATACGGTCAAGCATAAGCCCATACAGGATTTTAGCGTCAGAAGATATTTTCCGGTAATCCGGATCAGTAAATAGTATTTTAGGTATCCGGTAAAATGTATACTGTTCCGCTTCCTCACCATAGAAATAGTCCAGCATGGGTACGCCTGACATAATTTACACCTCCTTCCTCCAAAAACATAGCAAAGCGCTGCCCTTTATTCCTCTGTTATCAGCAGCGCTCCATAAAATCCATTATGTTCTTCATTAAAATAATAACGTTTTCCTTCGATTTCTTTCCATCCGGCTACCACCGATCCGTAATGTCCATCATGTTCTGTCCGCAGGTAATACCAGCGGCCGTCTTCATCCTGAAACCAGCCAGTTTTCATATGGCCTAGTGTCCCGTCACTGATGTTGTGAAGGTAATACCAGTACCCGTCCACATCTTGAAACCAGCCGGTATCCATGATTCCATCCGCATTAAAGTGATACCAGTCCGTCCTTTGTGTATAGTTGTAGTATAACTCTCTCCACATAGAGCGAGGCCGGCCCCCATCCGTATACTCAAACGTCCAGATATGCTTTTCCCCATCTAATAGCTTCCAGTTACCGTTTAAAGTTGTCCCTTTTACAAAAACAGATCCTCCACCACGGTTACCACCAGATCCTCCACTGGATGAAAAATTATTGTGACTTTCACTTTCAATTACACCTGCGCCCGTCTTCTGTTCATCGTCCGCTGTCCCGGGGATTCCGTCTGCTCCATTAGTTTTTTCATCTCCGCCAGACAAGTTAGTATTTGTACCGTTTCCGGTATCCTTTCGATCATCTTCTGTGCCAAACTGATTATCATTTCCGGGATAAACTTCTTTCTCATCTGTGTCTGTATAGTGATCGTCCTGGGTTCCGTATTCGCCATCCAGACCAGGGTTCACCGGCTTATCATCTGATGTCCCGGGTATCTTGTCATCTCCATTGGTTTTTACATCCTCCCCTGACAAGTTAGTGTTTGTTCCATTTCCAACGTCCTTTCGGTCATCTTCTGTGCCAAACTGATTATCTCCTCCAGGGTAGACTTCTTTCCCGTCTGTGTCTGTATAGTGGTCGTCCTGAGTTCCGTATTCACCATCCAGGCCAGGATTCACCAGCTTATCATCCGATGTCCCGGGTATCTGATCGTCTCCATTGGTTTTTACATCTCCTCCTGACAGATTGATGTTTGTACCGTTTCCAACGTCCCTTCGGTCATCCGAAGTGCCAAATATGATATCCAAACCAGGATATACTTCTTTTCCATCAATATCAGTATAGTGGTCGTCCTGGGTTCCATATTTCCCATCCGATCCTGGGTTGATTTTTCTGTCGTCTCCCGTTCCCGGAAGCCCATCTGCTCCATTCGTCCAGTATTCTTCATCTCCTGTATTCCACTGCAAATCAGTTCCGGGCCTCTGATTGCTTCCATTTTCCAGGTCTATATAATCATCCTCACTTCCAAATATCAAATCCGGCCCACAATGGATTATTTGATCATCTGTATCAATGGCATCGTCACTGGTTCCCATCTTTCCATCTGCTCCCGGAAGTATCTGCTTATCGTCTAAAGTTCCCGGCCTCCTATCCTGGTAATCGTACCAGATTTCATCATCGCTGCTATCCCATACACAGTCCTTTCCGGGGCGGTAGTTGGTATGGTTTTTCCCTTCCATAAAGTCATCCTCTGTGGTAAAGGTTTTATCCATCCCTGCATAGACCTTAGCGTTGATATAATCCCGATAATAGAAATCATCTTCTGTACCATACGCCTTGTCTGCTCCGGCATAAACGGTCTTGTCATCGTCTGTCCCTGCGGTTAAGTCAATGCCGTTAAAGTAATACTCATCATCCGCAGTCCCATATTCCCCATCTTCTCCAGGACGGACATTGGTGTTATTGCCCAAATCTCTAAATTCCAGAGTCCACATGGCCGTTAATGTCACATCACTGGCGTCCTGGTAAACCGTGCTTTCCATAACCCGGCTTCCATTGACTCCATGATACCACCCTAAAAAGCGGTAGTTCGTTTTCTTTGGCACTGGCAAAATGCCGATTTCCGAATCGTAGGTTACTTCCTTTTCTCTCGTGGTGCAGGTTCCGCCTGAACTATTAAACACAACTTTATAGGTATTCGGTTCCCAGTTCGTATAAAAGAAAATAATATCTTTGTTTTCCTCTGTTAAATTTTTTACCTCCTCCTGATTCTCATAATTCTCCCCGGTTCCGTCCTCCTCCGTGCTCCATTTCGTGAAATGATAGCCTGTTTTGCTATAGGCATTTTCGATGAGCGTTTCTGCCTTGTCATAGGTAATAACCTGATCCGGCATGGAGCCGCCTGTATATCCATTAGCACCAACAAACCGAATCGTATATGTATTGGCCTCCCATATAGCTTTTAACTGTAATACAGCCCCATCCTGGGTACTCCAGTTTCTTACAGTGCTGCCATCCGCTTTCCGTGTCCCGTCCTCCATCTGCCATCCGGAAAAAGTATATCCCGGTTTCTCAAAGGCATTCCGGCTCAGAGCACTTTCCACGTCATATATGTGACTGGAATCCTTCATGGTTCCAGATGCAGCGCCGTTTCCGTCATAATGGATGGTGTACCGGATAGGCGTCCAGTGGGCATAGTAAGTTACCGCCGAAGAAGGTACTACCGTATTTTCTGTTACCCGGCTCCCTCCGCTTGCTGCCGTATACCATCCATCAAAAGCATATCCTGTCCGTGCAGCTATCGGCAGGCTTCCCAAATGATTTCCGGAAATATACTCGCCGGATGTGGTGGAGCAGGTTCCCCCATTCGCATCAAATCCCACCGTTATCTTACCTACTGCGATACCCGTTCCGGTTCCTGTGGGCATTACTGCTGAATAATACCAGTTATAGTTATTTGGGCTGTAATTTCCGGATGATGATGAATCCCAGTAGTACCATCCATATCCCTCAAATACAGGAAATACACCGGTAACCTTATCAGAAATATTTTTTAAGATTACTGTATTGGTTCTTCCGTCGGCCGACTTCTCAACATCTGTATATACCTCTATAACCTTCGTGGATTCATAATCTGGGCTTCCTCCAAGATAACTTCCGTCCCAGCATTTCGAATACCTAAGTGATGTATTTTGCACATAGTTACCACTGATAACCGAAACACAATCAATATTTTGCGGAATTGGGGTGCTTCCTGGCACGGAATGAGAGGTAACGATTCCACCATATTTCTTGTTCCAGTTATCATCTCCATAACGGTGTTCCTCATGCTCCTCCGCACTGATCCTCCGGGTTCCCGTTACCTGGTTGTTGTTTAGCAGTAGATAAATCTGAAAAGATGAGGAATGTTCCTGCCATTTACTGTGATCACCTGATGTATAATCTTGATACCAGGTAATTTTCAAGTCGTTTCCTATTTTCTCCGCCGTGAAATTTTCCAGTACTGTGCTGGTAAACGGGTAATCATATACATTAAGTCCCCGGCTGTTGGGGTTCTCGTAATCCCCCTTAATACTGCCGTTTTCCCTGCACTCAAACCATTGAGCTTCCAGGGAATCTTTCTTATTTTTAATCCTTCCATAGAAAAAGTAACGTGGAACTTCTGAGAAATCATTCAGATCTTCGGCAACCCACCAAACATCGTAAAAGCTGCCGTCATAGTTTCTTCCCATTTCCGGGTCAATAACCTCATACTGATACCTCTTATCCTCTGTATTTCCCGTAACTTCCTGATCTGACAACATTGTTTTTAGCTGATTTAGCGCTTTTTCATCCGGCTGTCTGGATTCATATAAATAGGGAGCAGATATATAATATTCTTCTTCCGTATCCACCTGTGTATGGGATACTGTTCCTGTTGCAGACGAAACATACCAGCCTGTTGCCTCATCCCCCCAGCTTCCAAAACTTCTCCAGTGCTTTCCTCCATTCCGATCAATAAAGTAATAACCTTCCTCTCCAGAAAAACTTACTTTGGTATACCAGGGCGGAATATCCTGCGGCTCTTCAGTTTGAAATCCTTCATACTTGGTGCCATCTTTGTAAAGGGCATCAGAGGGAGTTGCCTCTGTTACCGCTTCGGCAAATATTTTCTCGTAATCCGCATCGGAAGGAGAAGCCAGCTTCTGTTGCGCTCCATATGCTACGGTTGGCCAGGAAATTCCTCTTGCTGATTCTAAAATCCCAGGCAGAATCAGCCCTGTGGCCAGTACCAATGTCATCGCCTGTTTCCATTTCTTTTTCATTATCCAATCCTCCTGCTAACTAAAAAACGCGGCGTTGTCTCTTGCTTTTTCCCGTTTCTTACTTCTATATACTCATTTCCAATCATCTCCTAATTCTGTTTCCTCATTAAACTCTGTTAACAGGCAAAGCAAAAGGTGCTGCCTGAAAGCAACACCTTTAAAATAGAT
>JAETNT010000002.1 GCA_021772025.1 Enterocloster bolteae | reverse complement strand
TGTAGCTGCCATAACCTATCCTCCGTAATTGTAGTGAAATAGTCTAACTATCTTTCATTTACAATTATAGAGGAATCCAGGAAATTAGAAAATCCGCAGGAATATTTGGCGCTTACTGTTTATCATCTCCTTTTTTCTATTTTATCATGCTTTCTATATTTACTCAATTGAAATTTCGGCCTTAAACATCATTAAGGTACAGATCTGAATCCTGGACTGTCTGCCAAACCCGTCTTCCGTCGTAGTACTAGGAAAGTTCCGACGTTTTTATTTTCCTATTTGATTCATTTGTTCCCCTGAACCGCGATTCTTCCCGCATTTACAGCAAATTTTCCATGCCCTTTTGGGGCTTTTTTTATTGAAAAAATTTTTTCGATATGTTATAATAATAGTACTCTATAGCACTCTATTCGGAGGTCGGTTATGGCTTACTATTTAAGAAAAGAAAAAAAGAAAAAAGGGATCTACTTACAAATGTACGAATCCCACTGGGATAAAGAAAGGAAACAGCCTCGTTCCAAAAGTGTCATGGCTTTTGGCTATGTGCAAGATCTCATCTCTGACGGGATTCCCGATCCTGTCGCTTATTATACAGACTTTGTAGCTAAGAAAAATCAAGAGCGTGCTGCTGCTTTTTCCGAGGAAACCCGTCCGCGCGCTTTTGCCTCTCCGGTGGAATACCACCTCGGACATTTTCTTCTCCATACACTTTTAGAAGAACTCAATGTCAAGGAAGTCATTGACATCCTGGCTGCTCAAATGCGCTTTCAGTTCCGGGTATACGATATGATTGCCCAGCTCATTTTTTCCAGGGTTATTTATCCTTGCTCGAAATCCAAGACCGTTTCTGCTGTTTTCCCTCATCTTTACAGGAGCTCTCCCATCTCGGAAGATCAGGTTTACGATGGATTGTCCTTTATCGGGGAATCCTATAAAAAATATATCGAGCTCTTTAACCATTGTTATGGGCAGTATGTTCAGAGAGATTTCAGCCATGTATTTTTTGACTATACGAATTATTATTTTGAGATCGATCTGCCCCGGGAAGATAAGCAAAAAGGGCCCTCCAAAGAGAACCGGCATGATCCCATCATCGGGCAGGCTCTTCTTTTGGATGCGGATTTGGTTCCGGTAGCCATGGAAATGTATCCCGGAAATGAATCCGAAAAGCCTTATATCCGAAAAATCATTGAGGAAATGAAGAGCCGTTATCAAATCTCCAGAAAGACCGTGCAGGTTGCAGATAAAGGGCTCAACTGCGCCAGAAATATCTATGCTGCCGTGAAAGAAGCCAATGATGGATATATTTTCTCGAAATCCATACATGGCAGAAATTTAAGTGAGAAAGAAAAGGTATGGGTCGTATTAGAAGATGATAAAAATGTATGGGGAAATTACACGGATCAAGACGGAAAGCTCTTATACCGCCTCAAATCCTGCGTGGATACCTTTTCCTATCAATTCAAAGAAATCGATCCCGAAACTGGCAAAGAAGTCAGGAAGACCTTTTCCGTGACGGAAAAAAGAATTGTTTCTTTTAACCCTGCATTGGCTAAAAAACAGAAAGCCGAGATCCTGAAAATGGCAGACAAGGCTTCCAACTATACCGCCTACAAGACGATGACCCGGGAGGAACTGGGGGATTGTGCAAAATACGTGAAGATCATCAACAAAGACAGAAGCGGAAAAAAGATAAAGCCTGTTATAGAGATGAACAAGGAGGTGCTCGAAGAGGATCTGAAGTATGCAGGATACAACCTTATGGTTACATCCGAATTGGATATGGAGCCACTTCAGGTCTACCAAACGTATCATAACTTGTGGAAGATCGAGGAGTCCTTCCGGATCACGAAGTCTTATCTGGATGCACGTCCGGTTTATATGCAAAAAAAAGAAACAATCTATGGGCATTTTTTAATCTGCTACCTTAGCTTGTTTCTTTTAAGAGTATTAGAAATCAAAGTTTTCAAAAACGAAATCAATTCCTACGATCTGATTCAGTTTATGCGTGACTTCCGGGTAGTAAAAGTAGAAAAAGACTCTTACATCAACATATCCAGAAATCAGACTGTCAACGAAAAAGTCAAAAAACTGACAGGCCTGACAACTCTGGATGCATTATATCTGTCTAAAAAGGAAGTCCAGAATTTCTTCCAAAACTGTATGCTGCTTGACTCCTGAGTACTATGTTTTGAGATAAACGACGGAAGTCAGGTAAAATAATTAGTGGTAAGCATCGACTTATCGTGCAGAATTTGTTTTTGCAAAAAGCAGTGAATCCTACTATGAGTGGAACCCATAAAAGCAGTGAGTCCTACTGTGAGTGGAATCGATAAGAGCGGTGAGTCCTACCGTAAGTGGAAACGATTTAAGGCTGCATTTCGGTGCAGCCTTATTAAAATTGAAGGAGTATTATGAAATAACAGAGATTAAATCTATATCTCATTGATATGAAATACATAAGGAATCTGGCCAAGGCAGATGACAATGTAATGTCAGTTTCTCTGCAGATTGAAAAAGAAAACAGACCCTTCGTTGGAATCGTGATTGTATGTGAGAATTATGAGTATTGTATTCCGTTGAGTTCTCCGAAACCCAAGCATGGTTCTATGAAGAACGATGTGGACTTTATGAAAATTATAGTTGATGAGAAACTGATAGGGGTATTGAACTTTAATAATATGATTCCGGTTGATGCTATTTGCATAAAACCGTTGGATTTGAAAATTACATCGAAAGACAATAGTTCGACCAAGCAGTATAAGAAACAGGCAGTAAAGCAATTAGGCTGGTGCAGACAAAATCAGGAGTCTATTGTAAAGAAGGCAAATAAACTATATAGACTGCTTCAATCTGATAGTGTAAGCGGAAATTTGAAAAGGCGCTGCTGCGACTTTAGAAAATTGGAAAAGATATTAGAAAAATGGAAAGAAAAGGCTGACTAAGATTGCGGAGAAGAGAGAACTGCAAACAAAAGAGTCTGATGTTTTACAGATAAGCGGAGATGAAAACTTCGCTTGTTTCTTCTATTATATAATATAGTAGAAACAGCAGTTTTACCAATTCCCAAAACCATTTTACCAACTTTCAAAACTCCTGGATTTTGATACCAAAATCAGAGGCAAAAATTATTTACCAACCAAAAGTCTGGTAAACCAAAACACGGACATCCCTCAAACCAGCATAAATCCAAGGTTTGTGACAAAAGTTCGCAAAACAGATGATGCTGCAGGAAACGGAATTAAGGCTTGGCCCTATAAACCGTCATATAGTTAAAGATATCAACGAGCTAGGAGCCTTAAGTACGTTACTATATGGTGGGAGGCGTTGTTAAATGTATCCAGGACAGTATCTACATAGCTTTGTGTAATATAATCGTAATGAAGTAGAGGCCTGACAGACAGGCGGACAGCTTTCCAGGCCGTTTTTTTGGCGGCGTTCCAGGCCGTCTTGAATTGCTGCAATTGATAAACCGCAAGAAGAGTGGTATAATGGGAACACTTAACCAGATATTTTACGGGTCTGGTGAAATTTGATTACAGGATAATGGGAGGTGAGAGGGATCAAAAAAACATATCTTATGTTAAAGGATACGCCGGTTTTAGAAATGGAAGAATACAGGTGCAAGATACTAAATTATGATTTGCTGCCTATATCCCTTCGATATCCAGATGTAAACTATGACGATGTTATGCATGGATGGACAGAAGCGCGCACCATGAATATTGGAAGAACCAATGCAAAAAAGCTGTTGGCCGGTTTCCGCATTAGTCAGAGCAACCCATATTTGATTGCCCGGCTATTCCATTTTACATCCCTTTCAGATTCCTATTGGATGAAAGAAGAGGGGGAAGACCTTGACTGGGGGCAGGTAAGCTTGTTTGCCAATCCATTGGAGAAAGCGGTCACTGCAACGGCCCTTTTTGGTGTCGGCAGGACATTTCTTCCCCTGAAGCAAAAAATCCACACTCCGGAGTTCACAGCCCAGGGGATGGCGGCCAAGGCATGGATTTGGGATGAAGAAGGGTTGTATCTATATAAAGTTGGAAAAAAAGAACTTCCGGCCAGCCGGATTTTAGATGCTTTAAAGATTCCCCATGTAAGCTATAGCCAGGCAGAAGAAGAAAAGCTGAAAGAGGTGGCAGATCAACCTCATATTAATAAAATCTATCATAGCGGTGAAAAAATAGTAAAGTGCAGGATTATTTCTTCGGAGGAGATGTCTATTGTGCCATGGGAAGATTTTCAGGTATATTGTGAACGCCATTATAAAAACGAATACGATTTGGTAAAGGAAATAGACGGCGCTAATTATTATAAAATGCAGGTGGCAGATTATATTCTGGGAAACGAAGATCGCCACGGAGGAAATTTTGGATTTTTTATGGACAACCGAAACGGGAAGATTTTAGGCCTGTACCCCTTAATGGATCACGATCATGCTTTTTCAGATGAGGAAGCCATCCCGTCTCAGACTTCAGAGCAGGATGAAACGCTGCAGCAGGCGGCAAATAAGGCGATTGGCCATGTGAAAATGGATTTTGACAAGGTTATGGAGATGGAAAGGCCAAAAGATTTAGGGGAAGAACAGTGGAAAGCGGTGTTAAAAAGATGCCGGGAACTGAAAGAAACAGGAGGAGATTTTACATGAAAAGAAGATACAAATATTTAGGAGCCGGTATAGCGGCGGGAGTAATGTTGACGGTGTTTTCCGGGGCAGTATTTGCAGCTGTTAAAGACGGCCCGGGAATGGCTGACGGAAGAACCCTCCTGTCTGAGGGAGACAAAGGCGGTGTGATCCGCAGAGACAGCGGAGCAGGCCAACTTCCGGCAGAATCGGGGCAAGAAACTGGCAACGCTCCAAAGGACGATGCTTTAGAGAACTTAGAAGAGCTTCCGGGGGTACCGGTGGACTCTCTTGAGGGCCTCACCTATGACATCCGAAAACTGGCTGCAGCCCAGGGGGAGGATGTGGAGCAGATGATCGTTATCGCGGGCCATGATGGTACCTATGCCAGAGTAACCCTGTATCAGAAAAATCTTACCGGTTCTGACCCGACCCAGTATCAGTGGACCGTTTTGGTGGATTCTGAGGGCCGTATGGGACGAAACGGTATGGGAAAGCAGATAGAGGGAGATGAAAAGACTCCTGTGGGGCTGTATACAGCAGGGCTGGTATTCGGAAACAAAGAGAATCCGGGAACTGCCCTTCCCTATACCCATGTAACCCCGGCCCATTACTGGGTGGGAGATTCCAACTCTTCCTATTATAATCAATTTGTGGATATTAATGTGACAGGGGACGTGTTTGACAAAGGAAAATCGGAACATCTGTCCGCATATGGGGCAGTTTATAATTATTGCCTGGATATGGGATACAATACTGCCGGAACTCCCCATATGGGTTCGGCCCTGTTTTTACATTGCACCAACGGCTACGGAACCGCTGGCTGCGTAGGAATCCCGGAGGAGGCCATGGCAGAGATTTTGCGGCAGCTGAAGCCGGGTGCTAAGGTACTGCTGGACTTGAGTGAAAATATCGGGAATTATTAAGAGTACTAAAAATATTTTTCCCTAACAATCTCCACCGGCAATTCGTTCCCTGTCCAAAGACGGAAAGCCTCCGCTCCCTGATAAAGCAGCATAGGCAGTCCGTTGACTGTCCGGCATCCGGCATCTTTTGCCAATTTTAGCAGTTTGGTTTCCCTGGGATTGTAAATGGCGTCGGCTACAAACAAATCTTCATGAAAATAAGAAGCATCCGTCAGCAGGCAGCGATCCGCTTCCGGGGCCATGCCGATATTGGTGGCATTGGCCAAAATATGAGCGGAACCGATTTCCCGGCGCAGGACGGCATCATCATAGTCAAAAAGGTTGATCTGGCAGGAGGTCTGACGGTTTAGCGTATCCACAATCTGCCTGGTCCGGGCAATCAAGGGACTGGAAGAACGGCTGAACACGGAGATTTCTTTCATTCCGTCTAAGGCGGACTGAACCAGAATGGCAGTGCCGGCGCCTCCGGCGCCAAAAAGTACCATTTTCCGTCCGATATATTCCTGACCAGATTCCTTAAGAGAGCGCAGAAATCCCAGGCCGTCGGTGGTATGTCCCGTAAGGCTGCCGTTTTCGTTGACAACTGTATTGACAGAACCGCCGATCCGGGCGGCAGGTGAAAGATGGTCGCAAAGAGCGGCCATTTTATTTTTACAGGGCATGGTCAGGTTAAAGCCCCGGCAGTTTAACTGTTTTAAGCCATTTACCGTGACTTCTAATGTATCTTCATCTGCTCTAAAAGCCAGATAACAGTAGTCCAATCCAAGCTGGCGGAACCCTTCATTGTGCATCATGGGGGACTTGCTGTGGCTTACCGGATTTCCCAGCAGGCATATGAGCCGGGTACGACCGGTGATTTGGTAAACAGGCAGTGGCTGTGTCATGGCAGAAACCTCCTGAAAATTGATAATAGACTCGAAAGGATCTCGTCAAGTATTCACATTATACCTGTCCGCTAAGCTCGAAAAGACCTCGCTAAGCGGCCAGGCATATGTTCTCACTAGACTCGAAAGGACCTTGTCAAGTGTTCACATTATATCACAGAATGTTATGGAGGACAATGATTCTCTAATGGCCTGGAGGGCAGGGACGAAGGAGGATAAGCGTTTAGACAGGCATCTCCCGGGCGGATGAGGGTAGCTATTCCGGGGGATATATGGTACTATAAAAGGAAAAGGATAATAAAGCACAGAAAGGGAACATAGCCCATGTATCGTATTGTGGTTGCAGACGATGAGGAAGAATTGAGAAGAGCCATTATTCGGAAGATTCCTTGGGAGGAAATCGGATTTCAGGTAGCGGGGGAAGCGGAAAACGGGGCGGAAGCGCTGAGACTGGTGGAAGATCTGGAACCGGATCTGGTACTGACAGACATCCGGATGCCTTTTATCTCCGGAATTGAGCTGGCAAGACAGATAAGGGAGGTACGTCCGGCCACCCGGATTGCATTTCTAAGCGGTTATGACGATTTTACTTATGCTCAGCAAGCTATTCAATATAACATTATCAGCTATATGCTAAAGCCCATCTCCATGGCCGGGCTGACGGAAGAATTAAAACGAATTAAGGCGAAACTGGATCAGATATTTTCGGAGTTTGCGGCCTGGCGTCAGGAAACGGTAGATATTAATGGTTTTTTGGCACCTCTTTTGCTGGCAGGGTATCAGGAAGACAGAGGGAAGGACGGAGGAAACCTGGAGACCTGGCTTTTAAAAAAGGCGGAAGAGTGCGGTCTTCTGGGGGAGCAGAATAAACCGAGGCAGTTTGTGGTAATGGCTACTGCAGTCCGCACATTGGACGGAAAAAACTGCACCGGACCGGAACATGTGTATTCGATTGACAGCATTCTGGAAAAATACCTTGGGCACGCCAGCTTTTATGCAGGAGATACGGTTGTCTCCCTCTTAATGGGAACCAGGGAAGAATTCGATAAATACCTGTATATTGCGGCGGAAAATATTGCCCAGAGCATGGAACGGATCCTGGCAGTAAAGCCTTGTGTAGGTATCAGCCGGGCTGCCGACAGGTTGACAGGCTGCCGCCGGGCTTATCTTGAGGCATCAGACGCATTGGCCTATACGGGAAACAGCAAAAGCCGGATCCGCTTTATCGCCGACGAGGAGCCTTATCAGGCAGGGGATCTGGAGCAGATTAAACGTATGGAGCAAGAGCTTTCCAGACTTATCCGAACCGGCTCTCAGAAAGAGCTGGAGGAGTATCTAAAGAGAGAAAAGGAGCAGGGAGGAGGACTGATCCGCAGCCGGATCCAGATACAGGGTCTGGCTGCGGAAATTTATTCCCAGACGGGCCGGATGCTGACTGCGGTATCGGGAGAAGAAAAGACAAGACACGCTAAAGAATCTTACGAAACCTGCCGTCAAAATCTGGACGGCGCGGCAGAGGATAAGCTGTGGGAAGCTTTTGAAGAATTTTGCCTAAGCTCCTGGGACTTGATTTCTGATCAGAGGAAAAAAAGCAGCCAGATTCTCTGTGAAAAGGCAGTCAGGATAATGGAAGAAAAGTACTATGATCCGGCTTTGTCCCTGTCTCAGGTCAGCGGTTCCATCGGCGTCAGCCCTAATTATTTAAGCGCTTTGATGAAAAAGGAGACAGGAAGCACCTTTATTGATCTGCTGACCCGGATTCGTATTGAGACAGCCAGGAAATTGCTCTTGGACACTGCTATGAAAATTCGGGACATTTCGGAGCAGTGCGGTTACAGCGATCAACACTATTTCAGTTATTGCTTCAAAAAATATACCGGCCGGTCACCCAATGCCCTGCGCCGGCAGAACGAGGGAAAGGCATGAGAAAGAAGGGAACAAAAGCCGGATACTCTCTTTCCGTGATTATGACCGTCCTGGTGGTGGGAATTGTCCTGGCGGCATTTGCGGCAGGATTTCTGGTATTTGTGGCAGTATATAGCAGATCGATGCGTAACAATACTATTACTGCCAGTGAGCAGGCTGTGGTTCAGGTCAGCAACACGGTCAGCGATTATACAAAAAACATGCGGGAACTTATAGGGCTGATTCAGGGATACTATCGGGACAGCCCTGCCAGTCGGAATACGGCTATTGACACTCTAATTACCACCCGCAACGATATTGTGCTGGTTACCTGCTACGATGAGGACGGAACGCTTTTGGAAAACTGGTCCGGCAGGCGCAGGATCAAGGAACAGGTATTCAAAAATCTTTCCCTGAATTCGGACGCTGTCTATGAGGACGGGAAGATGACTATTTCTAAGCCGCATGTGGAGACACTTTTGGCAGATTATTATCCCTGGGTGGTTTCTATCCAGCAGCCCATGACGGCGGCAGACGGCAGCCGGAATCTGGTGGTGATGGATATCCGTTTTTCCCAGATTGCCGATTATGTGGATGAAGTGGGAATCGGCCAGCATGGATACTGCTTTATTATGGACAGAGAAGGAGACATGGTCTATCATCCCCAGCAGCAGCTGATTTTTTCCGGTCTGAAAGAGGAACGGCTGGAGCTGTTAAAGGACAGTCCGGACGGGTATCTGGAATATTCAGATGTGATTTATACGATCAAGACTATGGCAGACAGCGGCTGGCGTGTAGTGGGGGTCAGCTATGTAGATGAACTGATTACCAGAAGGGTTCAAAACGTAGCAGCCTTGCTGCTGGGCCTTCTGCTGTTGGTGCTTTTTACAACTATCTGCAGCAGTCTGATATTTTCCGGGATGATTTCCAAACCGGTAAAGAATCTGATGAAAGCTATGGAAGAATTTGAAGGAAATGCTTCGGATTTTACCTACTATCCGGTGGAAGGAAGCCGGGAAATCGGCGCTCTGTCCCAGTCTTTTGGACACATGGTAGTCCGGATCCAGCAGCTGATGGAAAAGGTAAGAGAAGAAGAGATTACCTTGCGGAAGGCGGAACTGCGGGCTCTTCAGGCCCAGATCAATCCTCAT
The DNA here is from genome assembly GCA_021772025.1 of Enterocloster bolteae. Classification (GTDB taxonomy): domain Bacteria; phylum Bacillota; class Clostridia; order Lachnospirales; family Lachnospiraceae; genus UMGS1370. The sequence continues at coordinate 175,745 of JAETNT010000002.1, read as the reverse complement.
TTTCTCTATAATACGCTGGACTCTATCGGCTGGATGTGTGAGGAAGAGCGAACCCAAGAAGCGGTAGAGATGGTCAACGCCCTAGCCAAACTGTTTCGCATCAGTATCAGCAAAGGTCACGAGATTATCATGGTGGAAAAGGAACTGGAGCACGCCAGGAGTTATTTGAAGATTGAGAAATTCCGTTACAAGGAGCAGTTTTCCTATTCTTTTGATGTGGAGGAAGAGTGTCTGAAGTACTATTGTAATAAAATCACCCTGCAGCCTATTATTGAAAATGCTATTTACCACGGCCTGGATCGGATGGTAGATGAGGGGGAGATTCGAATCAGCGTAAAATCCCGGGAGAATAATTTGATTTTTATAGTGGAAGACAATGGCATTGGCATGACAGAAGAACAATGCAGGGAGATTCTGGAGGGAACGTCTGGCGATAAAACCGGAATCGGAATCCGCAACGTGAATAACCGGATTAAGATTTATTTTGGTGAAGAATATGGGATTCGGATCCAAAGCGAGCTGGACGAGGGAACCAGAGTCATTATCACTATGCCTAAAATAAGGGAGGGCGGATATGAAGAACGGTAAAAAAAGTATCGCATCCCTGATATGCATGGCAATATTTCTTTTATTGGGGAGCGCAGGACTTAACGGCTGCCAGGTTCGGGGAGACAGCAGCAGGAAAGCAAGGGTGGCAGTGATAGTAAAATCCACGGAGTCGGCTTTCTGGAAGTCAGTTCAGGCCGGAGCCAGTGCTGCCAGTACCGAGTACAACCTGCAGATGAGCTTTCAAGGGCCGGATTCCGAAGAAGATTATAAGACACAAAATCAGATGATTCAGGAAGCTGTTGAAGAAGGCGTGGAGGCTATCGTATTTTCAGCAGTAGACTATAACGCCAACAGCGAGGCTATTCAGGAGGCGGCCAGAAAGGGAATCAAAATAGTCGTCATTGACAGTGATGTTAACGCCAGCCAGGTAAGCAGCCGTATCGGCACAGATAATTTCCGGGCCGGATTTATGGCAGGGGAGGCAGCCCTTCGGGCGGATGAAGATGAGCTCCATATCGGCATTGTTAATTATGATATTCATTCTGCCAATGGCCAGGAACGGGAGGCCGGCTTCCGGGAGTGTATTGCAGGGGATAAACGGGTAAAGAGTGTGGAGACCATCAATGTTCTTTCCACTACCGAGGATGCCAGGGAAGGCGCTAAAAAGATGTTAAACGATCATCCGGAGATTAATGTTATTGCCACTTTTAACGAGTGGACCAGCCTGGGGGTAGGATGGGCTATCAGAGATTTGGAGTGTAAGGATCAGATTTGGGTGACAGCCTTTGACAGCAATGCAGTTTCAGTAGGAATGTTGGAAACCGGAGAGGTGGATAACTTGATTGTTCAGAACCCATACGCTATGGGCTATTTGGGAGTGGAAGCGGCCTTTGACTTAATCAGCGGCCGGAAAAAGCCGGAGGAATGGGTAACGACTGAGACGATTTTGGTGAATCGGGAAAATATGTTTGAAGAGGAATGCCAAAAAATCCTTTTTCCCTTTAATCAGTGACTGGCAATATGATAAAATTTTATACTGTTTTTGTGGATATTTGTATATACTTTTAATAAAAAGTGGTTTATAATATATTCTGTGAGGGCAAAACCCCACAAGATATCATTATTTAGAGGAGGATACTATCATGAAAAAAAGACTTTTGGCAGCAGCTATGGCCGGCGTTATGGTAATGGGCCTGGCAGCCTGCGGAGGCTCTAACGAGGCAGCAGCTACTACTGCAGCACCGGCAGCGCCTGCGGCAACTGAAGCGCCTGCAGCAGATGCGACTGAAGCTCCGGAGACCGAGGCGCCTGCAGCAGATGCAGTTGACCTGGATGTAGCGGTATTCTACTACACCTATAGCGATACCTATATTTCCAGCGTACGTACCGCTCTGGATGCCGCTTTGACTGATGCCGGTATTAAGTTCCAGAACTACGACAGCAACAGTAACCAGACCACTCAGAATGAGCAGATTGATACCGCTATTTCTCAGGGGGCTAACCTGTTAATCGTTAATATCGTTACCTCTGGTTCTGTAGATGCTTCCCAGGCAATTGTGGACAAGGCATCTACAGCTGGAATCCCTGTAATTTTCTTCAACCGTGCGGTTGAATCTGACGAGGATGAGGGTAAGGTATTAGGCTCCTATGACAAGTGTGCATTTGTTGGTACCGATGCACCCGAAGCAGGCCATATGCAGGGCAAGATGATTGGCGAGTACGTTCTGGAGAACTATGATGCCATTGACTTAAACGGCGATGGCACCATCAGCTATGCTATGTTCATGGGCCAGCTGGGTAACGTAGAGGCTATTTACAGAACTCAGTACGGCGTGGAGGACGCAGACGCTGCTTTGACTGCAGCAGGCAAGCCCGCTCTTGAGTACTTTGATTCTTCCAATTCCGACAAGTATCAGGTAGACCAGGAAGGCAACTGGAGTGCAACTGCAGCAAACAACTACATGAACACCAACCTGGCACAGTACAACGAGGATAACGGTAACATGATCGAGCTCGTTATCTGCAATAACGACGGTATGGCTGAGGGTGTTATTACTGCTCTTAACGACAAAGGCTACAACTTAGGTACGGATGGTTCCGTTACCATTCCGGTATTCGGTGTAGACGCTACGGATGCTGCTAAGCAGTTAATTGCTGACGGCAAGATGACCGGTACCATCAAGCAGGATGCGGAAGGTATGGCAAATGGTATTGCTTATTTAGCTAAGAATGTAGGCGCCGGCAAGGAATTAATGGCAGATACCGGTGACTTCAATATCTCTGAAAAGGTAAGCAACAAGATTTACATCCCGTATGCAACTTATACTGGTGAATAATGACGAAATGCCGATAGTTTAAAAGAAAATAGTTTAAGCGGCTGTCGTTTCGGCGGCAGCCGCTTAAATTTTTTCTGAGAGAAAGGGGATTCAGGGAATGGGACAGCAGGACGTTTTGCTGCAGATGACAGACATCTGTAAGGAGTTTCCGGGCGTAAAGGCGTTAGATCACGTCTCCCTGACGGTTCGCAAGGGAACTGTTCACGCATTGATGGGGGAAAACGGAGCAGGAAAATCTACGTTGATGAAGTGCCTTTTTGGCATGTATGCCAAGAACAGCGGCCATATCTACCTGGAAGGAAAAGAAGTAAACTTTAAAAACTCGAAGGAAGCCCTGGAAAACGGGGTCGCCATGGTGCACCAGGAACTAAACCAGGCCTTAAAGCGCAATGTTATGGATAATTTGTGGCTGGGCCGCTATCCCAAAAAGGGAATCATGGTAGATGAGAAGAAAATGCTGGCAGATACCAAAGCGGTATTCGATGAATTGGGAATTTCCGTGGATCCAAAGCGGATTATGAGTACGATGCCGGTTTCACAGAGACAGATGGCGGAGATTGCCAAAGCTGTTTCTTTTAACTCGAAAATAATTGTATTTGATGAGCCTACTTCCTCTCTGACAGAAGAAGAGGTTGAGCATCTGTTTAAGATTATCAATATGCTTCGCGACAGAGGCTGCGGCATCATTTACATTTCTCATAAAATGGCGGAGATTTTGCGGATTGCAGATGACATTACAGTTATGCGGGACGGCGCCTGGGTAGCTACCGAGCCGGCTTCCAACATGACTATGGATAAGATTATCCGCCTCATGGTAGGCCGTGAGCTGGGAAATCAGTTCCCGCCCAAGGATAATACTCCCGGAGAGGTTGCCCTGGAGGTTGAACATCTTACCGCTCAATATTCTCTGCTGAATGATGTTTCTTTTACAGTGAAAAAGGGCGAGATTGTAGGCCTGGCGGGCCTGGACGGCAGCGGCCGTACCGAGACTCTGGAAAATATTTTCGGGGTTGCTACCAGAAAATCCGGTACCATTAGACTGGATGGAAAGCAAGTATTAAACCGCAATGCCCGGGAGTCTATTAAAAACGGATTTGCCCTTTTGACAGAGGAACGGCGTGCAACCGGTATTTTTGGAATCTTAAATATCCGGGAAAATACAGTTATCTCCAGCCTAAAGAAACATAAAAAAATTGGCCCGTTTTTAAACGAGGCTTCCATGAAAAAGGATACTCAGTGGTCCATTGATGCCATGAGAACCAAGACCCCTACCCAGGAGACGAAGATCCGGTCCTTATCCGGCGGCAATCAGCAGAAAGTTATTCTGGGAAGGTGGCTCTTAACGGAGCCGGAGGTTCTGCTTCTGGACGAGCCTACCAGAGGAATTGACGTAGGTGCAAAGTATGAGATTTATCAGCTGATTATTGACCTGGCTAAAAGAGGGAAGGTTGTTATGATGGTATCATCCGAGATGCCGGAGCTGTTAGGTGTCTGCGACCGAATCCTGGTTATGTCAGGAGGACGTCTGGCAGGCGAGGTAGATGCAAGGAATACTACTCAGGAAGAGATCATGACTCTTGCTGCAAAATATGTATAGGGGAGGCCGGATTTCATGAAATTTGCAACCAATATTAATACAAAAATTGATGCGTACAAAGCTATGGACAGCAAGGACAAAACAACCTTTTGGAAGGAATTGCTGTTGAACAACGCAATGTATATCCTGCTGATTATTGCAATTATTTATACTTGCGCTCAGAATCCTAAGTTTCTGGGCACCCGTTCTATTGTAAATATTATCAGCCTTTCCGCGGCCAACCTGCCGATTGCATGCGGTATTGCAGGGTGTATCGTTTTAACCGGTACCGACCTCTCCGCAGGCCGTGTTGTTGGTTTAACCGCGTGTATCTCAGCATCTCTGCTGCAGGCTGTAACTTATGGCAGCAAGATGTTCCCTAATTTGCCGGTGGTTCCGATTCCGGTAGTAATCCTGACCGTTCTCATTGTAGGCGGCATTGTAGGATGGGTCAACGGCTTTTTTGTAGCAAAGTTTCAGCTCCATCCGTTTATCGTTACTCTGGCGACTCAGCTGATTGTATACGGTACTCTGCTGGTTTACATTATGACCAATGGCAACAATGGCCAGCCGCTTTCCGGTCTGGATGATTCTTTCAAGAACTTTGTAACCGGAAGTATTCTGAAAATTGGCGACGTGCCCATTCCCAACTATGTATGGTATGGCTTAATTGTAGTTGTGATCATGTGGTTTATCTGGAATAAGACCACCTTCGGAAAAAATATGTTCGCTGTAGGCTCTAACCCGGAAGCAGCCAACGTTTCCGGTGTTAACGTTATGAAGACTACCATTCTGGTACATACTTTAGCAGGTATGATGTACGGCATTACCGGTTTTATTGAGTCTGCACGTATTGGTTCCAACACTGCCAATACTGGTCTGAACTATGAGTGCGATGCCATTGCAGCCTGCGTTATCGGCGGCGTATCCTTTGTAGGCGGTACCGGTAAGATCAGCGGTGTTGTACTGGGAGTTTTCTTGCTTCGTATCATTTTCGTAGCGTTGAACTTCCTTTCTATTAACGCAAACCTTCAGTATATTATCAAGGGCCTTATCATCCTGATTGCCTGTGCAATTGATATGAGAAAGTATCTGGTTCGTAAATAATTTTACCAAAACAGTTCAGACAGCGGAAAATTTGACATAGGGCGTCTGAACTGTTGCATTTTGAGAGGATATGGAAGAGATTAAAAAGAAAAAATGGTTCGGCAGAGGGATCTATGGCAGCAAAGACGTACCTATCAAAATCCTGGATCGATTGATTGCCGGTTTGATTATTGCGGCGGTGATCCTGACCATTGCTTTTACAGTAAACGGAGGATATTACGTATATTTTGATACCGGAGGCGGTACGGAAATCGAAAGCCAAAAGCTGCGATATGGAGAATTGGTAAAAAAGCCTGAAGATCCGGTGCGGCCCGGCTATGAATTTAATGGCTGGATATTTGGAGAGGAAGAGTATCCCTGGAGCTTTGGAGCTGACAAAGTACAGGGGGAGATGACTTTGACAGCCCAGTGGAAGCCGGCTGAGATTCTGGTAAAGTTTGATCTGGATGGAGGTACTGTAGACGGCAGGGATGAGGCAGAGGATATTCGGGTAACCTTTGGAGAGCCATACGGAAACCTGCCTGTTCCGCAAAAAGAGGGATTTACCTTTGACGGCTGGATTTACAGCGGCGCGGTGATTGATGAGACCGTCACTGTTGCAATGACAGGCGAGCATGTATTGACTGCCCGCTGGAAATAGATGGGAGACCTCCTGTTTCTTTACGAAAGTTTTACACAAACTTGACTTTTATAATGAGCATCTTCCTGCTATAATAAGACCGTAGAAATAGATACTGTTTGGGAAGCATAATAAAAGGAGAAAAAGTGTGGAAACTCAGAATAACTGGAGCGCCTGTTTAAAAACAGTGCTTCTTGTCATGATTAGTTTGTCAATTGTATTTGGATTTATGTGTGCAGGCGGCGGAGGCGAAGCGGTATTACATGGTATGCTGGGAGGCTTGACGATTGGAGGTATTATCGGAGTATTTTACCTGTCAATATTATTATTGGCTTATCGGAGAAAAAAATAAAAGATATGTTATCAGTCCCGAAAGGAGAACGTTGTTTCTTCCTTCGGGGCTGATTTTATATTATAAGAAGTTACCTTTCCGTAATTCCTAAAATCCAGTTTACCCACCCCTTAACGGTAGAAGCACGGCGAATAAAGGTACTTTCCGACTCCAAGCGGTAGAGGTCGGACCGGCGCATAATCTGAACGATTGTCTGAGTATCAGGCATTTGCCTGTATTTTAGATACAGAATGAAAACTTCCCGAAAGGCTTTGTGCATGAGTATCCGGGAAGCAATTTGAATCAGGCGCTCCCGGTATGGGAGGTTCATGATGACGGAACCGTCAGAAGAGAGTCGAAACCAGATATTGCCGGATTCATCCTGCCCTTTTTGGATAAAACCCAGATACCGTGCTGCGTCTGTATAATAATTTGTCTGCCGCTGGTCAAAGGCATATTGGGAAGTGATATCCTGCCTGGTCAGAGGATTTTCTGCTAACAGTTCCATAAGATTAATAATACGGGGCATGCTGTCGGCCTGCGGGAAGGAGATTTCCGGTTCCGGAACCAGAGGAAGGCCGGAGAGTAATTGGGCAATATCCTCCAGGGAGATACCGGCAGCAATCACATAGCTTTTTTGCTTCACCAGCCGGAGGGAATTGTAGTTGAAAGGCTGGTCAAATTGGTACTGGTAGAGTTGGAAGACACCATCCGAAAAGATTAAAAACACAGTCTTTACCGGCTTCATTACCCGACCGCTCCAGACACGGTAGGGATAATAAAGCTGGCGTATCAAAAAGTCGTCTGAAAGATCTCGCTTTGCTTCAAATAGGGAAAGGAAGCGATTTCCCTCATAAGCGGCATCAATTTCGATCTGGGAGTTGAATACAGAGATCCGGCGGTTTCCCGGGACAGTATCAATCCAAAAGTCAAACTGGCCGGAACTCATGCGTCCGCTGACGGTGGGAAGGATAAAATCCTCTTCAAGAAAGTCATGAAGGATTCCGCAGGCATAAGCACAGTTAAGAGCAATAGCCTCGCTTACCAGAAACTGAGGATTCAGGCTTTGGAGGTAGAGAGGAACAGAGATGCGCTCTATCTGGCCGGAGGGCGGGTCAAAATCTTTGTATGCGGAAAAAGAGGAGATTATATAATCACCCCGGGTAACCGGAAGAATAGATAAGCCATTTTGGGAAAAGGCAGCAGGAAGATTGACTTTATGATCAAACTTGGTCATCAGCCGCGGCTCCCGGAATTCCCTGATCTGGCTGGCGGATATGAGAAAGCACCCCTTTTGTCTTACCTCGTCCAGGATGCGGTACTTTTCAAACAGGTTTTCCCATGCAGTATCATTGAGTCCCATGATTTAGAATCAATACCTCCTCTCTTATTGCAGGCAAACAGGCAGCGCTGTTAAGCGCTGCCTGAATTGTCAATTGCAGAGTGTCCGGAAAGCGTATTGCCGGCGTGTTTTCCGGATATAGCTCTTAGTGCTGATTGATTTCCCTCTTCACATAGGTAGTATGAAGCAGGTGGTGAGCCAAAGGACTGCCGGGTTTTCCTAAGTAGCTGTCGTACAGTTCTTTGATGGCAGGATTCTCGTGGGACTTGCGGATCGTGTTGGCTTTGTCGCTGTCGTAGAGAACCTTTGCACGCAGTGCACGGATGTCGGTAGTATTCCGAACCGGACCAGGCTGCTGGGGCTGACCGCCGCCGTTTACACAGCCGCCGGGACATCCCATGATCTCGATAAAGTGATAATCCGCCTCACCGGATTTTACTTTGTTTAACAATTCTCTTGCATTGCCTAAGCCGGAAGCAACCGCAACCTTTACATCCATACCGGCAACATGGTAGGTGGCTTCCTTAATGCCTTTGGTTCCGCGAACTTCAACAAAATCAAGGCAGGGAAGCTCTTCGCCGGTTAAGGTCTCTACTGCAGTACGCAGTGCTGCTTCCATAACGCCTCCGGTAGCGCCGAAGATAACGCCGGCACCGGTAGAACGTCCCAGAGGATCATCGAAGCCCTCATCCGGAAGATCTAAGAAGCGGATTCCGGCCTTTTTGATCATTCTGGCCAGTTCTCTGGTGGTCATGGTGTAATCTACATCCGGAACACCGTTGGCAGCCTGATCATCACGGCCAATTTCGAACTTCTTGGCAGTACAGGGCATTACGCTGACAGAAACAATGTCCTTGGCATCAATGCCTGCCTTAGAAGCATAGTAAGACTTTACAATGGCGCCGAACATCTGCTGCGGAGATTTGCAGGAGGACAGATTTTCAGTCATATCCGGGAAGTAATGCTCGCAGTATTTAATCCATCCCGGAGAACAGGAAGTAATCATGGGCAGCTTGCCGCCGTTTTGAACTCGCTCCAAAAATTCGTGAGCCTCTTCCATAATGGTTAAATCTGCAGAAAAGTCAGTGTCAAATACTTTATCAAAGCCTAAGCGGCGCAGGGCTGCCGCCATTTTTCCTTCCGTGTTGGTGCCGATGGGAAGGCCGAACTCTTCTCCAAGGGCGGCCCGGACTGCAGGAGCGGTCTGCACCACGACATGCTTGGAAGGATCCGCAATGGCAGCGAAAACCTTGTCAATATCGCTTTTTTCGGTAAGAGCTCCGGTGGGGCATACTGCGATACACTGGCCGCAGGATACGCAGGAGGTCTCGCCTAAGCCCATCTCAAATGCAGAACCGATATGGGTATCAAAGCCTCTCATATTGGGACCGATAACGCCGATTCCCTGAACGCTTTCACAGACTGCGGAACAGCGGCGGCAAAGGATGCACTTGCTGTTGTCGCGGATCATGTGGGCAGCAGAATCATCAATACAGGACGGAGTTACCGCACCGTCGTAATAGCCTTCGTCTTCCACGCCTAAATTGTGAGCCAACTCCTGAAGCTCACAATGTCCGCTGCGGACACAGGATAAGCAGGAACGGTTGTGATTGGACAGCAGCAGCTGGACGGTTTTCTTTCTGGACTCCAATACCTTGGGGGTATTGGTCCAGACTTCCATGCCTTCATTAATGGGGTAAACACAGGAAGCCACTAAGGAGCGGGCCCCTTTTACTTCTACAACACATACACGGCATGCGCCGATTTCATTGATTTCCTTTAAGAAGCACAGGGTAGGAATCTCAATGTGGGCAAGTCTTGCTGCTTCCAGGATGGTGGAACCCTTTGGAGCGGAGACTTCTATGCCGTTGATTTTAATCGTAACGTTCTCCATATGTTCTTTCCTCCCTTATTTCTTATAAATTGCGCCGAACTTACATTTCTCGATACAGGTTCCGCACTTGATGCACTTGTCAGTATCAATGAAATGCGGATTCTTAACAGAGCCGACAATGGCGTCTGCCGGACAGTTGCGGGCGCACAGAGTACATCCCTTACATTTGTCGCGATCAATATGGAAGGACAGAAGAGCCTTACATACGCCTGCAGGACAGCGCTTTTCTTTGATATGGGCTTCGTACTCGCTGCGGAAGTAGCGCAGGGTGGAGAGAACCGGGTTAGGAGCAGTCTGTCCCAGGCCGCACAGAGCGTTCTCTTTTACATAGTAACACAGCTCTTCCAGCTTATCCAAGTCTTCCATGGTAGCAGTGCCCTTGGTAACCTTGTCTAAGATCTCAAGCATACGCTTGGTACCGATACGGCAGGGAGTACACTTGCCGCAGGACTCCTCAACGGTAAACTCCAGGAAGAACTTGGCAATGTCTACCATACAGTCATCCTCGTCCATAACAATCAGACCGCCGGAACCCATCATAGATCCAATGGAAATCAGGTTATCATAGTCAATGGGAATGTCAAAGTGCTCGTAAGGAATACATCCGCCGGAGGGACCGCCGGTTTGAGCCGCCTTAAATTTCTTGCCGCCGGGAATACCGCCGCCGATTTCTTCAATAACTTCCCGGAGAGTGGTACCCATAGGAATCTCAACCAGACCGGTATTGTGAATTTTGCCTCCCAGGGCAAATACTTTGGTGCCTTTAGACTTTTCGGTACCCATGGAAGCGAACCATTCCGGACCGTTTAAGATAATCTGAGGAATATTGGCGTAGGTCTCTACGTTGTTTAAAATAGAAGGCTTTCCGAACAGACCTTTTTGCGCCGGGAACGGAGGACGGGGCCTGGGCTCGCCTCTTTTGCCTTCAATGGAAGTCATAAGGGCGGTTTCCTCACCGCAGACAAAGGCACCTGCGCCCAGACGCAAGTCAATGTCAAAATCAAAACCGGTATCGAAAATATTTTTGCCGAGAAGGCCAAACTCTCTGGCCTGACCAATGGCAATGCGAAGACGATCAACCGCAATGGGATATTCTGCACGGACATATATGTAACCCTGGTTAGCGCCGATGGCGTAACCGGCGATAGCCATAGCTTCCAATACGGCATGGGGATCACCCTCCAATACGGAACGATCCATAAATGCGCCGGGATCACCTTCGTCGGCATTACAGCAAACGTATTTCTGATCCGCATCATTCTGCCGGGCTAATTTCCATTTTAAGCCTGTAGGGAAGCCTGCTCCGCCGCGGCCTCTTAAACCGCTGTCCAGGAGAAGCTGTATTACCTCATCAGGAGTCATTTCCGTAAGAACTTTACCCAAGGCTTCATAGCCGCCGGTACCGATATATTCCTCGATAACCTCCGGGTTAATAATACCGCAGTTGCGAAGTGCGATACGGTGCTGCTTCTTGTAAAAGTCGGTGTCTACCAGAGCTTTAATCTTACCGGTGGGGCTGACGGTTTCTTTGTAAAGAAGGCGGGTAACCACACGGCCCTTTAACAGGTGCTCGGAAACGATTTCCGGAATATCCTCAACCTTTACCATGGAATAGAAGGTTGCGTCCGGATAAATAATCATAATGGGGCCAAGGGCGCAAAGACCGTGGCAACCGGTCTGAACTACGGAAACTTCCTCGGCCAGGCCGTTTTTCTCAATCTCGGACTTTAAAGTGTCCATAATCTGCTGGCTGCCAGAGGAAGTACATCCCGTGCCGCCGCAGACTAAAACGTGTGAACGATACATTCTGCTTCCTCCTTATTATTTAATATCAGCTCCATTCAAGGTGTAATCCTCAACTACATGTCCGCCGATTAAGTGGCGTTCCACAACCTCTAAGGCCTTTTCCGGATTCATCTTGATGTAGGTGATTTTATCTTTGCCGGGTTCGGTTACCTCTACAATAGGCTCGTACTGGCAGAGCCCGATGCAGCCGGTCTGGGTAACTGCAACCTTATCGGTCAGCCCCTTTTCCTGAACTGCATTGGCAAGGGTAGTGAGTACAGGCCTGGCGCCGCTGGCGATGCCGCAGGTTGCCATACCGACTACTACACGGATATGGTTGTGGTCCTCGGCCCGCATGCCTACCTGGTTTTGGACCTTCTCGCGAATAGCTTTTAATTCAGCAAGGCTTTTCATAGTAATCCTCCAATCTGTGGACGGTCAGAGTAAGTTCCCGCCGTCTACCTCTTGTTTGTTTTCAGTCAGATATTCCATAATGTACTGAGATACTTCCGGGGTGTCAAAAGGGACATCCCCCAGAATCTCCCGCAATTCCCTGGTGTCCAGGGTAAAGGATGCGGCGTCATACCGGTAAGTATAGACGAAATCCGTATCCGGATGATAGACAATCAAGGTATGGATGGTGCCGGACATATCCCCCAGAGGCATCCGGTCAATATGGGACAGTCCGAATACTGCCGTAACGGTAGTACCCGCGCCCGGAGCGGACGTAATGGAAAAGCTTCCGCCGGTGCTTTCTGCTGCATATTTGTAAAATGGGATGCCAAGTCCCACCTTGCGGGTGGTTCTGGTAGTAAAAAAGGGGTCCGTGACACTGGCAACCTGCTCCGGGCTCATGCCGCAGCCGTCATCGGCAATGGTGATGGTTAACGTGTCTTTGGCAGTATCGGCAGCCACTGTAATTTCCACCAGCTTTGCCCCGGCCCGGGTAGAGTTCTCAGAGACATCCAGAACATTTAAGGAAATTTCTGTCATCATAGGCTTAATTATATTTTGCTAAAATACCCGGAATATCATCGGGAACCAGACGGCCGTAAACCTCGTCATTAATCATCATGACCGGGGCCAGACCGCAGGCGCCTACACAGCGGCAGGAATCCAGGGAGAATTTGCCGTCAGGGGTACATTCGCCATTGGTAATGCCTAAAAGCTCTTCCAGTTTGCTGAAAATATTACCGGAACCCTTTACATAACATGCGGTTCCCAGACAGACGGAAATTTTGTATTTTCCCTTTGGCTGTAACGCGAACTGAGCATAAAAAGTAGCCACTCCGTAAATCTTTTCCAGGGGAATCCCCGTCTCGTCAGAAATAATGGTCTGGACTTCAATGGGAAGATAACCATAGATCTCCTGGGCTTTCTGCATAATTGGCATCAAGGCGCCTGGGGTGTCCCTCAGCTGGGCAATTGCCTCTTTTAAAGCGGCCTCCTGCTCCTTTGTCCCGGAAAATGGGACAGTCGTTTTTTTGCAAGCCATTATGTAACCTCCTTATCAAGTTTTATATTCATTTAGCCAATATATAATATATCTTAACATAAGGACAATAAAAAATCTACCAAAATTCGCGATTGTAAAAAAATAACAAAGTCAATATTTGTTGATAATTAACAAAAAGAATGGTATTCTGGAGATAGGGATTTTCGGGAAGATATTGAAGCAATTCTTGTATCATAGTGTATGAAAGAGAAAGGGGATTGAATATGACAGTAAGAGACGCTATGGAGGTATTAGGGGCAAGAGTCCTGGTAGGAGAAGAACAGCTTGACGAGGAGGTGAGGAGCGCCTGCGGCTCAGATATGATGAGCGATGTGCTGGCTTTCTCAAAAGATCACTCTATCCTGCTTACAGGACTGTGCAACCCTCAGGTGATCAGGACTGCGGAGATGCTTGACATTGTCTGTATTATTTTTGTCCGGGGTAAAAAACCGGACGAGGTGATTCTCCAAATGGCAGAAGACAGCGGTCTGGTGGTATTGGCTACCGGTCATCGGATGTTTTCCGCCTGCGGCATGCTTTATAAGGCAGGCCTTGGGGGAGGTGCGATTTAATGGATGACGCTATTGTATTAAAATATCAGATTTCCGGGGAGGACTTTACCCGTGCAGGGGAAGCCAGCAGCGATGTGAAAAAGAAATTGAAACAGATGGGGGTGGGGCCTGAGGCTATCCGCAAGGTAGCGATTGCCATGTATGAAGGGGAGATTAATATGGTAATTCATGCCAATGGAGGAGGGATTACCGTGGAGATTACTCCGGAGATGATTAAAATGATTTTAGATGACGTAGGTCCGGGGATTCCCGATGTGGATCTGGCTATGCAGGCCGGCTACTCCACGGCTCCTGATGAAGTGAGATCCCTGGGCTTTGGGGCAGGCATGGGACTGCCCAATATGAAGAAATACACGGATACCATGGAGATTGACACCAGGATTGGTGTAGGAACCAAAATTACAATGGCGGTGATGATATAATGGATAAATTTTACCATTCTGTGCGTCTGGACGCGGATTTGTGCAAGGGGTGCATCAACTGCATTAAGCGGTGCCCTACCGAAGCGATCCGGGTCCGGGGAGGAAAAGCCCAGATCAACAGCAAGTTCTGCATCGACTGCGGAGAATGTATCCGGGTCTGCCCTCACCATGCCAAACATGCAGTGTACGACAAGCTGGATGTTTTAAAACAGTATGAATACACAGTGGCCCTTCCGGCTCCGGCTCTGTACAGCCAGTTTAACAATCTGGATGATGTGAACATTGTGTTAAACGCTTTGCTGCTGATGGGCTTTGATGACGTGTTTGAAGTCAGTGCAGCAGCGGAGCTGGTCAGTGAAGCCACCAGAGAATACCTGTCAGGCCATGAGGAATGCCTGCCGATAATCAGCACGGCCTGCCCGTCGGTAGTCCGTTTGATCCGGGTCCGTTTTCCAAACCTGATTCCCCATATGCTGCCCTTAAATCCGCCTGTAGAGGTGGCGGCGTCTCTGGCAGTAAAAAAGGCGATGAAAATGACAGGTCTTCCCAGAGAAAAAATAGGGATTGTATTTATTTCTCCCTGTCCGTCTAAGGTAACCTATGTCAAGGCGCCTCTGGGAACAGAAAAAAGCCAGGTGGACTGCGTTTTGGCCATTAAAGACGTTTACCCTCAGCTTTTATCCCGGATGAAAGCGGTAAAAGACGATTATCTGGAGATCGGCACTGCGGGAAAGATTGGCATTAGCTGGGGCCGTTCCGGCGGTGAAGCCAGCGGTTTGTTTACAGAGAATTATTTGGCAGCCGACGGTATCGAAAATGTTATCCGGGTATTGGAAGATCTGGAAGATCAAAAGTTTATTAATCTCCGGTTTGTAGAGCTGAACGCATGTCCGGGCGGCTGCGTAGGCGGCGTTTTAACTGTGGAGAATCCTTATGTTGCAGAAGTTAAACTAAAACGCCTCCGCAAATATATGCCGGTGGCCAGAAGCCATGTGGAGGAAGAAACGGAGAATGTCATTCCCTGGACTACCGGAGTTCAATATGAGCCGGTATTTCGCCTGGGCAACAACATGATGGAGAGCTTTGCAAGACTCAACCAGGTGGAACGGCTATGTAAAAAGCTTCCCGGCCTGGACTGCGGATCCTGCGGGGCGCCTACCTGCAAATCCCTGGCTGAGGATATTGTCCGGGGCGAAGCCAAGGAAGCGGACTGCGTCTACAACTTAAGGGAAAGCCTCCATAATCTTTCGGAAGAAGTGGCTGTATTAGCCGGAGATTTGGCTGATGGTCAGCGCATCGGCCAGGAAACCGTTAACCTGTTAAAAGATTATATCCAGCGCATCTCAGAAGAGATGGCGGTTTTGGATAATCGAGAGGATGAGGAATAAAATGACCGTTCAGGATTTAATGAATAAAGGCATTGCCCGGGCAGTAAACGCAGGCGGCGATACGGACCGGGAGATTGAAAAGGTGTTTTGCTGCGACTTGCTGAGCATTGCTATGGGGAAGGCTCCCGCAGGCTGTGCCTGGGTGACGGTAATGGCTAACTTAAATACCCTGGCCGTGGCTTCTTTAGCGGATGCAGCCTGTGTAATATTGGCGGAAGGGGCCCGAATGGATGAAAATGGTGTAAAAAAGGCCCGGATGCAGGGAATTACTCTGCTGGAGACCGACGAGCCGGTGTTTGATACTGCTCTGGCCGTTTACCAGGCTATGGAAGCAGAAGGAAATCCGGCATGATCAGCCTGGCCTATGATCTTCATATCCACTCCTGCCTGTCTCCCTGCGGGGATGACGATATGACTCCGGCCAACATCGCCGGTATGGCCGCCATAAAGGGTCTGGATGTCATTGCCCTTACGGATCATAATGCCTGCCGCAACTGTCCGGCTATTATGGCGGCGGCAAAAGAGTATGGAGTTCTTGTTATACCGGGAATGGAGATCAACACATCGGAAGAAGTCCATGCAGTGTGTTTGTTTCCCACATTGGAGGCTGCCCTGAATTTTGACGGTTATGTCTATGGCAAGTTAATGAAATTTCCCAACAAGGCGGAGATTTTCGGAAAACAGCAGATTTATAACGAGGAGGATCAGGTAGAGGAGGAGGAACCGAACCTGCTGATAAACAGTGCGGATATTTCCTTTGACCGGCTATGGGAACTGGTTCAGTCCTACGGAGGCGTCATGTTTCCGGCCCACATAGACAAGACGGCAAACAGCCTTATTGCCAATTTGGGATTTGTTCCCCCGGACAGCCGGTTTACAACTGCGGAGGTCAAAGACTTAAAAAAGCTCCATCAGCTCCGGAGAGAAAATCCTTATCTGGAAAAATGCAGAATTATCAGCAATTCTGATGCCCATTATTTAGAACATATTAACGAGCCGGATTTAACTCTTCCGGTTCATGAAAAAAGTATCCGGGGAGTACTGGATGCTTTGATGGAAAGATAAGAAAAGGGGCAGCCTTGTCAGAAATGAAAATACAAGTCTCTGACAGGGCTGCCTTTTTAAAAAAATTTTAAAGTTATTTTCCGCGATATTTCCCAAATTTATTGAAATTAGTACCAAATATGGTATATACTAATAGGAATATAGACAGAATTAATTTTTTGCAAAAAGAAAAGTGAACAATTCAATATTATAAAACAATAAAGGATGTTTACTTTAAAAAGACAAAGAGTTATGATAAGTATCAGAAAATTCTAAAATGGCCCTAGAATACACTGAATAAGGAATTAATAAGCAGGGTATCCTAACACTACTAGATAAACGTATTTGGGGGAAATTCATGACACATTGGGAGATAAAAACTTTTCTTGAAATTGTAAAGTACAGAAGCATATCGAAAGCGGCTGAAAAATTATTTTTAACTCAGTCTACGGTCAGCCACCGGCTTAATGTGTTAGAAGAAGAGCTGGGTGTAAAGCTGATAATCCGCAGAAAAGGATATCGCTCCATTGAACTGACTAATGATGGGGAGGCTTTTTTGCCCCTGGCATATGAGTATGAGGCATTATGGGAACGGATTGCCGTTTTTTCTCAGAGCGGTTCCAAAGCGGTTTTCAGTATCGGCTGTCATGACAGTATGAATGACACCATTTTCTATAAGCTGCTGACCCGGCTGATAGAGGCGTCCGCCGCATCCAAGCGAAGGATAACATTTCGATTGGAAAGCCGTAATACAGAGGAAATTTACCAGCTTTTAGAAAGCGGTCACATTAATATGGCTTTTTTGAGGAATCCCCAGGAAAACCGGAATTTTACCATAGAGCCGTTTTTTGCCGAGGAATTCCGACTGGTAGTGCCGCAAAACAGTGTTTATCCCAATGAAAAGATCCCGTTAAATATTTTAGACAAAACAAAGGAGATCGATTTATCCAGCTCCTGGGGAACAGATTTTATGCGGTGGCACGAAGAAATGCTGGGTGCAGAGTGGATGGCGGATATTGCCATTAACGCGGTTTCTACCATCCCCAAATATTTGACAGAAGCAGATCAGTGGGCTATTGTGCCGGTGTCAGTTGCGGAAGAACTGGTTCGCTCCGGTGGTGTGCGGGCATTAGAGATGAAAACCCCGCCGCCCGCAATTTATTGCTATAAAGTATGCTTAAAATCCCAGACAAAGATAAAGTCGGAGATGTTTGAACTCTTTTACCGGGTACTGGATGATTTTATGGCCAGCATGCCGTATCTTAGAAGAATCAGACCCGTGAGAATTAAGGAAGAAAATGGAGAAGAAGAGGAAGATTATTTCTCCACACATACCTGAAAAATATAAAACTTTAAATAATAGGACTCGTCGGCAGCCCACAGTATAGGATGATCGGCGGCCTGGGTTCTGTATTCCACCTGGCGCAGGCGCCTGTGTGCTCCGGCGGCGGCTTCACGAATGGTTTTGGCAAATAACTCCGGATCCATAAAATGGGAACAGGAGCATGTAGCCAGATAGCCGCCGTCTTTTACAAGTTTTAACCCTCTTAAGTTAATTTCACGATAGCCCTTGACCGCATTTTTGACAGAACTTCGGGATTTGGTAAAGGCAGGCGGGTCTAAAATTACGACGTCAAACCTTTGTTCGGCCTTCTCCAGCTTTGGAAGAAGATCAAACACATCGGCGCAGATAAAAGAGACCCGGCCAGAAAGATCATTTAATCGGGCATTTTCTCTGGCCTGGGTGATGGCAGTTTCCGAAGCATCTACGGCAAGCACAGAAGAAGCCCCGGCAATGCCTGCATTGAGGGCGAAAGAGCCTGTGTGGGTAAAGCAGTCCAACACCTTTTTTTCAGGGCAGAGGCGCTGAACGGCCAGGCGGTTGTATTTCTGATCTAAAAAGAAGCCTGTTTTCTGGCCGTCTTGAACATCCACCAGATACCGGACACCGTTTTCTTTAATTTCTACCTTAGTGTCAAAAGGCTCCCCAATAAAGCCTTTATACCGTTCCATCCCCTCCTGGACACGGACTTTGGCATCACTGCGTTCATAGATACCCCGGATAGAAATACCGTCCTCTAAGAGGACTTTTTTAAGCTTTTCTAAGATTAAAAGTTTCAGTTTGTCGATTCCTAAGGCCAGGGATTCTACGACCAAAACATCGGAAAACTTGTCAATTACTATTCCGGGAAGGAAATCCGCTTCGCCGAAAATGATCCGGCAGCTTGAAGTGTCTACTGTAGCTTTCCGGTATTCCCAGGCGTGCCGGACCCGCATTTCAATAAATTCCCCGTCAATTACCGTTCCTTTTTTTCGGGACATCATGCGTAGGGCGATTTTAGACCGGGTATTGAGAAAGCCCTGGCCCAAGGGATAACCGTCAAAATCTTCCACCAAGACGATATCGCCGTTTTCAAACTCTCCGTTTATAGAGTCGATTTCATTATCGTAAATCCAGGCGCCACCTGCCTTAAAAGACCGGGCGCCGCCTTTTTTAATGCGGACAATTGCCTGCTTCATTTTTTTTCTCCGTTCCGCCGCCTGTTTCCGGCAGCAATCTTTGATCTCTCAGAGGGGACATAAGCCCTGTAATGAGGGTACAGAAGTATCATACAGGATTTTAGGAGGTTGTCAAGCTTTGAGAGGTACTGGTATAATAAGGATAACAGTTTAGATGGAGGGATTTTATGACAGAGCTTTCTGCAGGAAATGAGAAAACAAAATACCGGCTGGCTCAGGCGGTAAAACAGTGTATGAAAACAACACCGGTAGATAAGATTACAGTAAAAGAAATCGCAGAAGCCTGCAAAATCACCAGGCAGACCTTTTACCGGAACTTTCAGGACAAATATGACCTGATTAACTGGTATTTTGACAAGCTTCTTTTAGAATCCTTTGCCCATATGGGAGAGGGGAGGACCGTCTATGAGGGATTGGTGAAAAAGTTTGAGTATATTCGGCAGGAACGGGTATTTTTTTCCGGCGCTTTTCGGTCAGATGACCATAATTCTTTAAAAGAACACGATTTCCAGTTGATTTTAGAATTTTATACCGAAAGAATTCGGGAAAAGACAGGGCAGGAACCGGAAGAAACAATCCGGTTCCTGCTGGAAATGTACTGCCAGGGTTCTATATATATGACGGTTCAATGGGTGCTGGGCGGGATGAAGGCGACTCCGGAGGAAATGGCCAGGCTGCTGGTGGACGCCATGCCGGAGGCAGTGGCTCGTTTGTTTAAGGAATTGGGCCTGATTTAAAAAAGATTGCGACAGTCCAAAAATTTATATAAAATGTTACAAAACAGGGAAATTGTAACTTTCTTTTTGGTTAAATTATTGTTAAAATTATATCATAACAATTCGGCAACCTAAAAGAAAAGGAGAGAAAACGTTATGGCAAACAGAATTATGTTGAACGAAACTTCTTACCACGGATCCGGCGCAATCCGGGAGATTGCAAATGAGGCAAAAGCTCATGGATTTCGGAAAGCATTTATCTGCACGGATCCGGACTTAATTAAGTTCGGTGTTGCAAAAAAAGTAACGGACGTGCTGGACGGAGAGGGGCTGGCTTATGAGATTTACTCTGATATTAAGGCCAATCCAACCATTGAGAACGTGCAGAACGGAGTTGCCGCTTTTAAGAAGGCGGAGACAGACTACATTGTAGCCATTGGCGGCGGTTCTTCCATGGACACTGCTAAAGCTATCGGTATCATTATAGCCAATCCGGAGTTTGAGGATGTGAGAAGCCTGGAGGGAGTAGCTCCCACCAAAAAGCCTTGCGTTCCGATTATTGCCGTTCCCACTACGGCAGGTACGGCAGCAGAGGTTACCATTAACTATGTGATTACCGATGTGGAGAGAAAGAGAAAATTTGTCTGTGTGGATCCCCATGATATGCCTATTGTTGCAGTGGTAGATCCGGATATGATGGCTTCCATGCCCAAAGGCCTTACCGCCTCCACTGGTATGGATGCACTGACTCATGCTATTGAAGGATATACGACTCTGGCTGCCTGGGAGATGACCGATATGTTCCACATCAAGGCTATCGAGATTATTTCCAGATCTTTAAGAGGAGCCGTTGCAGGAGAAAAAGAAGGCCGGGACGGCATGGCCCTTGGTCAGTACATTGCCGGAATGGGCTTTTCCAACGTAGGCTTAGGGATTGCCCACTCTATGGCCCACACTTTAGGAGCCGTTTATGATACTCCTCACGGCGTTGCCTGCGCTATGATGCTTCCCATCGTTATGGAGTACAATGCAGAGTGCACCGGAGAGAAATATAAAGAGATCGCACGGGTTATGGGAGTGGAAGGAGTAGACTCCATGAGCCAGGAGGAATATCGCAGGGCGGCAGTTGAGGCGGTGAGAAAGCTATCTGCAGACGTAGGAATCCCCGCTAAACTGGAGGCATTAAAGGAAGAGGATTTAACCTTCCTGGCAGAATCCGCATATGCAGATGCCTGCCGTCCGGGCAACCCCAGGGACACCAATGTAGAGGATTTAAAGGACTTATTCCGGAAGCTGATGTAAGACGGTTTTTGAAGCAAATTTAATATATCATCATACACGGGGCTGGGATGCCGCAAAAAGAAAGACAGCAGTATCCCCAGCCTCCTTTTTGTACCAAAAACAGAAAATGCTGTTTTTGATTGAGATATAAAGCCGAATATGATAGACTATTGAAGAAATTTAAGAAGGAGAAAGAGTGAAAAAGCTATGAACAATCATATAAAAATCCTAAAACCGGCTCTTCTGGAACAGCTTAGGAAGACTTCCGCATTATATGTAGTAATGTCCGTATGCACGAAGGAGCCTTACGTAGTCTGCCATCCGGAAACCTTTGATGATGAGATCCTCCTGTTTTTTGATATTGAAGAAGCAAAGGCCAGGGCGAAAGCCTTGATAGAAGAAAAAATTCCGGTCAGCATTGCCAAGCTGGAAAACCAGCATCTTCTGGTATTTTATACCAGCCTTTACGCTATGGGAGTCAATTCCCTTCTGGTGACAAAGGAAGGGGAAGAATATCACATTCAGCTTGAAGAATTTGTGCAGCGGCGGGATCCAAAGAAGCTTCCCCAGGGAAAGGTATGGGTGGAAAATCCAGCCCTCCATCTGACTGCAATTTACCTGATGCAGGAAATGAGGGGACAGCCGGTAAAAGAGATGACCGATAAAATGAAAGAGCTTCAGGAAGAGATTGCCGGCCACTTTGGAAAAGGCAGATACATTGTTCCGGTACAGACAGAAGATAACAGAATGCCCATGCTCAAGCTGAACACCGGTGCGGTTTTTCAGCCGTTGTTTACGGATATTCTGGAATTCCAAAAGTTTAACAGGGAGAATAAATGCAAGCCGGCGGTAGTAGAGGCGGCAAAGATTCCCCAGATGCTTCCTAAAGAGGCTGAGGGCGTGATTATTAATCCTATGGGAGTGAATATGCCTTTAAACCTGAACCGGAAAAAAAACTAGGATAAAATCTGTTTTTATTTTGTAAATCCTAACATGTGATATTTTTTTTGCAATTTATTTACGATATTATGATAGAATCTAATGTGTTAAAAAAATAACAAAAAAAGAAAGGGAATGTGTATGGAAACCAAAGAAAAAGAGCTGAAAACTCTCAACGGATGGCAGTCAGCAATTGTACTGCTTCTGATTATCGCTTCCGTTGCGACCTGTGTAACATTAAAAGTAGGCGGTCCCATGGTGGGGCTGTTCTTTTCCTGGATGATTATCTATGCCTGCTGTCTCATTTTCAGGGTGGACTATGAAGCGGTTCGAAAAGGCGCTTTTGATGCGTTGAAAGTAGTTCTTCCCACCATGTCCATTCTTATGGCAATCGGCGTGCTGATTGGCGCATGGATGCAGTCGGGGACAATCCCCACCATTATTGTGTATGGCTTAAAGGCGATTAATCCGTCTTACCTTTTGGTATTTACCCTGGTATTTACCGCAGTTTTAAGCCTGGTAACCGGCACCTCCTACGGCAGCGCCGGCAGCGCCGGAGTGGCTATGATGGCAATCGGACATGCTATGGGGATTAATCCTGGCATGGTAGCCGGAGCCGTTATCTGCGGTGCTATGTTCGGCGACAAGTTAAGCCCGTTTTCCGATACCACTAACCTGGCCCCGGCAGTGGCCGGCGCCAAATTAGGCGACCATGTAAAGAGTATGCTGTGGACCACCCTGCCGCCTATGTTGATCAGTATTGTTATCTTTACAATTTTAGGCTTTTCTCAGACCAGCGGCAATTATGATCCCGGTGATTTAAATGCCTATATCGGTTATCTGGAAGGGAGCTTCCATATCGGATTTGCCACCTTGATTCCGGCGATTCTGATCATTGTACTTTTAATGTTCCGGGTAGGCGCTTTTGAAGCCTTGGGAATCGGCGCGGTAGCAGGCGCTCTGGTAGCAATTTTTGTTCAGGGAGCAGATTTGCAATCTGTATTAAGAGTAGCTTATAACGGTTTTACCAGTGATACGGATATCGGCGTATTAAAGTCTATTTTAAACCGAGGCGGTATGAGCAGTATGCTCCAGTATGTGGCAATTATTACCTTTGCTGTAGGTATGGGCGGTATGCTAGATAAATTGGGGGTACTAAACAACATTCTTTCCATATTTACCAAAAGCATCCGCAGTGACGGCGCTCTAATCTTCGCAACCCTCATGGTAGGTTATGTGACCAGTATTGTAAGCTGCTCCAGCCCTATGTCTCATGTGCTTACAGGACGTCTTATGGAGCCCCTGTTTAGAGAAAGAGGGATTGAACCCAGGATCCTTTCCAGATGTCTGGAAGACAGCGGTACCCTGGTAGGCCCTATGATCCCTTGGCACGGCTACGGCAGTTATATGGCGGGTACTCTGGGCGTTACCTGGTCCCAGTTTATTCCGTTTGTTCCCCTGTTATGGCTAACTCCCCTGTTTTCCATTTTCTATGGATTTACGGGAATTTCCATTAAACATGTAGAAAAATAAAATACGGCAATTAGTAACGCAGGGAGGCAGCAAAATGAAAACCGTTTTATTTCATTTTGCTGCCTCCCCTTTATATTCTGCCGACAATGAGCCAAGTACCGGTTCACATTCTACACTTTTTTAAAATCAGATGCCGGGTGCTTGCAAAGAGGACAGATGAAATCTTCCGGCAGCTGTTCACCTGCATATTCATATCCGCAGATTGTGCAGCGCCATATGGTCTGGCCATTGTCTGCCGTTTTAGCCGCCTGCGGTTTCGGCTTAATATTCTTGAAATAATATTCATATGTTGCAGACGGACTTTCACTGAGCACTTCCATATCCGTAATCTCTCCAACAAACAGAGTGTGGGAACCTAAGTCCTCAGTCTTGCCGACCTTGACGGAGATATATGCATTGGTTCCTTCTGTGATATAAAAGATACCGTTGGCCCCGCGTTTACAGGACATAAAAGAATCAAATTTATTAACATCTCTTCCGGATTGGAAACCGAAATGTTTAAACAGTTCAAAACTTACATTCTGACTTAGGATGGATACTGTAAATTCACCGGTCCGCATAACCATGTCATGTGTATAATTTGCTTTATTTATACAAATACTCACCTGATTTGGCGATGAAGCCGCCTGAATGGCCGTATTGATAATACATCCGTTATCCTTGCTGCCTTCTTTTGCAGTCAATACAAATAGACCATAGCTTAATTTATACAATGCCTGATTGTCCATTTCTCCATTCTCCTATCTCCAAATATATAGCGCAAACTATTTTTTGTAGCCGCATTTGGGGCAGATGCCGTCTTCATTAAGAGCAATGCCGCACAGCGGACAGCGATCTGCAGTGCCCTTAACTTCATATTCCTGGGAGGCAGCGTTGACGCCGCTGGTGAAAGTGATTTTTGCAATATTCAGTTTATCCTTCAGCAGATCATAAACAATTTTGATCATACCCTCAACGGTCATGGTCTCCTTGGTAACAACCAGACGGCAGTCCGGGTATGCAGTGGCAAGTCCGGTTTTGAAGGCCTCGCCTTTCATCTGATTCTGGGGATGGCCATTTTTAATACCCTGCTTTTCATACACATCAAGGACTGCCGGAAGAAGCGGATCATCCTGGCGGAGAATCAATGCGTGATCAAAATTTTTGAGAACATTCCAGGCTGTTTTTTGAATTTCGTTACATGGGAATACCATATTAACACCTTCGTTTACGGTGTCCTCAACCTCAATGGTCAAAACACCTGTATGCCCATGAAGGTATTGGGCCTCACCCTTAAAACCGTAAAATCTGTGTGCATACTGTAAATCAAATGTTGTAATACTTCTCATGATAATTCTCCTTTAAGATAAAATTTACGGAAATATCCCCCGTATAGGTATGGCAAAAAAGGTAACTTAACTTTCAGGAGTCCTTCTTCTGGCACTCCGGACAAACTCCGTGAAAGATGATGCTGTGTCCGGTGATGTTAAAGCCGTGTGTATCCTTCACCGCATTCTGCAGATCGGCCAGGTAGTCCATATCCATATCAAAGACCTTCCCACACAATGTGCACCTTGCATGGTAATGTTCCGATATGCGGTGGTCATACCTGTCCGGCGAACCCGGAATCTCACATTTTTTTATTTCTCCAAGTTCAGATAGCTGCTGAAGATTACGATATACAGTCGCTCTGCTGATAGAAGGGAAGGTACGAACAACTTCCGCATAGACCTCGTCTGCGGTGGCGTGGCATTGCAGTTTCCTGACAGCATCGAGTACCATGGCGCGTTGAACCGTATTTCGTTTAATCATACTCACTCCTTAATAATAAATTATCTTAATTAAGATTATATACTATTAAAGGATAAATGTCAAGATATGGAATTGAGATTTTGGCTTTGCAGCAGCGCTTGTTTTTCTGGACGATCCCCCGCCTTTTATAGTAATATATCAGTATTAGGAATCTGGAATGGGATACATTTTGCTTAGACAGCCGGGAGGACTGCAATGAAGAACGATATAATAAATAGGATTCGCCGCATGAAGGAGAATAAAAACGAGACTTACGCGTTAATTGCCGAAGAAATTCTAAGGAGGGAAGATTATAACGGATTGAAAATTATAACGGATTGAAAATGAAAGAACTTCAGAGCGCTTGCCATGTTTCCGCCACCACCATCTTTCGCTTTTGTAAGGAATTAAATATCAGCGGATTTTCCGAATTGAAATTTCTGCTGTCTCAGGTGGAAATGCAGGAGCAAAAAATCAAGATAAAGGAAAATGCCGCGCTTTCACGCAGGACAGACAGCCATTTGGACAAAATCGTTTTATCCTTAGTAGAGACCAGAGATCTGCAGACGGACGAGGGACTGCAGAAGGTGGTAGAGCTTTTGCGGGAGGCGAAAGAAATCAATTTATATGCCTCCGGCAGCACCTACTTGGTGGCAAAAGATTTTGAACTTAAGCTGGACCGGATTAAAGTCCGGGCCAAAGTTTATCAGGATGTAAATCTGCAGTATTTTGCCTCAAAAAACGCAGAAAAGGGTACGCTGGGAATCGGAATCAGCTATTCGGGAAAAACAGAATCCGTAATACAAAGCCTGCGTATTACCAAGGAACAGGGAGCAAAAACCTTATTGATTACCAATGGAGAAAACAAAAGCTTTGAAAAAGAATTCGACTATATTTTGTATGTCGGCGCTACAGATATGCGGCAGCGGCTGGTTACCACTACTGCCAGACTGTCCTTGCTTTATCTGCTGGATTTAATTTACTACAGCTATGTTAATGAAAATTTAGAAGAGGTAAATGAGATATTACTGCACAATAAGCTGTTTTATGATTGAATTTTGCGTAAAAAAATCCGTTTTTGCGGATTTTTTTTTGTGTTCGTCCCAACCTATAGAATTAACAGAAAAAACAATCTATAATGTCGATAACATAAAAAGGAGGGAATAATCGACATGAAAACCTATGTATTGGCAATTTGCGGAGGCGGAAGCACCTATACGCTCCCTATGCTGAAAACCTTATGTGATTTTTCAAAAGAATTTCCAATCAGAGAAATAAGGCTGTATGACATTGATTTTGAAAAACAGGACATCATTTTTCAGGCGGCAAAAATTATGCTGGGAGAACGGCTTCCCGGAACCGTTGTGAAAAGCTGTTATCAGGGGGCTCAGGAAGAAGCGTTTTCGGAAGCGGATTTTGTGTTTATGCAAATTCGCGCCGGCGGGCTTGCCATGAGAGAAAAGGATGAAAAGATCCCTCTGGCATACGGATGCGTAGGGCAGGAAACCTGCGGAGCAGGAGGATTTGCCTATGGGATGCGCTCTGTGCCTCAGGTATTGGATCTGATTCGGGGAATCAGAAGGTATGCCCCTTATGCGTGGGTTATCAATTACTCCAATCCGGCAGCAATTGTGGCGGAAGCGGTAAAACGGTTCTATCCTGAGGACAGAAGAATTATCAATCTCTGCGATATGCCCATTGCAATTATGGACGGATTTGCGGAGAGCCTGGGAATGGAGCGCTCTCAATTTTCCCCCAGGTATTTCGGCTTAAACCATTTTGGGTGGTTTACTCATTTGTATGACCCTCAGGGGAATGATCTGCTGCCTGTGATTAAAGAAAAGCTGAAAAACGGCAATATGATACCGGAAGAGTTAAGCCGGGATGAAGGATGGATTCATACATTTCAGCAGCTAAGTCAAATGACAGCGGATTTTAACGGATACGTCCCCAATACCTATCTGCAGTATTACCTATATCCGGATGAAATCGCGGCATCGTCAGACAAACACTATACCCGCGCCAATGCGGTTATGGATCACAGGGAAAAAGAGGTTAAGGAGACCTGCAGATATATTATCGATCACGGGACAATTGAAGGAAGCTCTCTGGAAAAAGGCGTTCACGGAACCTATATTGTAGAACTGGCTTCTTCCATTATCCGAAATCAGGGACGGATTTTTCTTATCATTATCCGAAATGACGGGATTATTCCCAATCTGCCCAAAGAGGCCATGGTAGAGGTGCCGTGTTTAGTAGGCGCTAACGGATGCGAGCCCATGCATGTAGGGGAAATTGATACGTTTTATAAGGCGCTGCTGGAGAACCAGTACGGTTATGAAAAACTGACTGTAGATGCGATTTTAAACAAAGACAAGGATGCGGCATTAAAGGCTCTGGTATTAAACAGGACGGTTACGGATACGGAAAAAGCAAAAAAAATATTGGACGATTTATGCGAAGCAAACAAAGAATACTGGACACTGGAGGAACGGAAGGAATGAGACAGCGATATTGGAGCGATTTTCATACGAATATGCATAGCCGGCATTTGGAACAGCTGGAGCAGTGGTATGGCTTTGCCCGGGAAATGCTGGATTTTTGGGCTCCGGTTTACTACCCTTATTTTGTGAACAGATCGGAAAACGGGTTTGGATATGAGGATACTCTTCCGGAGGAAACGTATCAAAGGGACTTTGAAAGACTGAAGAATTTTTTGAAGGAAAAGCCGGAGGATTTTCTGCTGTATGCCGGATATGAATGGCAGGGAAACGGAAAAGACGGGGATCACAACGTGTTTTTTCAGGATTTTACGCAGGACATGCAAATGCCCATGACCTATGAAGAGCTGTATCGCATGTACAGAAATGCGGGAGAAAAGGTGATGGCAATTCCTCACCACACCGGATATCAGCCGGGGCACAGAGGAAAAAACTGGGAAACAAACCGGGAAGATTTTTCTCCTGTAACAGAGATTTATTCCAGCCATGGCAGTTCAGAAGATAGCGAAGCTTCCATCCCCCTCAATGTCCATATCCATATGGGGCCAAGAACGGAGAGGGGAACCTTTCGGTGGGCCATGAGGCAGAACATCCATGCGGGGGTAATTGCCAGCGGCGACAATCATGTCTGTCCGGCTATTAGCGGAAACGGATTTTTTGCGGTACTGGCTGAACGCTATGACCGAGAGTCTATATTCCAGGCAATCCGCAGCCGGCACACTTATGGGGTTTCCCGCAGCCGAATAGAGCTGGATTATACCATTAACGGGGAAATTATGGGAAGCCGGATAAAGAGCGGAAGGGAAAATAAGGCGGAGATTCAGGTGGTGGGAAGCGGTGCCGTTGACCGGATCGAATTGTACCGGAACGGGATTCTTGACCGCTGCTACACGCATCGGGGAACCTGGGAAAGGGCGCTTCCCGAAAAAAAGGTGCGGTTTAAATTTGAAATAGAAGCAGGATGGGGACCGGACCGGCGAGTTTTCCCGGATATGGAAGAGAGGCTGTGGCATATTGAAGTTTTTACTCCGGGAAAGATTCTTGGCGTAGAAAAGCTGTGGACCTCCCCCGGCTCCGCCGTAACCGTTGAAAACCAACAAAAAATAAAGGCGGATATCGTCACCAGAAAGACGATTCAGGGGAACGGAAAATTGTCTCAGAAAAATTATCTGACGCCTAATATTCAGAATCAGTCGATTATTATGGAGATGGAGGCGAACCGGGAGGATGCCGTCCGGTTTACGATTGACGGCAAGGATTTTCAGGTGCCGGTTAGCACACTTTTAGAGGAATCGGTTTTGATAGCCAACGAAGAGGAGGCGGCGCAGCTGCTTAAGGAACGGTTTGGTTTTACGGAATATTACAGAGAAGATGCATGGTGGCATAATACCTATAAAGTTTTAATCCACCGGGCGTCTCCCCAGGCGGCCTATACGGTGAACATTACAGATGTCATAGAAGGACTGGAGCGGGAGGAGGACAGCTTCTATGTAAAAGCAGTGCAGGAAAACGGAGATACCGCGTGGTCATCTCCCATATGGGTAAAAAGATGAATGTCCTGTATATTCATACCCATGATACAGGCCGGTATCTGACTCCCTACGGATACCCGGCGGGAACAAGCCGGCTCCAGGAATTTGCCAAGGACGCGCTGGTATTTCGAAAGGCTTTTTGCGTAAGCCCTACCTGCACTCCCAGCAGAGGGGCTATGCTGACGGGAAGATATCCTCACTGCAACGGCCTGGCAGGTCTGACCCACAGGGGATTCGGCCTGAATAATCCTGGGCAGCATTTGGCGGCGTATCTGCATACACAAGGCTTTGCCACGACCCTTTCCGGCGTACAGCATGAGGAAGAATTTTGGCTTCCAAGGGAGAGGGGAAAAAGAGCGGCAAACAGACTGGGATACGAAACTGTACTGACGGATTTTTCTGTAACGCCCGGCAATCCAGAGGAGTATCTGGAATGGGATGAGAAGAACGCGAAAGCCGCGGCGGATTTTCTGAGAACCTATGAGAAACAACGTCCCTTTTTCCTTTCCTATGGTTTGTTTTCAACCCACAGGCCCTATCCGCAGATTCGGGAAGAAGAGCGGGAAACGTTTGACTGCCGCTATTCTCCGATTCCCTATGGAATGGAGGACAATAAAGAAAACCGAGAGGATATGGCCGGTTTTTTGAAAAGCCTTCACTGCAGCGACAGGAATTTTGGAATCGTTCTGGATGCGCTGAAAGCATACGGCTATTACGACTCAACCATAATTTTGGTGACAACGGATCACGGGTTGGCAAATCCTTTTTCAAAATGCTGTCTGAATGACGCAGGGACGGGAGTAGCTCTCATGATGCGGGTTCCGGGATATGGGGGTTCCTATGGATGCGTTTCGGACGCGCTGGTATCCCAGCTGGACGTCTTTCCCACCATCTGCCGGCTTCTGAACCTTCCCGAGCCGTCTTGGCTCCAGGGGGAAAGCTTTGCGGAGTGCTTTGAAGATCCGAAAAGAGAAGCCAGGGAAGAACTGATCCAGGAAATAAATTTCCATACATCCTATGAACCCGTCCGCTCAATCAGGAGCCGCCGGTACCGGTATGTGCGCTATCTGGATGAGGAATGGCCTTGGTACAATATTTCCAACTGTGATGAATCGCCGGCCAAGGCAAAGCTGTTGGAAAACGGATGGCAGAAAAAAAGAAAGAGCAGGGAATATTTATATGATCTTTTATTTGACCCGGAGGAAAAAATAAATCTGGCGGATGATCCGGAGCACCAACATGTATTGGAAGGATTCCGCCGGAAATTAAGCAGGCACATGGAAAAAACAGGGGACTGCATTTTAGAACGGGAATGCTATAGAAAACAATATAAAGTAAATAAAAAACAATGTACGTATCCCAGCATACGCACAGAGGATGAGAGAGAATAACGAGGAGGTAGGAATATGAGTAATTATCGTGATGCGGCGGAACAGATTATCGAATTGGTAGGGGGACTTGATAATATTGCGGCATTTCAGCACTGTATGACCCGGCTGAGAATGGATTTAAAAGACCGGACAAAGGTAAAAGAGGAAGAGTTAAAGAACCTGGTACTGGTTAAAGGGCTAATCGATGCCCACGGGCAGATTCAGATTGTATTGGGGACAGGAGTTGTAAATAAAGTATACAAAGAAGTAAATAATGTATTTGAAAGCGCCGGAAAGGCTCAGGAAGTGAAGGCGCAGGGCGGTACTTTGCTGCAAAAAATCAGCCGTTTGTTCGGAGATATTTTTATCCCCATTATTCCCGTGATCGTGGCAAGCGGAGTACTGATGGGAGTAAGGTCATATTTAACCAGCTCCGGTATTCTGGCGGCGGATACGGCATGGTATCAGGTTGCGGCAATCCTGATAGATACAGGCTTCTCTATTTTACCGGCGCTGGTATGCTGGTCAGCAACTAAAAAATTCGGAGGAAACCCGGTATTTGGCTTTGTGCTGGGAATGATGCTGCTTTCTGGGAACCTGCCTGCCGCAGGAGCAGTGGGAAAGGGAAATGCGGAGCCTCTGATTGTGAACATGCTGGGACTCCAGTTTAAATTAGTGGGATATCAGGGTTCTGTATTAATTGCGGTTTTAGGCGGCTGGCTATTGGCAAAGACTGAAGATATCGTGAGAAAATTCGTTCCCAACGTCATTGACATGATCCTGACACCTATTTTAACCCTTGGAATCTGCCTGTTTATTATTTTGTTTGGCGTTGGCCCGGTGGTAAAGACTCTTGAGGGACTGCTGGTTCAGTTTTTCCGGATAGTTTTGCAGCTTCCGCTGGGAATCGGAGGATTTATTACGGCGGCCCTCCAGCAGGTATTGGTAATTACCGGAATGCACCACAGCCTTTGGGTAATTGATATTAACTTTTTGGAAGAAACAGGAAGAAATATGTACCAGCCTATCCGAAATGCCAGCATGCTGGGACAGGCAGGATCCTGCCTGGCATTTGCCCTGTTTGCAAAGGACTTGAAGCAGAAAGCCAGCTCTGTGGCAGCTACAACAGGAGCTCTGTTTGGAATTACGGAACCGGCTATATTCGGAACTACCCTTGCATATGGATATCCGTTTATATTTGGCATGATAGGAGCCGGTTTTGCCGGAATGTTCGCCATGATTACAGGGCTTGCGGCGCCCGGAATGGGAGCCGGATGTATCCCGGGAATGTTGTACTATTTAGATCAGGGAATGGGGCTGTATCTCATATCCAGCGGGATTGCTATGGTAATTCCGTTTGTACTGACCACTATCTATATGAAAAAAGAAAAACTGGCTTAATTTTACTCTCCCGGGCGGGGAGAGCCAAATGACACATATAGAGTGACGGTATTTTGGTGAAAGGGGGTTGAGGAAGATTCAATCCTCTTTTCATTCCGTCCGGTTTTCAATTTTTAGTCCTGGAACACGTTCAAATCTCATGGTTAAGGCATTTTCGATTTGCGGGTTTCCTTTCCAACGCAGGGAATCATCTCCGCCGACGGCGGATTCAAATGCCTGAAACCATTAAAAATTAATATATCTGGCTGCTTCATATGCTCATGCACCATCCTTTTCTGATTCTATTGGCAGGTATAAGGTGATTGTATTTTGGTGAAAAGGCGTTGAGGAAAATTCAATCCGGATTTCACTTTTGTAAAATACCTGCAGACGCTTATAAACATTATTCAGGCCGATTTTAGAAGGGTTTTCCTTTTGATAGACGGCAGCCGTGGCAGCTGGAATATCAATCCCTTTTCCGTTATCTTCAATGACCAGGACCAGTTTCCTGTTTTCCTCTGTGATTCGGATAGAAATCAAGGGATTCATTACCAGACGATCTCCGTCTTCAGAGGTAAAACCATGCTTTATGGAATTTTCTACGAATGGCTGAAGGATCCGGGGAACAATAGGAAGCTGTTCCAAGCCATCGGATACAAAGAATAGTAAGTCAATGGGTTCCTGGGTACGGTGGTTAATAATGTCAATATATTTTTCAACATGGGAAAGCTCATCCTTAATGGTAGTGACCGAATTTTTGGCGTTTAAGCTGAGACGGAGAAAATCTCCCAGCTTTTCCACCATAAGAGCGGCGCTTTCCGGATTTCCGCCCAGAATTTCCCAATGGATACACTCTAATGTATTATAAAGAAAATGGGGATTGATTTGGTGAGTCAGGATTTCCAGCTCCGCATGGTAGCGCTGGCGCTCATCCTCTTTTATCTGCTCCATCTGCTCCCGGATAATGCTTAAAAGATTGTCAAAGGCGCGGGACAGAATTCCGATCTCATCCTGATATTTGGCGTGAAACATAGGCAAAGGCTTTGCCGGATCTGCTGTAGAAACATTTTCAGTCAGCTTCTTCAGAGGAAGAGATAAGGTCCTTGACAGAGCCAGCCCTATAAACAAAGAGAAAAGGAGGCTGGCGGAAATGGCTATCAAGGTAAACAATTTAAGCCTGTCAATACCGGATAACAGTTCTTTTTTGGATATAGTGCTTACCAGCTTTAAGCGGTTAAAAGGCAGAGGATTTACCGATACAAAATAGTCACCGTCCAAAGTGGAAATATGATTGGTGGATAGATGGACAGAAGAAGAAACAGCTTCCCCCATTGCTTTAACAGAATCCGGGTTTAGCTGGTTATAGGACTTTGGCCTGTTCAGTATGGTTCCGTCCTCCAATGTGAGATAGGTGGAGGTTAATCGGATTCTGTTGAAATTATTTAAGTACTTATCCAGCTTCCGGGTAGGAATCAACACGGTTATAGATAAGGAAGAGGAACCCTCCTGATTGGTAATAAAGGGGGCGTGCCCGTAGACCCCAAGGGAGATGGGGAAGGAAATCGGAATGTTTTCTTCCGCCATTGACGGAAAAGGGGTAGAGATAGAAGGAGACCAGGAGATACCTTTTCCATGTTTGAGACCGGCCAAAGCCTGAGTGATTTCCTGGCTGTATTTTAACCCCGAGTTGTAGGTGCTGAAAAACTCTCCGTTTTTCCCTGTAATGATAATATTCTCAACCAGGGCATTATGAGTAATCACATTATTCAGCAGAGGCTGCATGGCAATATAATTTGAGGCATAATTTTCGGTATTCCCGTATTCGATATCCATTACGGTTTGGATAAAACTGGAATTGGAAACCATATAGGTGATATCTTTATAGAGAAGATTAATATCCCGATCAAGAGAAGAAGCCGTATTGATAAGAGATGTTTCTGTCTCGGATTTTGCCTCCTTTTCCATAAAATCAGAAAAATAAACATAGCAGATAATCCCCATAAAGCAGCAGGAGAATAAAACAATTCCCATCATGGCGGATAAAAGCTTATATTTAATCTTCAAATTCATAAAGACTGATTTTAAAGCAGGAAAAAGCATATGGCAAAAGCTCTCCTTTACTGATTTAGTCATTTTCGGTATGAGGTGCGGAAAAGGGATTATAGAGCCGGTGGTAATCAGAAGGAGATTTGCCGGTACTTTTTTTAAACGCCCGGTTGAAAGAACGGTATTCTTCATATCCCAACAGGCAGGACAGGTTGGAAACGGTGATATCAGTCTCCTTTAACAGCTTCTTGGCATAGTCTATTTTCATTTCCAGCACGTAATCCCGAAAATTGATTCCCATATAATCCTTGAATAAAGCGGCAAAATAATTTTTGCTCAAATGAACCTGGGACGCCACCTCTTCCAGAGTGAGCCGGGAGGTGATGTTTTTCCTGATATAAGAAGCGGCCGCTTCTATGACAGGGGCATTGTCGTCTATCATATGGACATGGAGCACAGTAGCGTAATGCTTTAATGCAGAAATCATCCACCGGGAAATGTCTGAGAGAAACGGACATTGGGCAATGGCTTTATGAGGAGTGTTTCTAAGAAACTCGTCTCTTAATATTTTGTAGGAAGATAAATTTTTTTGAATATCTACCATAAGATGGGTGCACATGCCCCGGACAAAGCTGGGAGGCGGCATGGGGATATATAAAATCCAGTCCAGAAAACTTTTGGTGATTTCATCAATACGCTCCAGTTTATAATTTAAAATTGCCTCTAAAAGCCGGTCACTATAGGAATTATTGACGGTGACAGGACAGGAATTTCCTGTTTCCAACAGGGAACGGTCAAAAACCTGCAGCTTTGTTTTATACATATTATAGGAGAGATATTCCAGGGCGCTTCTGTAGGAGTGGCGGAGAAGAGATATACCAGGCACAGAATTGCCGATTCCCATATATACAAATGTGTGGAACTGCTTTGACACCCTGCTTGTGATATCCTGACAGAATTCCTTTAAAGTCAAAGAAACGGTTTGAGAAAATACCGGCAAAGACAGAAGGAGCGCCAGTCTATGCGGATCACATTCAAAAACAGTACCCAGGGACTCAGGAATCAGGGAAAGCAGCTCTTTTTTTAATTCCTGAGGGTAGAAATCCCCGTCAAAGACCAAAATACACAGAGGAGGCTTATCGGAATATTCCTGAAGAAATTCCGGCAGAGGCTGGGAACTGTCATAAGCTTTGTGCATCAGGTTTCTCAGGAAAGATTCTTTAGATTGAAGCAGGCTGACAGAATAGCGTTCTGCTTCTGTTTTATCACGGACCTTTCGGAGAGCTTGGATGAGCTCTTCTTTTTTTATCGGCTTTAGCAGATAATCTTCTACCCCATATTGAAGAGCGGTTTTGGCAAATTGAAAATCATCATAGCCGCTCATAATAATAAAACGGGAATGCAGTCCCAGATCCTTGACAGATTTTATCAGATCTAACCCATTACCGTTTGGCATTTTAATATCCGTCAGTATAATATCGGGCGCTTGGGCGCGGATCATATCCAAAGCCTCATTTCCGCTTCCGGCCAGTCCTGCTACTTCCATATCCATTTCTTTAAAAGGCAGCGCCTGAGCTAATCCGTTCCGTATTGAAGGCTCATCATCAACAATGAGGAGGGAAAGCCGGGAAAAATTCTGCATAATGACGTCCTTTCTGAATTGTGACAGTATTTTGATTCACTGAGAATTCCATCAATAAAATGTTAATTTATTATAGTATGATTGTAACAATAAAACAATATTCGGAGAAAATGATCGTAATAAATGATACATATTGACATAAAATGACATAGGAAAATTCCAGAAGGCTTTGTATAATATGTATACATTCATCCAAAAAGCAAAGGGAGGTTCGTATGAAAATGATAAGGACGAGATACTGGGTTACGTTAGCTCTGACCGCGGCCGTTGCAGCGGCAGCCGGATGTTCTGCATCGCCAAAAACGGCGCCTTCTGCAGGCAGTGAGCCCCCGGCAGAAAAGCAGACTGTGCAGGAGACTGAGGCGGAAGCGGTTTCAGAGGAACAGACATTTCAGGGAGAAAAGGTTCTGGTGTGGACCAACAACCGGCATGACGCGGAGTACATGGAAGAAGTAGTTAAGAATTTTAATGAAGAGAACCAGGGTCAGATTGAGGTTGAATACGTGATTACCACAGAAAATTATATCAATATGATTACAATGGCCATATCTTCTGACCAGGCGCCGGATATCTTTTGTGTAGGCGCGGCAACAGGCGGATTCGATTTAAATTCCTTTGTGGCCTCAGGCATTATCCAGCCGTTAAATCCACTATTGTCTGATGAATTTAAAGAGGTCTATGATTTAAGCAAACTCAGCTATCCCGGGATTAACGCCCTGGGAGAGGACATCTATTTTGTTCCCACCTGCCAGAGAAGCGGAAACAGGCTCCTTTACAACAAAGAGATGTTTGAAGCCGCCGGGATTACCGAAGAGCCTAAAACTCTGGGAGAAGTAGTAGAGGCGGCAAAAAAGATGACAGAGGCCGGAGGCGGGACCAAATACGGGATCGGTATGCCGGGCTTAAGCGCCTGCTTTAAACGGTTCCTTTACCCGGCGGCAGAGGTCAGCGGAATCCTTCCCTATGACTACGTTAACGGAAGGTATGATTTTACCGGCTATAAGCCTATTATCGAAGCGGCAAGACAGATGTTTGCAGACGGAAGCATGATACCGGGAGCCGCCAGCCTGAAAATCGATCCCCTGCGGGTTCAATTTGCCGAAGGAAATATTGGAATCATCGGAAATGCTTCCCAGGAGGTGGGAGTTCTTACGGATCAGTTCCCGGCTAAGATGGAATGGGGAGTAGCAGAAATTCCGTCTTTAGACGGAACTGTAAAAGGTTCTTTATCCGCCCTTCCTCAGACAGGATGGGCCATGACTACTACCGCCAAAAATCCGGCGGCCGCTGCAAAGGTAATCGAATATTTATCCAGCGTAGATGTGATGAAGGGCTATGTAGAAAAAGGATATTCCCTTCCTACCTCAGATAAGGTGATGAAAGCGGTAGATCAGTCCAAGATCGGTAAGCTGGCGGATTTTGCCCCCTTATCCTATGAATCCGTATATCCCCAGTTTCCCAATGTAACCCCTCAGGGCAAAAACTGGGAGGAAGTATTATGGGAGGCATGTTTCCCTGAAGCCGGGGATATTGATCCCATTTTGGAAACCCTGACCAAGGATTATAATGATGCTCTGGACAAAGAAGTAAAGATGGGTAAGACCAAGCGCTTGGTAATTAAAGATTTTGATCCCTTAAAGCCGGCAGAGGGTACATTAGAATATCTGGAACAGTAAGACGGAGATTTACCGGAAGGCATTATAGGGGCAAAGGGCTGCTTTTGCCCCTGTTTTACGGAGGAAAAGTCAATGGGAGAACTGAAAAAGAAGAGAAAAGGCAGATGGGATTTCCCCTTATTTCTCATGCTGCTTCCTATGATGGCACTGTTTCTTGTGGTGTCTGTATACCCGTTTCTCTGGGTAATAAAATATGTATTTTATGACTACAACGGATTTGTGGCCTATCCGGTTGGACTGGATAATTTTAAGAGGATTCTTACTAACGATCCGATTTACTGGAAAAGCGTAATTCATACCTTTGAATACGCTTTTTTAAAGCTGGTGCTGACTATGCCCGTTTCTCTGGTGACAGCGGTGCTGCTGAACCAAAAACTGCGGGGAAAAAACTTTTTTCGCATCTTATTTTTTATTCCCACAGTAATCAGCTCCGCTATTTACAGTTTGATTTTTTTCTTTATTTACAGCCCTTATAACGGGATCCTGAATAACCTTCTCCTTAAAGGAGGATTGATAAAGACTCCGGTGGATTGGCTGGGAAATCCTTCCATTGCCATGATATCCGTGGTAATTGTAGCGCTGTGGGGGGCCTTCGGAAACTATATGATCCTGTTTCTTGCAGGGCTTCAGAGCATTCCTCAGGATGTATACGAAAGCGCGGATATGGACGGGGCAAGCCGGGTGCAGGGCTTTTTCCATATTACCCTGCCCATGCTGGGACCGGTATTAAAGGTGGTTCTCCTGCTGGCAATTACAACAGCCTTGAAGGACTACCAGAGTGTAATGGTATTAACCGGAGGAGGCCCCAGAGACAGAACTCAGGTAATGTTCTTGTATGTGTACCAGTTGATGTTCGGCAATGAAAACGCCAGCGCCGCCCAGCTTCAGATTGGCTATGGAGCAACAGCAGGTCTGGTTTCTGCAGTAATTATCGGAATTGCTACCTTTATTTTCCTGAACCTGAGCAAAAAATTAGATGAGGTTTATTAAAAGAAACGGAGGACAATGTGATGGGAAAGAGAAAATCCAGACTAATCGGGCAGAGCCTGATTTACTTATTTTTAGGGATACTGACGGTCTTTACCCTGTACCCTATCCTTTATGTGGTCCTGGGTTCTTTTAAAGAAAACCAAGAGCTGGTCTTGGGGGGAAGCAGTATGCTGCCGAAAAAGTTTCAAATTTCCAACTACATTGAAGCGTGGAGACTGGCGGATTTCGGGCGCTATACCTTTAACAGCGTCTTTTTAAGCACAATGGTAACAATAGGAGTTGTGACAATTTCCAGTATGGCGGGATATTGCTTTGCAAGGCGGGAGTTCCCCGGGAAAAATCTTCTTTACAGTTTGATGATAGCGTTTATGTTTATCAATATCGGAAGCATATCCCTGCGTCCCTTATTTGAACTGGCGGTGAAACTGAAGATGAACCGTTCTATGTGGTCGGTGATTTTCATCTGTATCGGGACCAACCAGGTAACCAATATTTTTCTGGTAAGAGGCTATATGGCTACAGTACCCAGGGAACTGGATGAGGCGGCGGCTATTGACGGATGCTCTTTCTTCCAGATTTACTATAAAATTATTCTTCCCGTGTTAAAACCAGTGCTGGCTACGGTAGCCCTTCTGTCTTTTAGAAGTGCTTGGAATGAATTTATTATGCCCCAGGTATTTACCATGTCAAACCCGGAAATGCGTCCTTTAACCGTGGGAGTTGTAGCCTTAAAAACTATGGGCGACGG
This sequence comes from Enterocloster bolteae, assembly GCA_021772025.1. Lineage (GTDB taxonomy): Bacteria > Bacillota > Clostridia > Lachnospirales > Lachnospiraceae > UMGS1370. The sequence goes on along the minus strand of JAETNT010000002.1, from coordinate 136,641 downwards.
AGCGGCGGCCTGGAATATTATGTTTGCCGGTTCCGCAATGTCCATTGTTCCCATTGTTATTGTATACTTATTTACCAGCAGATATTTTATGTCGGGATTGACGGTAGGAGCGGTGAAAGGATGAAAAATTGCAACGTAAAAAATCAGGGTTTTTTAACCAGGTGGCTTGTATCCGGATTGAAAAGCAGTTCCTACGAAAGCTGCCGGACAGAAAAGGATCAGATTCGCTACGAGCAGCATTTGAGAACAGAAGGGATTGACGGAAAGCTGGAAAGGCCGCCGGAAAATATCCGGCTGGGAGAGAAAGGATGCGGGGACTGCCTCTGGGAATATTATTACAGGAGAAACCATTGGTTTGTAGACTTATCCAATACCTGTCCGGGGCCCACAAAACTGGAAGCTTATGGAGCAACGGTTTTGGAGGCAGAAGAAGAGTTGAATTTGGAAGCAGTGCTTTGGACCTATCCGGCTGCTGAGGTGTGGGTCAACGATTATCTTGCCTGCCATGTGAAAAAGGCCGTTTATAAGCCCATGACAAGAAGGCCGGTAACCCTCCGTTTGAAAAAAGGGAAAAACCTTATTTTTGTCAGGATTCAGACAGTTGGGGTTCGGGACAGCAGAAATATGTTTGGGATTCAGATCAAAGAAGGGCTGGATGAAAGGGTGAAGCAGGCTTTTCCGGATGAAGCCGGTACGGCTCCGGTTATTTTGGCGGAGAAATGGCTGGATGAGATTTTTTGGAAAGAAGACAGGCTGAGCGTTAACCGGGCACCGGAGTTTGATGCATGGCTCCGGTATAAGGGCAAAGACGGCCGCCTGCTTAAGGAGAGGATAACAGAAAGGGAGAAAAACGTTCCGGAGGATGTCTGCCGCTTTCAGATTACCGTCCAGGCAGCAGGCCAGGAGCTGAAAAGGAGCTTTGAGATTGGCGAAAGGTGGAAACCGGTATACTGGAAGACGGAAACCAGGGAAGAGAGCCATCTTAAAATTTATCGGCATCTGGCTGCCATTCCCTATCAAGTCAGAGGCTCCGGAGCACATTTTTCCGTTTACCATGTGCTGGCAAGATATGCATTAGGCATGGAGACCCGGGAGGACAGAGAATATCTCCTCCAGGATTTGGCCTATATAGACCAGCGGATCGACTGCTCCGATTTTCTCATGTCGGGATTTATCCGATTAGTAAAAAATTACAGGTTGGATGAGGAACTCATGGAGACTGTCCGTCAGACATTTCTGAATTACCGGTATTGGATGGATGAAGACGGCAGCGACGGGATGTGTTTCTGGAGCGAAAACCACGCGTTAATGTTTCATGGGGCTCAGATGGCGGCGGGACATCTATATCCGGATGAAATATTTACAAGAAGCGGACGGACCGGGCGGGAGCAGGCAGCCGTCGGGGAAGCAAGGTGCAGAAGCTGGCTGACAGAAGTAGAAAATTATGGTTTTGAAGAGTTTATCAGTGCAACCTATACATCTGTAACAGTGGCGGCGCTTTTAAATTTGATTGATTTCGGGCCGGAGGACATTTCCGTGAGGGCGGCCCGAGTGCTGGATCAAAACCTGGAGATGCTTTGCACCCATGTTTTTGACGGCGTTGTCATAGGGCCTCAGGGCCGGGTTTACCGGGATGTTATTTATCCTTTTAAACAGTCTGCACAGGCATTTGTTCATTTTATCAATCCGGATCTGCCTACTTCCATGGGACTTCCCGGTTCGGAGTGCATGTGGCTGTCGGCTATGGCAACTACCAAATATCAGATACCGGACGGCTTGAAAAAGAAAATGGAGGAAAAAGCAGATTTTTCCTACACATCCCAGGATGCGGAAATTGTTATAAAAAAGGAAGAATCGTATATTCTGACATCTGTAGCTTCCCCCAGAGACAATTATGAGAAAAAACAGGAAGAAGGAGAAATCTTTGGCACTGCCTGGGTAAAGGAGCTAAACACCCGTTACCATGGAAAAACCTTGTTTGAGCCCGGGGTATTCGGCTACCAGCAGCATATGTGGTATGCCGCGCTTGCAAAGGACTGCCCGATTTTTGTAAACCATCCGGGAATTTCATCGGATGACGGGGAAATGAGGCCCGGATATTGGTACGGAAATGGAATTTTTCCGGCAGTAAAGCAAAAGGGAGGTATGTTGGGAGCAATTTACTTCATTACAGAGGAACATCCCATCCATTTTACCCATCTGTACTGGCCTGAAGCCAACCTGGACGAGACCCAAAGACAGGGTTCCTGGATATTTGGCAGAAAAGGAAACGGCTATGCGGGAATTTGGTGCAGCAGGGAGCTGACGCCTTTTGATGATGTGCTGTTTGGGAGAGAGTTCCGGGCTTATGGGAGCCGGACGGCCTATGTCTGCGTATGCGCGGGCAGAAAAGAAGCGGGAAATTTTGATTGCTTTATAAAAGCCTGCCTGGAAAAGAAAATCGAATTTGCCCCCTTGTCTTTGAGGCTTACGGCAGAAGGGCTTGGGCAGATTACTTACCGGGCAGCGCAGGATTGTACGCAGTATATTTAAAATATCAGAACCAAGTAAACATTAATTTTAAACCAACTGCCGGATTCTTTCCAGGTCCGGCAGTTGGTTTTTTGCTTTTTTGCATATAAGGAGCCGCCGATACTCTAAAAGAAAAATTACCGTAATAATATGTCTGAAGAACTTTACCGTTTCCTGTATTTTCATGATAAATTTTGTGTAACTATTATTTCATGGTTTCGTTTGATAACAACCAGGCGGAGCGTGATCTTCGGATGAATATTTGATGGAGGAAGAATCATGAAGTATATTAATTTTGATGAATCAAGAAAATTGGATCTGATACTTCTCGGACGTGTAGCGATTGATTTTAACCCTGCTTACAGTGAAGAGGTAAAAGAAGAATTCAAACCATTGAAAAAAGTTCATTATTTTGAAAAGTTTGTGGGAGGATCCCCGGCGAACATTGCGGTCGGCGTGACACATCACGGAATGAAAGCGGGATTTATCGGAAAAGTATCAGACGATCAGTTTGGGGAATATGTTGTTGATTATTTTAATGAACAGGGAATTGATACATCCTGTATCTCTAAATGTACTAACGGAGAAAAGCTGGGGCTTACATTTACAGAAATGCTTTCTCCAAAAGAGAGCAGCATTTTGATGTACAGAAACTGTATTGCAGATCTGCAGCTTCACGTAGATGATATCGACGAGGATTATATAAAGAGCGCAAAAGCTATTTTGATTTCCGGAACAGCGCTGGCAGAAAGTCCTTCCCGGGAAGCAGCTATAAAAGCAGTCATGCTGGCAAGGAAGAGCGATACCAGAATTATTTTTGATATTGATTACAGGGAGTACAACTGGAAGAACAGCGATGAAATTTCTATTTACTATTCCACTATCGCAAAGGAAGCTGACATTATCATGGGCTCCAGAGAAGAATTTGACCTGACGGAAAAGCTTATTAAATCCGGCATGACTGATGAAGAAAGCGCTGCGTACTGGCAGGGATACCGTGCGAAGATTGTAGTAATTAAGCATGGTATGAAAGGCTCCGCCGCTTATACCTGCGATGGGCAGAAGTTCAGCATTAAGCCGTTCCCGGTAGACGCAAGAAAGGGATTTGGCGGCGGAGACGGATATGGTTCCGGCTTTCTTTACGGCCTATACCAAGGCTGGGAAATTATTGACTGCCTGGAATTTGGGTCTGCAGAGGCATCCATGATGGTGAGAAGCAACAACTGTTCAGATTCTCTCCCGGGATCAGACGCAGTGCATGCATTTATTAAAGAAGAAAAAGAAAAATTCGGAGAGATGATTGCAAGAGTATAAAAGGAGAATAGAATTATGGCAAAAGAATTTATTGTACCCGAACAGATCATTACAGGATCAGGAGCTCTTGAACTGGCTGAATCAGCGATTGGAAAGCTTGGCAGAAAAGCGATGATCGTAACAGATAAAGTGATGATTCAGCTAGGCAACTGTAAGAAGGTAGAAAATGCCCTGAAAAATCAGGGGATTGAATATACCATCTATTCAGAAATCGTAGGGGAGCCAACAGACGTAATGATTGAAAACGGACTGGAGCAGTATAAAAAAGAAGGTTGTGATTTCCTTGTGGCATTAGGAGGCGGAAGCCCGATTGATTCGATGAAGGCCATCGGCTCCCTGGTTGCAGACGGCGGCAGCATTTCTGATTATATGGGCAAGAATATTGACGTTGCTATGCCTCCTATGGCGGCAATTCCGACAACCGCCGGAACAGGGTCGGAGGCAACACAGTTTACGATTATCACTGATACAAAAAAAGATATTAAAATGCTGTTAAAAGGAAAAGTATTAATGCCGTCACTGGCGGTCATTGATCCCCAGTTTACGATGACGGCGCCGCCTAAAATTACAGCTGCAACAGGACTTGACGCGCTTTGCCATGCGGTAGAAGCATATACTTCTAATAAGGCACAGACATTATCCGATACTTTTGCTATGTCAGCGGTAAAACGAATTTTTAAATATCTTCCGGCTGCATTTCACGATGGCAGAAATGAGGAGGCAAGAATTCAGATGTCTGTAGCGGCGCTGGAAGCAGGGATTGCCTTTAACAATGCATCTGTAACTCTTATTCATGGCATGAGCCGTCCGATTGGCGCATTATTCCATGTAGCACATGGATTGTCTAACGCTATGCTTCTTAAGGTATGTCTAACCTATGCATTGCCGGGAGCCTATGACAGATTCGCAGAACTTGGAAGAATTACAGGAGCTGCAACAGCAGCGGATTCTGACAGGGAAGCGAGTGAGAAGTTCCTTGCAGCAACCACCCGTCTGGCAGAAGAACTTGAAACGCCGAGTCTTGAGCAGTTTGGCATTGAAAAGAAGGCGTTTTTTGAAGTGATTGAAAAAATGGCTTATGATGCTATGGAAAGCGGAAGCCCTCAGAACACAAGAAGAATGATTACACAGGCAGATATAGAAAAGCTGTATAAAGAACTGTGGGAATGACATTTACCCCAACTGCCGGATTCTTTCCAGATCCGACAGTTATTTTTTGCATAGAAGGAGCCGTCAATGTTCTAAAGGAAAAATTACCGTAACAATATGCCTAAAGAACTTTACCGTTTCCTGTATTTTCATGGTAAATTTTGTTTAACAAAAAGAAAGGAGACTGTACATGAAAATTTTAGCCATCACAGCATGTACGGCAGGCATTGCCCACACCTACATCGCAAAGGAAAAGCTGGAAAACGCAGCAAAAGAATTGGGGGACACCATCAAAGTAGAGACCCAGGGATCCATTGGTGTAGAAAACGAATTCACACCGGAGGAAATTAAGGAGGCGGATGTAATCCTGATTTCGGCGGATATCAGAGTAAACAAAGATCGCTTCAAAGGAAAACCGGTGGTGGATATTCCCATTAGTACGGTAATGAAATCGCCGAAAGGGGTTATCAACAAGATCCACGAAAAGCTGGGCAAATAGCGGCAAGTGAAATATTGAAAAAAGAGGGGAAACAGGTATGGCAAAACAACAGAAAAATTTTATGAGACACATTATGACTGGTATTTCCTATATGATACCTATCGTTGTAGCCGGAGGTATCTTGGGAGCGCTGGCGAAAGCATTCGGCGGCTGGAATATTGGCAGCGCCATTGAAGCAGGGGCGACTCCATTTTCTAATCTGAATCCGTTTACATGGGTTGGATTCTGGTGGGGCGTTAATAAATTGAGTTCTTATGCCATGGATTTCGCAGTAGCAGTTATGACGGCAGGCGCCGCTTACTCTATCGCAGGCAGGCCTGGTATTGTTCCGGGTATGATTATTGGTTATTGTTCCTCCCAGTCTAAGGCCGGGTTTTTAGGAGGCCTTCTGATGGCGTTTATCATCGGATGGGTTGTTAACTGGATGAAGGGATGGAAACTTCCCAAGTGGTGTGAAGGATTGAAGCCGGTTATGATCATCCCGGTGTGCTCTACATTTTTGTGTGGTATGATATTCTTGTGTGTATTTTCCATTCCTCTGGCTTGGATTATGGATGTATTCCAGCAGTGGATTATCGCCCTTAACGGCGGGGCAAAAGCAGTCATAGGCGGCGTAATCGGAGCCTGCATGGGCTTTGACATGGGCGGTCCGGTTAACAAAACCGCATCTATGGCAGCCAATGCACTGGGAGCAGACGGCATCAACGGGCCTATGTGCGCCAAGATTATCGGCGGTATGACTCCTCCCATCGGTCTGTTTATCGCTGTAATGCTGAAAAAAGACAAATTTACAAAGACAGAGCGTGAAACGGCAAAGACCGCTCTTCCTATGGGCCTTTGCTTTATTACAGAGGGTGTGCTTCCCTTTGCGGCAGCTGATCCGGCAAGATTTATCCCATGCAGTATGCTTGGATCCGCAGTGGCAGGCGCCATTGCAGTAGCAGCAGGATGTGAATCCGTGGCAGGCCACGGCGGTATCTTTGTAGTACCTATGATGAAAAATCCCATGATGTTTATAGTTGCTTTGATTATTGGGTCAGCAGTTACCGGGGTGGCTTATGCCGTGCTTAAGAAACCTTCTGTAGACGATAATGTAACGGAAGAAGATGTGGATGATATTGATTTGGATATTGATATTGTGTAATAGATTGACTGCAGAAAGGATAAAGACATGCTTGTATCAATGAAAACAATTCTCGATGATGCCAACAAGAATTATTATGGCGTTATGGCTATGAACAGCATCAATATGGAAATGGCAAGAGCCGGGATTATGGCGGCGGAGGAGGAGCATTCAGCCATTATCATCCAGTTTGGCAACGGGCAGATGACCAATCATGCCCATCTGGAGGAGATGGTTCCGCTGATTAAAGAACTGGCAGCCAGGGTTCATGTGCCGGTGGCCTTGAATTTTGACCATGGTTCAGACTTTTATGCCATCACAAACTGTATTAATGCAGGGTTTACCAATGTTATGTTTGACGGTTCCGCTCTTCCCTATGAAGAAAATGTAAAAAGGACTGCTATCATCAGTGCTTTGGCTCATGGTATGGGCTGCTCTGTGGAAGGAGAACTTGGCCATGTAGGCCAGGCAGCAGATGCGGATGATGCGGATGTAGATTTGTATACGAATCCGGATCAGGCAGTAGATTTTGTTACCAGAACAGAGGTAGATGCGCTGGCGGTTGCCATTGGAACGGCTCATGGCGCATATCCTAAGGGAAAAATACCTAAATTAGATTTTGACAGGCTTCATCTTTTAAAAGAGACTCTGAAGATGCCCCTGGTGCTTCATGGCGGCTCTGGTTCCGGAGAGGAAAATTTAAAAAAAGCAGTGGCCGGCGGAATCAACAAGATCAACGTGTGCACCGATGCTTTTGAAGCGGGAAAACAGGCTACATTGAAAGCACTGGAGGACAATCCGGGCATTGATTATATGCATATGTGCATGGCGGCGGAGGCAGGCATCAAGCAGTTTGTGAAAGACTATATGAGGGTTATCGGTTCCAGCGGACGGTATATTTATGGGGAAGCTGTGGTAAAGAGTAACGAGTAGAAATTAAAAATAAATATGAGGTGCTTGGTTGAAAGAGGATAAGAACGCATTATATTTTAATAAAATACTGAATTGCCTTTTGGGTGGGGAGACCTATACCATATTGCAGATTGCAGCAAATGTGGGATTATCTGAAAAAACAGTCCGAACCAAAATCGACCAGATGAACCGCTGGCTGACAGAAAATAATATGGGAAGGATTGAAAAGAAGCAGGGGACAGGGATCTGGCTTGAGATGGATGGGCGGCAATGGGAGAGCCTGCAGGACCATCTGGCGCTGGGCAGGGACCTGGACTCTGCGGTTCAACCGGATGGCCGCAGGAAACAGGTGATAGGGAAACTTCTGAAACTAAAGCCCAGGCAGACCACCACGCTTCAGCAGCTGGCAGAAAGCTTGTATTTAAGTGCGCCTACAGTGGGAAGGCTTTTGAGAGAGGTTTCCCCTTGGTTTGAGGAACGCTCTCTGAAAATTACGTCCATACGCAGCAAGGGAGTGTGCCTTGTGGGAGATGAATATAATTTTCGAATTGCAATAAAAGATTATATGATAGAGCTGATGCCTGAGGTTCAGGAGGCTCTTTTAAGCTCCTATGCTTCAGGGGTGGATATATCCAGAATCCGGAGGATTGTGCTTGAGGCGGAAAATGCCTGGCGCATCGAACTGGCGGATAATTCTTTTAAGATGGTGTGGATCATGGCATGTCTGTCTATGGCCCGCAGGCATTTTGGAAATGAAGCCGTATTCTCCACTGGAGAAGAGAATATAGAGCATTATAATGAATATTCTTTTGCGGAATCTATTTACCAAAGGATCGAACAGGCATATGAGATTAAAATTTCCGCTGATGATACGGTGCTGCTGGCAGTACTTCTTTTGTCGGCCAAAAAGCTGAAAAATTTTTCCAGTATTCAGGATACTGATTATACCAGGCAATATGACAAGGATTTGGGAAAATTCGTAAGGCTTATAATTGAGACCATTGACAGTGTTCTGGATATTGATCTTTCAGAAGATCAACTTTTGTATGAAAGCCTGCTGCTGCATATGCGCTCCGCTATTTTCCGGATGAAATATTCTACAGCAGCGGGAGATAACATCAGCAAGTATGTGAAAAATGAATATAAACAGACATTTCTGGCCACCTGGTCTACTAGCAATTTGTTTGAAGAGTATTATGACGTGCAGGTAACGGAGGACGAACTGGCAGGAATCGCCTTATATATCCAGGCCGCTATTATCAGAAGAAAGAAAGGGAATCCTCTGACCGCTCTTCTGCTCAGCGAAAGCGGTATGGCGGCCAGCCAGCTAAATATTGAAAGGCTAAAATACAGTATTCCGGAGCTGACGGAAATTCATGCGGCCAGTTATCACGATTTAAAACTGGAGCAATACCATGATGTGGATGTAATCATCAATATGTCGGGAAACGAAATCAAGGACGACAGGGTAGTATCGGTGGGAGAACGTCTTAGCGGACAAAGTATCGAAACAATTCGCCAAAAAGTGAATCAGATTTTCTATTTCCGCAAAAAAACAGAATTTCATTTTAACAATCTTTGCCATCAGTTGTTTGAAGTGGATCTGTTTCTGCTAAAGCCAAGGGTTAAAGATAAGGATCAGCTGATTACAATGATGGTAAAAAAGCTGGAAGAGAAAGGTGACGTGACCCCGGCTTATCTGCAAAGCGTGTTTGACAGGGAACGGGCAACTACCACCAGTATTGGACGGGGAATTGCGATTCCCCACGGGAATATGTCGGAAATCAATGAATCTCGGATTGTAGTGGCTATCTTGGAGGAGCCTATATCGTGGCATGGCGATATGGTGGATGTAGTGTTTCTGCTGGCAGTAAAAATGACTACAAAGTTTGAGATTCGGCGCACCAAGCAGTTTTATAAGGATTTCCTTCAGCTGACAGATAATGACGAGAATATGGAAGCCATTAAAAAAATGGGTTCCACCCTGGATCTTTACCAGTATTTTATTAAATAGAAGAGAGGACATGTTATGGCAGTAAAAGAAATCCTGGATCGGCAGGTCATAGATTTAAATATGGAAGCAACAAATAAGGACGAGGTAATCCGGCATCTGGCAGGATTGTTAAAAGATGCCGGATATATAGATGATCTGGAAGGATATATAAAAGATGTGTACTTAAGAGAAAGCGAAGGGATTACGGGTATCGGGGGCCATGTAGCGATTCCTCACGGAAAATCAGCTTTCGTAGATAAAGTAGGCATTGCAGTAGGAAGGACAAAGGAAATGATTGAATGGGAGTCCTATGACGGAGAACCATCTCAGCTTTTCTTTCTGTTTGCCGTTCCGGCCGACAGCGACGGGGCTAAAGATCATCTGCGGCTTATCGCGGAACTGGCCGGAAAACTGGGCAATGATGCTATCATGAGTAAATTGCAGGCAGCCAGTTCCTATGAGAATCTTGTGGAAGCATTTTCCTGACGGCTAAAGGATACCTTTTGCCGCGGTCTCTATGATATGCCGCGGATGACAGGGGAAAGGAGTACAATCTGGTTATGGAAAAAAGAGAGATAGGCGGGTCAGGAATTATGGCAAGCGGTATCGGCTTGGGGGCCTGGGCTATCGGCGGAGGCTTATGGTGGGGAGATAATGATGATAAAATATCCATTAATACCATTCACAGAGCACTGGAATTAGGAATTAATTGGGTGGACACGGCCAGGGTTTATGGATTTGGCCACAGCGAGGAAGTGGTGGGGAAAGCGCTTAAAGAGATTCCCAGACATAAAATGGTTTTGTCCACTAAGTGCGGAATCCAGTGGTATGACAATGGAGGGGAATATCATTTTACCAGGGAAGGCCATGACGTATACAGAGACTTATCCCCCAAGGCCATACGCCGTGATTTGGAATTAAGTTTAAAAACTTTGGGAACCGAATATGTTGATGTATATTACACCCATTGGCAGTGCAGGACCTACGGCCTGATCCCGGTAGCAGATACTATGGGAGAACTGATGAAGATGAAGCAGGAGGGAAAAATCCGTGCCATCGGAGCTTCCAATGTGGATATTCAGACACTGAAGGATTATGTGGATGCAGGACAGCTGGATGTGATTCAAGAGAAGCTGAGCATTTTGGACAGAAAGCCAGAGACAGAATTGCTGCCTTTTTGTGAGGAACATGGGATTTCTCTGCAGACGTATTCGCCTATTGAACAAGGGCTTCTGGCGGGAAAGGCATCTGATAATTATATAGCCGCTCCTGGAGATGTTCGGGAAGGAAAATTCTGGTGGAGGAGTGAAAACATCTCGGAAGTAAACCGGATGCTGGCTGGATGGAGAGATTTGACAGAAAAATATCAGTGCACGTTGGCAAATTTGTGCATTAAATGGAATTCTATGCTGTCGCCGAAAATTAATGTGCTTTGCGGAGCAAGAAAGTTATCTCAGATTGAGGATACGGCAAAGTCGTTGGATATCAGTCTTACGAAGGAAGAGTTTTTGCGGATGAAAAAAGATGCGGATAAACTGATACAAAAGGCAGGCGGAGCAGAAAGCAAAATTATTTTCAGTAAAGAAAGGGATAAAAATGAAGATTGCAGTACTTAATGAGTTTAGTCAGGCGCCGAAGAACGGAATTATCGTTAAGGAGCTAAAATCAGTGGTAGAGCCTATGGGGCATCAAGTTTATAATGCGGCTATGGAGGCTCCTCTTACGGATCAGGATGTTCCGGAAGCATATACAAAAGAAAATCCGAGACTTACTTATCTGCATTTAGGTATCCAGGCAGCGCTCCTTTTAAACTCCGGAGCCGTAGACTTTGTGGTAACCGGATGCGGTACGGGGCAGGGCGCCTTAATGTCTTTAAATATGTATCCCGGAGTTGTGTGCGGGTATTGCATTGAGCCTACGGATGCTTATTTGTTTTTGCAGATTAACAACGGGAATGCGCTGTCTATTCCTTACGCAAAGGGATTTGGCTGGGGAGCAGAATTGAATCTAAATAATATTTTCTCCAGAGCATTTGGATCGCCCAAGGGCATGGGATATCCGGACGGCCGCAAGGAGGCCCAGAACCGCAATGCGGATCTGCTGTTTGAGGTGAAGAAGCAGGTGGCGAAACCATTGATTGAGGCGTTAAAGGCGATTGATCCGGAGCTGGTCAAGGAATGTATGATCCCGAGATTCTTGGATTGCTTCTATGCAGGATGCAGGGATGATGAACTGAAGGAATTTGTTGATGGAATAGTCAACATGATAAGTTGAAGCAGTTCACTTTGCAGCGTCCCCCTTCTCAGCCAGGGCCATCAGACCATTCATGTCCTGTATTATGGTCTGGTGGCCCTGTTTGCTTATGATTCCTGCTTCTTTAAGACGGGCCATCAGGCGGGTTACCGTTATGGTGTGAATCCCCAGATAGTTGGCAAGCTCCGGATAGGAAAAGTCTTTAGGAAGGAGGCAGACTCCGCCTTGACAGGTAGACAGTTCCAGAAGAACATGGCAGAGGCTGGTAATGTTATCGCCGTCCTGAAGAGCATAGGAGTGGCGCAGAGCGCTGTCATAATGGTCTACCGTAACCTGAAACAGCCAGCGGTAAAAATCAGGGTGAGTATCTACATAATCCAGAAATGTCCGGTATGGAATCTGATACAAAAGGCAGGCAGATTTAGCAGTGATGGAAAAAGCATAAAAAGTCTCGTCAGGATAACTTTTGACAAAAGCAGGAATAAATCCGATAAAATCTCCGGGAAAGAAATATTGGTAAATCTGTTCTCTGCCATCAGTGGAAATGCTGTGAAGGGCGCAAAGACCTTGCTCCAGACAATAAACATATTTATCCTTCTGGGCGCGGTTGGAAAGCAAATCATGTTTTTTTACCCGAATTAAGGTCCCGAGTGAACGGATAGCTTGGTAATAGGGGGCATTTGGCAGCATAAAAGGAATTCCTTTCTCAGTGCCCCTATTATACCATCCCGGACAATGGATGAAAAGATGAAATCATAACATTTGATATTTTTTTCAATTCTCAAATTCGCTATAATCTTGTCAGAATTTAGGAAACGATTCAGTTATGGGAAAATTTGCATGGAATCGTTATGAATTTAACAGAGTTAGAAAGAGAGGAGAAAAATGTGAGAATGAGCCGGAGTTTATTCAGGATTTTAGGAATCATTGCGGGAAACGCCATATTTGCTTTTGGCCTTGCCGCATTTTCTATGCCTAATGGATTTTTAGTAGGAGGAGCTACGGGTATTGCAAGAAGTGTACAGTATTTTTTCCATCTGGATATATCCGTCACCGTAGCCTGTATCAACGTAATCATGTTCTTCTTAGGACTGTGGATTCTTGGAAAGAGGTTTGCCATTACCACCATTGTCAGCACCCTTTTATTTCCCGTGCTGCTCAACCGGCTGCTTAGTATAGAAGCGCTGGGACACCTTACGGATGACCGCCTTTTGGCCGCTCTTTTCGGCGGCGCCTTGGTGGGATTGGGGCTTGGTATTGTAATGCGTCTGGGCGGCTCCACCGGCGGTATGGATATCCCGCCGCTGATTTTAAATAAAAAGTTCCGAATCCCGGTAGCAGTGACCATGTATTGTCTGGATGTGTTTATCCTGCTGTCTCAGATGCTGTTTTCCGATACAGAGGAAATTTTGTACGGTATCGTGTCCGTGCTGCTGACTTCCTTTGTGGTAAACCAGGTACTGGTATCCGGCGGCGGAGATGTCCAGGTGCTGATTATCAGCAAAGAGCATGAACGAATCAATGAGATTATCCAAAAAGATCTGGATCGGGGTTCTACCTATGTCCCCATTCAGACCGGTTTCCAGAAATTAGATCAGAAAGCGATTCTCTGTGTCCTTCCTAACCGGGAGATGAGCCATTTAAACCAGTATGTTCAGCAGATTGATCCTAAAGCGTTTATTATCATCAACGGCGTCCGGGAGGTACGGGGGAGAGGCTTTACTCTGGACAAACACTTGGCCTGACGGGAATAACCCGTCAGGCTCTGCCGGACTCACTTGCAAGTAAATAATACGGAGGAATTCTATGCTTCAGGACATTCAAAACGCCATAGACTGTGAAAACATAATTTCCCAGACTTCCTATACCGGCGAAAATCTATTTAATCTGGAAGCCAGGGGACTGGAATTCGGAAATGTAATGATTGAAAACTGTCATTTTACAGAGTGCAGCTTTTTGTCAGCCGGTTTCTTTGAGGTGCAATTTTTAAACTGTATTTTTGAAAAGTGCGGCTTTGCAAACGGATATTTTCGAAATTGCATGTTTACCAGCTGCCAGGCAGATAACTGTAATTTCAGCCAATCCAGCTTCCGCACTGTGGAAATACTAGGAGGAAGCTACGTTTATACCAATTTTGCCAATACCTTGTGGGAAAACAGCCGGATAGAAAGCAATTCCATGAAGAACGCTTTTTTTTCGGAAACAAAGCTGAAAAAGACTTCGTTTCATGATGTGAACCTGTCCGGCACGGATTTTTTTAAGACGTCTCTGAAAGGACTGGATTTATCTTCCTGCATCATAGAAGGAATCCAGGTATCTGACAGCTTTTCCGAACTGAAAGGATTAAAAATCAACCTGTCTCAGGCAGCGGATGTGGCAATGCTGCTGGGGGTGAAAATCTGCTGAAATTCCCCGCCGTCTGAACCTGTCACCAAAAAATTATGCAATTCGACGATTTCTAACTTGCAATTTCCTTGAAAACATGTTAAGATTATCCATAGATAAATTAATAAATTGCCTTTAGAGACGACAGAGCAGGGGAGATAGCTGCGGGGAAGCCGCGCATGCCCTGCTTTTTCTTTACCTTTTGGTAAAAAATTAACAAACCACAGAGAAGAAAAGATCGTCGTAAGGCAGCACAGGAGGAGAAGGATATGGGAAGATATGTAATTGCGCTGGATCAGGGAACCACCAGTTCCAGATGCATCCTGTTTGACGAGCAGGGAACCATTTGCAGCGTAGCCCAGAAAGAATTCACTCAGATTTACCCGCAGCCGGGCTGGGTGGAACATAATCCTATGGAAATCTGGTCCTCGCAGCTTTCTGTGACCATGGAAGCCATGGGAAAGATTGGCGCGCATTACAGCGACATTGCCGCTATCGGCATTACCAATCAGCGGGAGACTACCATTGTATGGGATCGGGACACTGGGGAGCCGGTATATAATGCGATTGTATGGCAATGCCGGAGAACTGCGGACCGTATCGAGAAATTAAAAGAAGACGGCCTGGAAGAAAAGATTATAGAACGCACCGGTCTGATTCCTGATGCATATTTTTCCGGAAGCAAAATCGAATGGATTCTGGATCATGTACCTGGAGCCAGAGAAAAGGCGGAGAACGGAGAGTTAATGTTCGGAACCGTGGACACTTGGCTGATTTGGAACCTGACCAAGGGCTGTATCCATGTAACCGACTATACCAACGCCGCCCGTACCATGCTGTTTGACATTCATAAAAAGTGCTGGGATGACGAAATCCTGGAATACTTCCGAATTCCTAAGAGCATGCTTCCCGATGTAAAGCCGTCCAGCTGCGTATACGGTTATACCTCGTCAGATGTAATCGGAGGTAAGATTCCCATTGCCGGAGCGGCCGGCGACCAGCAGGCTGCTTTGTTCGGTCAGTGCTGTTTTGAGGAAGGGGAAGTGAAGAATACATATGGAACCGGCTGCTTTCTGTTGATGAATACTGGAAATAAGGCAGTCCGCTCCAGCAATGGGCTTCTAACCACCATTGCCGCCAGCACCCAGGATGAAATGCAGTATGCTCTGGAGGGCAGCGTGTTCGTGGCGGGTGCTGCAGTACAGTGGCTGAGAGATGAAATGCGGATGGTTCGTACTGCAGGCCAGACGGAAGAGTACTGTACCGCGGTAGAAGATACCGGCGGAGTTTACGTAGTTCCCGCTTTTGCAGGTTTGGGTGCTCCTTACTGGGATCAATACGCCAGAGGCACTATCGTAGGTGTTACCCGGGGAACCAATAAAGAGCAGTTCATCCGGGCTACTGTAGAGTCCATGGCGTATCAGGTACACGATTTGATAGAAGCTATGGAGCAGGATTCCGGTTTGTGTTTAAAACAGCTTCGGGTAGACGGCGGCGCCTGCGCCAACAACTTCCTGATGCAATTTCAGTCTGATATTTTAAATTCACAGATTGTCCGTCCGGAATGCATTGAGACCACAGCATTGGGAGCTGCATACCTGGCAGGTCTGGCGGTGGGCTATTGGAAGAGCAAGGATGAGATCCGGAAGAACTGGAAGATCTCCCGCGCATTTGCCAGTACAATGGAAACAGAATGTCGGGAAAAGCTGATAAAGGGCTGGAAACGTGCTGTAAAATGCGCCCTTTGCTGGTCGGAAGGGGAATAAAACAGGAGGCATGGATGGAGATAACATTTGATATTTTAGGACTTAATACCGCTCAGGCCATTTTTAACCAGTCGGAGCTTCTTTTGAGGATTGTTTTGGCCTGTATCCTGGGAATTATGATTGGAAATGAGAGAAAGAACCGGAACAAATCGGCCGGCATCCGTACCCATGCCCTTGTAGCTATGGGTTCCGCCCTGATGATGGTGGTATCCAAGTACGGCTTTATTGACATTCTGGAGTTTGGGAAAAGCGATGGCTCCCGTATTGCCGCTCAGGTGGTCAGCGGCGTGGGCTTTTTAGGCGCCGGAGTTATTTTTGTCCGCAACAACCTGGTCAGCGGACTTACCACTTCGGCAGGCATCTGGGCTACGGCGGGCGTAGGACTGGCAGTGGGATCCGGCCTTTATGTCATCGGCATTGCATCCGGGCTTATGATTATCCTGATGCAGGACATTACCCACAGAATCGCCCACTTTGCCGATGTGGCATCCGGCGGTATTATCCGGATGACCATAGCCCAGGAAGAAGGGGCTGTGAAAAAGATGGAGAACTTCCTGGAAAAACAGAGGGTGGAAATATCAGCTGTTAAGATTCACAAGAATAAAAAGGATGAAGTAAAGCTGGAGTTTGAGGTAATCTATCCTCCGGGATTTGATAAATCTGCGCTGTTTTCCAGCTTGGCAGAAGAAAAATCGGTTATGGCAATCAGTGAATAATTTGGCTATAGTTCACGGGGCGGACAAGATGATACCCGCCTGAACTGTTACATAAATTTAAAAAGGTTTACTGGAATTTCTTGACAATTGGTGTCAAACTGTGTTAGCATGGAAGTAGTTCAATAAGACACCTGTGAGACCATAGAGTAAGGTAAACCAAACGGATAAGCCCGTTGATTTTCCTTACTCTTTTTTAGTCTAGGGCATAAAAACGTAAATGGAGGAGAAGAAATGAAGGAAATGAATTTCGATGCGGTGATTATCGGCGGCGGCGTGACCGGTTGTGCCATCGCCAGAGAGCTTTCCCGTTACGACCTGCACGCATGTGTAGTAGAGCGGGAAGAGGATGTTTGCTCCGGCACATCCAAAGCCAACAGCGCTATTGTCCATGCCGGACATGACGCGGCTCCAGGTTCTGCAAAGGCAAAATTTAATGTGGAAGGCAACCGCATGATGGATCAGCTTGCAGAGGATCTGGACTTTGAGTTTAAGAGAAATGGTTCTTTAATCCTGTGCTTTGCAGAGGAGGATATGCCTGCCCTTCAGGAGCTATACAATAAAGGGGTGAAAAACGGCGTGCCGGATTTAAAGATTATTACCGGCGATGAGGCAAGGGCTATGGAACCCAACGTAACCGACAACGCAGTTGCAGCTCTCTACGCGCCCACCGGAGGCATTGTATGTCCCTTTGGTTTGACCATAGCGCTGGCTGAGAATGCCTGCGACAACGGCGTGGAATTTATTTTCAATACCAAGGTAGAAGAAGTAAAGAAGGGCGGAAACGGTTACGATATTGCCACCAATAACGGGGTTATTCATACTACCTATGTTATCAATGCGGCAGGTGTTTATGCGGACGAGATTCACAATATGGTAAGCAATAAAAAGCTTCACATTATTCCAAGAAAGGGGGACTATTGCTTACTGGATAAAGAGGCGGGGAATCACGTACAAAAGACCATTTTCCAGCTTCCCGGCAAGCTTGGCAAGGGGATCTTGGTTACCCCTACCGTTCATGGAAACCTTCTCACCGGTCCTACCGCAACCAACCTAGAAGATAAGGAAGCAACCAAAACTACCGCAGAAGAGCTGGCATTTGTTATGGAGAAGGCTAACGTTAGTGTAAAGAATGTTCCGTTCCGCCAGGTGATTACCTCCTTCTCCGGTCTCCGTGCCCATGAGGAAGGGGATGATTTCGTAATCGGAGAGGCAGAGGATGCAGAGAATTTCTTTGATGCGGCAGGTATTGAATCTCCCGGACTTTCCAGTGCACCGGCTATCGGCGTGTATGTAGCGGAACTGGTTGCAAAGAAGGCAGGCGCTGCAAAGAAGGAAAACTGGAACGGAAAGAGAAAAGGCTTTGTTCGCCCTGAGCACATGACCAAGGAAGAGCGGGCAGCTCTGATTAAAGAACGTCCGGAGTACGGCTCTATCGTATGCCGCTGCGAAGGCGTCAGCGAAGGCGAGATCATAGATGCTATTAACCGTACACTGGGAGCTGTATCCTTAGACGGCATCAAACGCCGCGTCCGTCAGGGCATGGGCCGCTGCCAAGCAGGCTTCTGCACCCCCAGAACCATGGAGATTCTGGCCAGAGAGCGCGGCATGAAGATGGAAGACATTTGTAAAAATGCACCCGGTTCCAATATGTTAACCGGCAGCAAAGATAAATAGGGAGGGCAGCGACATGACAGCACATGATATTGTAATTATCGGCGGGGGCCCGGCAGGCCTTGCAGCAGCAGTAGCAGCAAGAAAAGCTGGTATCCAGGATATCCTGATTTTAGAGCGTGACAACTGCCTGGGCGGTATTTTAAACCAGTGTATTCATAATGGCTTCGGCTTGCACACCTTTAAAGAAGAGTTGACCGGCCCTGAGTACGCATCCCGCTATATTGAGATGGTGGAAGAGGAGAAGATCCCCTATAAATTAAACACCATGGTTATTGATATCAACAAGGATAAAGAAGTTACCGTAATCAACAGGGAGGACGGTTTAACTACCATCAAGGCAAAGGCCGTTATTTTGGCAATGGGCTGCCGGGAGAGAGCAAGAGGCGCATTAAACATCCCGGGATATCGGCCTGCCGGTATTTACTCAGCAGGTACTGCTCAGCGTTTGATGAACATTGAGGGCTACAGCGTAGGAAAAGAGGTTGTTATCTTAGGCTCCGGTGACATCGGGCTTATTATGGCAAGAAGAATGACTCTGGAGGGCGCTAAGGTTAAAGTAGTGGCAGAACTGATGCCCTATTCCGGCGGCTTAAAGAGAAATATCGTACAATGTCTGGACGACTACGGCATTCCGTTAAAGCTAAGCCATACCGTTGTAAATATCGAGGGTAAGGAGAGAGTCACCGGTATTACCTTAGCGGAGGTCGGCCCGGATCGCAAGCCGATTCCCGGTACTGAGGAGCACTACTCCTGCGACACGTTGCTTCTGTCCGTAGGACTTCTTCCCGAGAATGAATTGAGCAAGGGCATCGGTGTTTCCATGAGCCGCATTACTTCCGGACCGGAGGTAAATGATCAGCTTGAGACCAGCGCAGAAGGCGTATTTGCCTGCGGTAATGTACTTCATGTACATGACTTGGTAGACTATGTATCTGAGGAGGCTACCTTGGCAGGCACCAATGCGGCAGAATATGTAAAGGCCGGCAAGGAGAGAGAAGCAGGCCACATGGTACAGCTAAAGGCAGAGAACGGTGTCCGCTATACGGTTCCTCAGTCTATTGATGTAAACAACATGCAGGATAAGATTACGGTTCGTTTCCGTGTAGCCGATGTTTATAAAGATCGCTATATCAGCGTTTACTACGATGGCGTTCAGATTTCCAAGAGAAAGAAAAAGGTGCTGGCTCCCGGCGAGATGGAGCAGGTTGTGTTAAAGAAAGACAGCTTTGCCGATTACCCGGATCTTAAGAATATTGTGATTTGTACGGAGGTGGAATAACATGGAGGTAAGAGAATTAATCTGCATCGGCTGCCCTTTAGGCTGCCCTCTGACTGTTAAAATTGACGGCGACCAGATGGATGTAAGCGGCAACACCTGCAAGCGCGGTGACGACTACGCGAGAAAAGAAGTATTAAGCCCTACCAGAATCGTTACTTCCAGTGTACACGTAGACGGCGGCACTATTGAGATGGTGTCCGTAAAGACCAAAGAAGATATTCCCAAGGGTAAGATTTTTGAAATTATGGATGAGATTCGCCAGGTAACCATCCCGGCTCCGGTAGCAATCGGAGATGTAGTAATTGCAGACTGTGCAGGCACCGGTGTTCCGGTCGTTGCAACCAAGAACGTTGCCAAGGCATAAACGGAATAACTGAACAATTACATTCATAAAAAGCGGCTTTTAAAGCCGCTTTTTATTACAAAGGATCCGCCGAAATGTTCTGGTAACGCGTTTCGGACGGATTAGGCAGGAGGCCCGATTTGGACGCGAACAAAAAGAAACTGCTGGAAGAGATCCAACTGTTTGTTCTGGATATGGACGGAACCTTTTATATGGGAGATTACCTCATAGAAGGCGCCCTGGATTTTATCCGGACATGCCGGGAGAAAGGGAAAAAGTTTCTGTTTTTTACAAACAACTCTTCCCAGTCCCCGGAAAATTATATAAAAAAGCTGGATAGAATGGGATGCAAGATTGACAGAGATCAGATTATGACCTCCGGGGACGTGGCTATCCGGTTTTTAAACAGGGAATATCCGGGTGCATCCGTATTCCTTATGGGAACCCCTCCCTTGGAGGAGAACATGAGAAATTCGGGGATTCGGCTGACAGACGGAAAGGCCGATATTGTAGTGGCAGCCTTTGATAAAACCCTTACTTATGAAAAGCTGGAAAGGGGCTGCACCCTGATTCGGGAGGGAGCGGTTTTTCTGGCTACCCATCCGGATATTAACTGTCCGACAGATACCGGATTTATCCCTGACTGCGGGGCTATCTGCGCCGCCATGACTCTGTCCACCGGCGTTAAGCCCAGATACTTGGGAAAGCCTTATAAGGAGACGGCCCAGATGATTTTTGACAAAACAAAAGTCCCCACGGAACGAACCGGATTCGTTGGGGACCGTTTGTATACAGATGTGGCCACCGGCGTCAATCATGGAGGCAAAGGCTTACTGGTGCTCTCCGGAGAAACCAGGATGGAGGATGTGGCCGCCTCAGAAATCAAGCCGGATGCCATATTTGAATCTCTGGGGGAGATAGGCCGCTGTTTAGCCGGTTTTTAGTAAGAGGACGGCTTTGTCTGCTGAGGATAGGCGTATTCAATAAAAGAAACCATGGAGTCGGTTCGCGGAGTGTACGAGAGAACCAGAAGGTAATAATCCTCTGCTCCGTCATATACCGGATTCTGCAGAAAACGGGAGCGGCGAAGGTTTAACCCGCAGGCTTTTTTCTGGCCTGTCCCGTCGGCGGCATAATAGAAATCCTCTTTCAGGTATTCCCGCAGTCCTTCCGGAAGCAGCGTTTCCAGGTCGTAAAGCAGAAAGGAAGCAGAATAGTATTGGGCCAGGGATTCCGGGGCGACCAAAAAGTCCAGTTCCCTGGCTGCCACATAAGCCACAATCTTTCCCTGACTGGCAGCATTGTATTCATTGCTGGATTCCAGAGTTACATAAAGGGAATCCTCAAAGGCGATCCGATGGCCGGGGGGCGTGTCCATATAGGAAGAGAAATCTTCGATTAGCTCTCCCGCCGGAAAAAGATTCTGCCGGTCATTGATAAAAAAACCCTGCAAATCAATGGTTTGACTGCTTTGATAGACCATATCTCCGATATAAAATACAATCATGAAAAAAACAAACAGAATAAACATCTGTCCCCGGTAATAATCCAGGATAAACTGGAGTTTCTGCCGGAAGTTTAAGGTTTTCAGAGTTTCCCGGTCCTTTTTCCAGTCTCGGATCAATTTATCTTTTAATTTCATAAAGCGCCTCCCAATGGTTCCCCCCAGCGGACAAGGCGTGTATGCCCTGCCTGCTGAGGGTATATCCATTGTAGCATAAACAGGTAAAAAATGATATACTGGGGATTAATATCTGCCCGCCTTTTCATCAAAGATTTATAGAAAGGACTGCATTACATGAATATCAATGGAATTTTTAACCCTGAAAACCGCTTTTTTACATTTATGGACAAGGTTATGAACCTGTGCCTTCTGGGAATTTTCTGGGCGCTGTTTTCCCTTCCGGTTATTACCATAGGGGCATCTACTACGGCGCTTTTTCAGTATACCTTAAAACTTACTCGAAATGAGGAAGGTTATGTGTGGAGAAGTTTCCGCAAGGGCTTTACGAAAAATTTCATTCCGGCTACTCTCTTATGGCTGGGAGCAGCGGCAGCAGGCCTGTTTTTAGCATTGGATTTCTATTGCTGCCGGTTTTTACCCTTTTCGGCAGGGATAAAATGGGCGGTCAGAGTTTTTTTTGCAAGTCTGATTTTTGTTTATTTATTAACAATGGTTTACCTGTTTCCGCTGACTGCTTTTTTTCGGTTTTCCATAAAAAAGACGGTGGCTAACGCTTTCGTGATGGCCATGGGAAATTTGCATGTATCTATCACAATTCTGGTTATTTACGCGCTTTTTGGAGTTCTTACCTGGTTATTTACGGAGCTTTTTATGATTTGGTTTGCTTTTGCAAGTTACCTTTCATCGCATTTTCTGCGTTGGGTTTTTGAAAGGTATATGGAGGCGGAAGGGGAAGAGTCTGAGGAGATAGAATAAAAGAATGAAAAAATTGTGAAAAATTAATCAATAATTTAGCAAAAGAGACAAAAAATTGTAAAAATAGTGGTAGAAGTATGAAAAAAGTAAGTAAAAAGTTACAAAAATCACTTGCAAGGACGGGTATTTTATGATACCATTAGTACATAAATAGAATACAGTCTGCTTTAAGAGAGAATGAGATGAAAGCAAATAGTAGAGGCGTACCAGGGTATGTTTTGTTATATGCTGAATCTCTTTTTTTGTGCCAACTTTAAGAAAACAGGGCAAAAAAGAGACCGTATTCAAGAGAAAACAAAGAAGGGAGAAACAATTTATGAGAAGAAGAATGGCATTAGTTCTGACGGCGGTAATGGCGGCCAGCGCCCTTGCAGGATGCAGTGGGGGAGGTTCTACTGGCGCAGCAGGAAAGGCGGATGCAACCACAGCACCGGCTGAAAATGCAGCGCCGGCTGAAAATGCAGCGCCGGCTGATCCGTCTAACTATGAGGTGACGGAACCCATTACCATTAAGTGGTGGCATGCACTGGAGGATCAGTATTCCGGAATCGTAGATCAGGTCGTTACAGATTTTAACAATTCCCAGGACTTAATTACCGTAGAGGCCGAATATATCGGAAGCTATTCAAAATTAAATGAGGCTTTGGTAGCGGCTCATGCGGCAGGTACCGGACTTCCTGCAATTACCGTAGCAAATACCCCCTATGTTGCAGAGTACGGCGCAGGCGGATTAACCGAAAACCTGGATCCCTATATCAAGGCAAGCGGCTATGACGTAGAGGATTTTGGTAATGGTATGCTTGAAGCTGCTAAGTACAATGGTACTCAGGTTTCCTTACCGTTTTTGATTTCCACCCAGATTATGTACTATAACAAAGATAAGGTTGACGAGATGGGCATTACCCTTCCCGAAACCTGGGACGACATGGATGCTTTCATGGAGGCAGGCACGGTAAAGGCGGCCGACGGCAGCACTGAGATGTATGCAACCATCATCCCCGGCTGGGATCAGTGGTATTTTGAGACCTTCTATTTAAATCAGGGCGTTAAGATTATCAACGACGACCAGGTTACTACCGATTTAGGCGGCGAGAAGGCTATTGAGATTGCAGCAAAGATCAAAGAGTGGTGCGATAACGGTTATACTTATTGGACCGGTACCGCCGATGATGCTTCCTCCAACATGAGACAGAACTTTATTTCCGGAAAGGCTTTATCTGTAGTACATACCACCTCTCTGTACAATAACTATGTTGATCAGGTAGACTTTGAAGTAGGTATGCACTGGCTGCCCGGAGCCGAGACCAAGAATCAGGAAATCGGCGGCTGCGTAGTTTTAATTCCTTCTAAAAATGATCAGGCAACTAAGAATGCGGCATGGCAGTTTATGCAGTATCTGGTTGGTAAGGATGTAAACATGACCTGGGCAGAGGGTACCGGCTACATGCCCACCAGAAAGTCCGTATTAGAGACCGAAGAAGGCAAGGCATTCTTAGAGAAGAAGCCGGCATTCCAGCCTATCTTTGACAATCTGGACTTAATTAATCCCAGAATCCAGCACAAAGGATGGTCTCAGTTAGCAACCATCTGGAAAAACAGCATGGCCGAGCTTATTATGGAGGGCGGCGATGTTCAGGAAGCCATGGAGATGATGGCTGACGAGATTAACGATGTTTTAGGTGATGTATAAGCAATAAGTGCAAAGCTCCGCTTCCCCGGAAAAGGGAAAGCGGAGCTATAGGTCAGGAGGCATAAAGTTTGGAAGTTTACTTCCAAATCTACCTGAATGGCGCAGTGAATGCGCCAGAAGGAGGAAATGATGAAAGAGAAACAAATCAATCCCAGAAAGATATCTGCGATTAAGGATTTTAGCTGTGTTGTACCGGCATTGATTTTCCTGGCAATTTTTACCTACTATCCTATCGTAGAGCTATTCCGGATCAGCCTTACCGACTGGAACCTGTTAAATGATACATGGAATTATGTAGGACTTAAGAACTGGAAATGGCTCTTTGCCGGATCCGGTACAAAATACCTGTGGAATTCCCTTAAGGTAACTATCCTTTATTCTATCGGTGAGCTTTCCATTACCCTGATTGGCGGTATGATTTTCGCGCTGATCTTTAACCGTATGACCAACAGCTTTGCCGCCATGAGAGCAGTTGTATTTATGCCAAAGTATGTGGCAATGTCTTCGGCGGCAGTGGTATTTTTATGGATTTTAAATACGGATTCCGGTATTTTAAACTACATCCTTTCCGTTTTCGGAATCAGCGCAGTAGATTGGCTGGGAGACCGAAACACCGCTCTGATTTCCGTATTGATGCTGACCGGATGGAGATGCATTGGTTACGGCATGATGGTTTATTTGTCTGCAATGATGGGAATTTCCACGGATTACTATGAGGCGGCCTCTTTAGACGGCGCCAACGGGATCCAGAAGTTCTTTAAGATTACCCTTCCTATGCTGTCGCCTACCACCCTGTTTCTGTTTGTAACCACCTTCTTGTCCTCTATGAAGGTGTTCCAGTCTGTAGATATCTTGACCCAGGGCGGTCCCTACCGTTCTACAGAAGTATTCGTTTACAATATTTACCGCTACGCAATGGTTGACTTCCGTATGGACCGCGCGTCTACAGTAGGTATCTTCTTCTTCTTCCTGCTGTTGATTGTCACAGTAGCTACGATGAAGGTTTCCAGCGGAAACGTAACCTATGATTCATAAGGAGGGCCGTCATGAGTAAAGCAATGAGTCAAAATGAACGCAATGAGGCGGCAAAACGCAACCGAAAAATCAAGGCGGCAGCACAGTGGATCCTTGCAATAATCGTAATGATTATTATTGTATTCCCCATTTACTGGATGCTGATTTCTTCGGTAAAGTCCCAGGAAGAAATTCTTCTTGCGGTTCCCACCTTATGGCCGAAGGAATTCCATTTTGAAAACTATACTAATGTATTAAACCGCGGCAATTTTGCCAAGTACTACTACAATACTATTGTTATGACTGCGGGGATCCTTATTTCCCAGGTTGTAACCGGAGTATTTGCAGGCTATGGATTTTCTAAAGGTAAATTTAAAGGGCAGGGCCTGTGCTTTATCATTGTGCTGGGCGCCCTGATGATCCCGATTCAGGTTACCTTTATTCCGATTTATATTATGATGGCAAACTGGGGAATGTCCGATACCTTTATGGGATTGATCCTTCCTGTGGCAGTTTCCCCCTACTTTATTTTCATGCTGAGACAGAACTTTATGGCTATTGACGACAGTTATATTGAGGCAGCGAGAATGGACGGATTGGGAAGAGTGGGAATTATTACGAAGATCCTGGCTCCTATGTGTAAATCTGCCCTGTTTACCGTTATTCTGGTTACCTTTACCGATGGCTGGAATTCCTACTTCTGGCCTAAAATTATCGCCATGGGGGAGAAACGCCGCGTATTGACCATCGGTCTTGCATACCTGCAGAACACCTTTGCAGGCCAGGAAACCATGAACAACCACGAGGTTATGGCAGGAGCGGTACTGGCGGTTATGCCGGTAATTATCTTGTTCTTTATCTTCCAGAAATATATGCTGACCGGGTATTCTAAGGCAGCAATGAAATAACATCAGACAGAAAAGAGGATATGACATGAAAGTATATGCCCACAGAGGCTACAGCGGAAAATATCCGGAGAACACCATGCTGGCTTTTCAGAAGGCGGCGGAGATCGGATGCGAGGGAATTGAGCTGGATGTTCAGCTTACCAAGGACGAAGTTGTGGTAGTCATTCATGACGAGACCATCGACCGCACTACCGACGGCTCAGGATACGTCAGGGATTATACCTACGAAGAACTGTCAAAATTCAACGCAGGCCAAATCTGCGGTGGGAAATACGGCTTCCAGCCCATTCCTACCTTTGAGGAGTATTGCAAATGGGTAAGCCAGACCGATCTGGTTACGAATGTGGAGATTAAAAGCAGCGTATACTACTATGGGGAGCTGGAGGAAAAGACCATGGAACTGGTTCGCAAGTACGGACTGGTAGATAAGGTATTATATTCTTCCTTTAACCATATGTCCCTTGTTCAGATTAAAAAGTTAGATTCTGCCCGCTACTGCGGCGCTCTGCTGGAGCATCAGGGCCTTGGCAATGCGGGGTATTACTGCAAAAAGTATGGTTTTGAGGCGTATCATCCGGGAGTGAAGGGCCTGACCGAAAAAGAGGTAAAGGGCTGCAAAGAAAACGGGATTGAAGTAAATGTATGGACCGTTAATGATATGGGCGCCCTGGAGCAGCTCTATGAGTGGGGCTGCGACGGCATCTTTACCAATTATCCGGAGGTTTGCAAGAGCTGGCTTGACAGCAAAAAATAGAACCGCTTAAGGCGGCATAACAGAAAACGCGCAGATCGGACTGTCTGCGTGTTTTCTATTGCGCTTCCCTTTAGAAAATATGAAAATGATACAACAGAGGAAGGGGGAAATAGAAATGAAAGCAATAGAATTATTGGAGACATCTCCTGTGATAGCGGCGGTAAAGGATGAAAAGGGTCTGAAAAAATGTTTTGAATCGGAATGTCAGATAGTATTTGTTCTCTTTGGCAGTATTTGTAACATTGGCGGGATCGTAGATCAGATAAAGGCTCAGGGCAAAACGGCCATTGTCCATGTGGATTTAATCGCCGGCCTAAATGCAAAAGAGGTGGCGGTAGATTTTGTGAAGCAAAACACCCGGGCAGACGGAATTATCAGCACCAAGCCTCTTCTGGTAAAGCGGGCTCTGGAGCTGGGGCTGTTTGGAATTCAGAGAACCTTTATTATCGACTCTATGGCAATGAATACCACCAAAAAGCAGATTGACACCTTTCATCCGGATTTGGTGGAGATTATGCCGGGAGTGATGCCTAAAGTCTTAAAGGAGATCAGAGGATATACGGATATCCCGATTATTGCCGGAGGGCTGATTTCGGATAAAAAGGATATTATGGCTGCTTTTTCCGCCGGAGCAGACGCGATTTCTACCACAAAAGAAGAGCTGTGGTTCGCATAAGTGCTCTGGAAATGCCCGCAGAGACAAAAAGAAGCTTTGCGGGCATAATCTCATATGCCAACCTAGCACTTTTCAGTATGCGGCAGACGGCCGCGAAAAAAACGTTTCTTTAGCTCCGACCATCGGAAAGGAATCAGAGGGTAAATGTAGCTCTTTCCTGCAATAGTCCTGTTGAAAATTACAGCGCATATGGAAAAAACAACGCCTGCGGCAAATCCCCAGTAGTTAAAAAGGGCGGTGAGAACCAAAACCAGTATACGCATAAACTTTACCGCATAACCAAGCTCAAAACTGGACTGTGAGTAGTTGGCGATGGTGACAAAAGCCATATACAGCATGGTTTCGCTGTTAAACCACCCGGATTTTACTGCGTACTCTCCCATGACAATACCGGCGATAATACTCAAAGGAGTAGTCAGCATGCTGGGAGTGTTGACTGCAGCCAGACGCAGGCCGTCAATGGCAAATTCCAGTATCAGAAGCTGAAAGATCAAGGGGACAAAAAGCTCGTCGGATAATTGAATAAATTCCAGCCAGGAGGGGATAATCTCCGGGTTCTGCATAAGCAGCAGCCAGAGAGGCGTCAAAAACAGAGACAGTAAAGTAATGATCATCCTGGACAGCCTCAGATAGGTTCCCGTAAGGGGCGGAAAATAGTAGTCGTCGGCCTCTTCAATAATATCAAATACGGATGAAGGAAGAATCATGGCCGACGGGGAAGTGTCTACCAAAATGATAATATTCCCCTCCAGGATCGAAGCGGCGGTAGTATCGGGCCGTTCAGAAAATTTAAACTTTGGGAAAGGGTTGTACCACTTATGAGGATAGATACATTCTGCCAGGCTCTCCTGGTTCATGGTAAGGGCATCTACATGAAGCCGCTGAATCCTGGATTTGATTTTGTCCAAAAGATTGGAATCTACTCGATCTTTCATGTAGCAGATGGCAATATCCGTGTGAGAGCTTTCTCCTGCGGTCATAATCTCCATAGTAAGCTTGGGATCCCGAATCCGGCGGCGGATTAGAGCAGTATTAAAAATCAGGGTTTCCACAAAGCCGTCCCGGGATCCTCTTAATACTTTGTCCTTGTCCGGCTCTGATACGCTGCGGGCCGGATAAGTGCGGCAGTCTATGGTGAGACAGGCATCATAGCCATCAATAAACATGCAGGAAATACCCGTAAGGAGCTGGACAATCATAGTTTCAGAATCTTTTAGGAGCCCAATCTCCCCATAGGGGACATATTGCTTGGAAAAGCCGTGGGCATCCTCCGGCATATCTTCCGGCTTAATGGCGGAGAAAACCTGCAGCACTTTTAAAAGTACTTCATCTTTGGTAAGACCATCTACAAAATACAGACAGGCATTGCGGCCTCCGATTTTTACCACCCTGTAAACCACATCAAAGTTTTCGGCAGTATGGAGGGTTTCTTTTAGATAGTCCATATTATCTGATAATGTTTTTGAAAATTCCAAAAATCCCACTTCCCTTCTTTAAAAATCCGCCTCTGGCAATGCCTGCGCCGGCAGACATATCAGTTTACTAAGAAAAGTATGTTCCAATCCGGGAAGAGTATACGCATTAATTGCATGTACTGTTGAAGGAAGAAGAATTTTTAATTAAATAGACTGCACAATATGACAAATTGTATCGATAATTGGCAGAATAATAAAAAAATCATAGGAAGAGAAATATATTTTTGTAAAAAATACACAATAAAATGTTGACTTATTACAGAAGAAATGGTATATTTAACATGTAAAAGACATGGGGATGTCTTGCACAAAATTTTGTTTTGGTATGGGGATGCCAAGATGGAAAACTATTTAATGTGACGGTTTTATGATCGTGACACAAGGACTGCCTTCTGTGGGGGAAAGGCAGTCCTTTTTTTGCAATTGCATCCTAATGAAACCGAAAATATGTCGATTTATTATGCAGAAAGTCGATAAATTGCACAGCTTTTAAAAATGTGATAAAATAATAAAATTAAAACTCAGAAAGGCAAAAGACGCATATGAAGAACAGAAGCTATATCCGACAGCTCTTTCACATAATGGGAGGGATTGTTACGGCTGCGGTGCTGCTGATCGGCTGTGTGATATTTTTTTATGCCAAAGCAGAATTGGAAGAAGAAATGTTTCTTTTAAACAAAAATCTTCTGAAGCAGATTGGTCAGGTGACAAAAATCAGATTGACAGAGTACAATTACCTCAGCGATAAAATTGCAAGCAACAGCGAAATGATAACCCTCCTTGCCAGACAGGACAGAGAAGAGCAGGAGGTTGTGGACACGATTCAAAAGCTGTTGGATAACTATGTTTGGACATATTCAAACTTTAATCCTCTGGTATATACCTATGTCGTAGCCAATGACGGAACGGTCTACACAGACAGTATGACAAAAAAAGACGGGTTCGATCTTCTGAGAAAATATGCAGATAAGGAGAGCACATGGAACTGGGAGGAAGATGTCCGTTTTGTAGGGCCGCTGAAAAATGGAGATGCAAAAGGAATTTATAAATATACATTTTTAATCGTGCGAAAAATAAAGGATCACTTATCCGGCGAAACATTGGGAGTGGTGGTGCTGAACATCAGTGAAAAGAATCTATATGAAAGCTACCGGAATTTAATTGATAAAGAGAAAAACTTCTATGTAACTGATAAAGATGGGATCATCATTTCAGAGAAAAGAAAGCTGAAAATCGGCCAATTCTGCGGAATTTCGGTAGCAGAGATACAGGAAAAAAAGGCGGGAAAGCTTATTGTAGAAAATGGCGATACAAAAGATTATTTCCTGTATGACGAAATCCCGGGCACAGGCTGGTACCTCATTGAAACCATTCCTACATCGGGGATGCTGGTTTCCTTGAAAAAGATCGGATTTTTTATTGTGATTATCATTACTGTTGCGGTAATTCTTTTGTGGAATATGTTGCGGATCTGCCAGAAACGTTTGCTAAAACCGGTAATGGAAATTAAAGAAAAAATGGGCGAGGTATCTAGGGGCAATATGCTGGTGCGCCTGGATGATAAAGAAGATAATGAGTTTGGAGAAATGTCCCAGGCATTTAACTGTATGGTGGAACGTCTGGAGGAGTCCAGGGAACAGATAAAGGACGGAGAAAAGAAAAAGCGGCTGGCTGAGCTGGACTTTCTTCGGGCTCAGATTAATCCTCACTTTATTTACAATACCCTTAGTTCTATCCGGTTTTTTGTGGAAATGAAGAAAAATCAGGAGGCAGAGGATATGCTGCTTTATTTTTCCAAAATTCTCCGGAAATCTTTGTCTTATTCCAACGAATTTGTCTCGCTGAAAACGGAACTGGAGACAATTAAAGATTACACAGAGCTTCAAAAGATGCGTTATCAAAATACTTTTCAGGTGGACTGCCAGGTGCCGGAGGAAATTCTTGGGAACCGGGTTCCTGTATTTATATTGCAGCCTATCGTAGAAAACGCGATTTTCCATGGTATGATACCAGGACAAATATGCCAAATTACAATCAGCGCTTATGAAAAGGAGGGAAAGCTGTTCCTTTTAATTGCAGATAACGGGAGAGGGATTAAAGCAGGGGAACTGCCGGAAAACCTTGAAAAGGCAGGGCATATGAGCAGAGTGGGGATTCAAAATGTTCATGATCGAATTCAGATGAACTTCGGAAGGGAATTCGGTCTGAAGGTTGACAGCGTAGAGGGGGAAGGAACAACGGTTACGTTTATTCTTCCGGTGAATAAGGAGGGAAAAGACCAATGATTCGGGTCTTGATTGTTGATGACGAAGCTCCCATCAGAGAGTGGGTAGAATATTGTATTCTGCGGGAAAAGGAAAGGTTTTCAGTAGCCGGTTTGGCTTCCTCCGGGGAAGAGGCCCTTGAGCTTATTAAAAAAGAAATGCCGGAGGTTGTGATTGCGGACATTAGTATGCCGGGGATGGGCGGTCTGGAGCTGATGAAGAGGGCAAAAGAGATTTCTCCCTTTACCGCATTTATTGTCATGACCAATTATGCAGAATTTTCTTATGCAAAGCAGGCCATTACCTATGGTGCAAAAGAGTATCTGCTAAAATCAGAAATGTGTGCCGGGGATCTGATTGGGGTTTTAGGAAAAATCAACGAAAATAAAGAAGAGATTATAAAACATAAAGTGCGGGAACGTTTGCCCAGCGGTTTTATTGATTTGTTCCGCCTGTATCAGTGTCAGACGCCGGAAGCAATGAATGAATTTTTAGATACTATCGGGATAAAAGGCGGAGAAGGGGGACAGGTCTTATGCATCCGCCATGGGAAAGGGGAAGCAGAAGCGGCAGGGCTTATAGAGCTTGCAGAAGCGGAAGGCTTAGGGCAGGTATTTCTGGCATCCAGAAAAGAGTATGATTTTATAATTGCCCAGGATAACCGAAAGCAGAAGCTGGAAGAGGCAATGAGAAGGATTGGAAAACGGGTAGCGGAGAAATATGGAAAAACGGTGGGGATCAGTGCCTTTTTTCCGGATAGAATAACGTTGATTCATGGACTCAGACAGGCAGTAGAAGCAGAAAATTATCTGTTTTTTCATGAAGGGAAACAGGTGATGTATTATTGTGAAAAAAATGGATCTCCCGGACTTTCCCGGGAGGCAGTCCGGGCTGCCTACCAGCAGATTTTATGGAATTTGGCTCATAAACAGTATGAAGAGGCCTTGAGCCAGATGAGAGAATGGTTTGACAAAATAAAAAATGTACAGCTTCCGGATTCTCAGTGGGCAATAGAAAGGTGCCAGAGAATGGTAATTGCCGTGGAGGAGCAATACTACAGCATGGATCCTTTAGGAGAAGGCCAGGCCAAAAGCGAGCAGAGTCTGCTGACCATGGAAGCTTGCAGGAGATGGTGCGAGGAGTTGATTCAAAAGCTTTATGATAAGAAAAACGGGCCTTATTCCGAGTCTGTGGACAAAGCGCTGGCCTATATTCATGAAAATTACAACCGGGATATTTCCCTGGTAGATGTGGCCAGCCACATTTACCGGTCGCCGGAATATTTTTCCAGACTATTTAAAGACGAAGTCGGAGAGAATTTTAGTGTCTATCTGATGATGTGCCGCTTAAACCACGGCAGGGATCTTTTAATTCACACAGACCGAAAGATAGCAGACATAGCGGCAGCAGTAGGATACTCTACCCAAAGCTATTTTTCCAGATTATATAAAAAGTATATGGGAAAGACTCCGGACGAGGAGCGAAACCAGGCAAGACAATAGAAGGGAATGCCGCTTTTCATTTTGCGGCATTTCCTTTTTTGATGAAAAGAATTTCTTTGTTTGGGTCAAAATAGTGATAAATATCAAAATCCTACCGGAGAAAACAGGAAATTTTGAGAAAAAAGACAAGAAAATGCAACTTATTGTCAAATCTATTCCTGTAAATATTGGACAATATTTATTAAAATACACCTATATTACCAATTAAAACAAGCAAATTAAACAAACAGGAGGAGAAAGATGAGAAAAAAACAGGTATTGGCACTTTTAGGGACAGCAGCACTTGTATGTTCTTTGGCGGGATGTAAAGGTCAATCCCCGGAGGAAACCACCAAAACGGAAAGCGCTGCCGCAGCCCAGACAAAAGAAGAAACTCAGGAAGAATCCGACGCATCCGGAGATCCCATCAAAGTAGGAATTATCCTTTCTACCGGCGGACTGGGGGATAAGAATTTTAATGATATGTCCTACGCCGGATTATTGCGGGCCCAGGAAGATTTTGGGATTGAATTTGACTATGTAGAGCCAAAATCGGTCAGTGATTTCCTCCCCAATTTCCAGATGTTTGCAGAGACAGAGGAGTATGATTTGATCATTGGGCTGGCTCAGGATCAGACCGATGCGGTGCTGGAGATTTCAGAAGCATTTCCGGATCAGAAGATTACTCATATTGATGCACAGACCGATGCCCCTAATGTAAGATCGATTGTAACAAAGTGGCAGGAACAAACCTTCCTTACCGGAGTGATCGCAGGTCTTTGTACAAAAGACTATGGGCTGCCTTACTCCAATGAAGATAACGTAGTAGGCTGTATTCTTGGAATAGAAGCCGCCAATTTAAAGGAAGGCGTGGTAGGATTTGAGGCCGGCGTCCGCTATGTAAATCCGGATTGCCAGGTTCTGACTGCCACAGTAGGAAGCTTTGCAGATCCGGGAAAAGGAAAAGAGATCGCGTTGTCCATGTACAACAAAGGGGCGGACTTTATCCAGCATATTGCCGGATCTTCCGGTTTAGGCGTATTCAATGCGGCAAAAGAATCAGGTCGCTACGCATTTGGCGTAGGCGGGAACCAGAACGACAATGAACCGGATTATATTCCGGCTACGGCTCTGAGAAATGTAGACGAGATGGTCTACAAAGAAGTAGAGGCTGTCGTAAACAATACCTGGGAGCCTGGAATTTATATCAGCGGAATTAAAGAAGGAGCGGTAGGCTACGATACCGCCAATTCTAATGTTGAGTTAGGCCCGGAGGTTTTGGAGATTGTAGAAGAAATTAAAGGAAGGATCATTTCCGGAGAACTGGTTCCTTGTAATTTAGAAGAAGAGTTAGATGCCTGGGTAGCAGAAAATCAGTATTTCAAATAGATTAGGAGGAATCAAAGTGAATGCGGTTGAGATGAAGGGAATTACCAAACAATATCCTTTGGTGCGGGCCGTAGATAATGCGGATTTCTGCGTCAGAAAGGGAGAAATTCACTCGCTGCTTGGAGAAAACGGCGCAGGAAAGTCTACGCTGATGAAGATCCTGTATGGAATGACCCGGCCGGATGAAGGAGAGATCTGGATTAATGGAAAAAGGGCAGATATAAAAAATCCGTATCAGGCGATTCAATTGGGAATCGGAATGGTTCACCAGCATTTTATGCTGGCCCCGGTAATGACGGTCACAGAAAATATTGTGGTAGGAAATGAGCCGGTAAAAGGCATTCATTTTGACAGGAAAACAGCCGAAAACCAGGTTCATGAAATGATTGAACAGTATGGCTTTCATATTTCTCCCACCCAGAAGGTAGAAGACTTGTCTGTCGGAGAGCAGCAGAGGGTGGAGATTTTAAAGGCCTTGTACCGGGGAGCTGAAATTCTGATTTTAGACGAGCCGACGGCTGTGCTGACACCTCAGGAGGTAGAGGAACTGTTTCGGATCATGAGGAGGCTGAAGGCAGAGGGCAAGAGCATAGTTATTATTACCCATAAGCTAAAAGAAACCATGGAGATTGCCGACCGGATTTCCGTTCTCCGGGACGGAAGAATGGTAGAGCAGGGGCTGGGATTGGAACAGATGGACACCCATACTCTGGCAAAGCTGATGGTGGGCAGGGATGTAAACCTGTCTATCATCAGAGAAAATAAAGGAATAGGTTCGCCGTATCTGGAAATTTCGGATTTAAATCTCACCGGCAGAAATGGAAAGAAGATTCTGGAGCAGATTCAGATTACTGTACATAAAGGAGAGATTTACGGAATTGCCGGAATTGAGGGAAATGGCCAGACAGAATTAATCGAGGTTTTAACGGGACTGCGAAAGCCGGACAGCGTCCATATTAAAAAGGACGGAAGAGAAATAGCCGGAAATGCGGAAGCCTTTATTCGAGAAGGAATCGGGCATATCCCGGAGGATCGGATGACAAGAGGGCTGATTCTGGAAATGACCATAGAAGAAAACGTAATTTTGGGCTATCACAGACGTGAGAAATTTGCTCATAAAGGTTTTTTGAAAGGAAAGGAGATACGGCGTTACGCGGAGGAAAAGATTAAGGAGTACGCCATAAAGGCCGGAGACAGTCAGGCGCTTTTAAATTCCCTGTCCGGAGGAAATCAGCAGAAGGTAGTAATTGCAAGAGTATTCAGCCAGGATCCGGATGCCATTATCGTGGCCCAGCCCACCAGAGGCGTAGATGTAGGGGCCATGGAATACATTCACAATACCCTGCTGGATCTGCGGGATCAAGGGAAGGCCATTCTATTAATATCTGCGGATTTAGACGAGATAAGATCTTTAAGCGACCGGATCGGGGTGATTTACGACGGAAAAATACAAAAAGAATTTCTTCCGGAATCGGTGACAGAAACGGAACTGGGTTTGTGGATGACAGGCGGAGAAAAGTCTGAGGAGGTGAAAGAACGTTGAAATACAGGGAAAAAGTAAAGGGGATAGTTTTGCCGGCAGTCTCCCTGGCAGTGGCAGTATTGGCCAGCGGAGTGATTATGGCCCTGTGCGGCTACAATCCCTTTGAGGCTTTCGGAGCAATTCTGACAGGAGCGTTTAAAAGCAAAAGCGGCCTTGCCCAGACCTTTACCCAGGCAACTCCGCTGATTTTTACAGGCCTGGCATTTACACTGGCAAAAAAGACAACTTTGATTAACCTGGGGGTGGAAGGACAGCTTTTGTTCGGAGCCATGGCGGCGGCGGTTGTGGGAACCATAGATTTGGGACTGCCTGGATTTATCCATCTTCCGCTGGCGCTTCTTTGCGGAATGCTGGCAGGGGGAATTCTTGCGGCGCTGGTTGGGCTGTTAAAAGTAAAATTTGGATCAAATGAAGTAATTGCCACCATAATGCTTAATGAAATTGCGGCGCTGTTCTGCTCTTATCTGGTAAACGGGCCTTTAAAAGCGGAAGGAGCGGTTTCCCAGACAGAGAAGATATTAAAAACCGCATATATACCGAAACTGGTGTCAAAATACCAATTGACCTTTGCTGTTTTTATCGCCATAGCAGCCTGCATTCTGATAAAACTTTTTATGGAACGGACCGTGAAAGGCTACGAAATACGCTGTGTGGGAATGAATGGAAAAGCAGCGGAAACCGCAGGAATTCCGGTGGGAAAGGTGATGGTAACGGCAATGCTTATCAGCGGCGCCATTGCAGGCCTGGCAGGAGGATGCCATGTGGCAGGCGTAGATCACCGTTTTATTGAAAACTTTTCACCAGGATATGGATTTGACGGAATTGCGGTGGCGGCTTTGGCAGGAGAAAACCCGATAGGAGTTATCTTTGCGGGAATTATATTCGGCGCATTGCGATCCGGCGCCATGGTACTGAATCGTACTACCAGTATTCCCATTGATTTTATTAATGTGATTCAGGCATTGGTGGTAATTCTGGTAGCGGCGCCGCTGCTGGTGAAAGAAATTTTTTCCGCAGGCAAAAGAAATAAGAAGAAAGGGGAGGAAAAATCATGACGGAATTTTTACAGAATATCAGTTTTATCCTGGTTTCTACCATTGTGATGTCCATCCCGCTGGTATTTGCCGCGGTGGGAGGCGTGTTTTCCGTAAGAAGCGGGATCATGGCCCTGGGATTAGAAAGCATGATGATGACAGGAGCATTTACCGCCGTGGTAGGCTCTTATTTCAGCGGAAGCCCTGTCATTGGATTCGTGTGCGGAATGGCAGGCGGTATGCTGATTGGGATCCTCCACGGGATTTTAAGCGTCCGTTATAAAGTCAATCAGGTAATCAGCGGGATCGGGCTAAATCTGCTGGCACTGGCGGCTACCACTCTGCTGATGCAGCTTTTGTGGAATAACCGGGGGAATTCTCCCCAGGTAGCCAATATAGAGGGGACTGCAGTGATTTTTTCGCGAATTCCTATTGTGGGTTCGGTTTTAGGAAGACTGCCGGTAAATGCCTATGTAATGCTGGCGGTAGCCGGGGTAAGCTGGTATGTGCTGTTTCAGACGCGGTTCGGCCTGCGGCTGAGAATGAGCGGAGAAAATCCCAAAGCCGCCGCTGCTATGGGAGTGCGGGTTCATAGAGTGAAATACACGGCGGTAGCCATTTGCGGAATTTTAGCAGGATTTGGAGGCGCTTTTTTATCTCTGAACCACATGGATATGTTTGTCCGGGATATGACTGCCGGAAGAGGCTATATTGCAGTAGCCGTTGCGATTTTGTCCCGGTATAACCCGGCAGGAGTGGTTTTGTGCGCTCTGCTGTTCGGATTCTGCGATGCCCTTCAGATTCATTTTCAGGGAGGCAGGGTTCCTACCCAGTTGATCCAGATGCTCCCTTATCTGGCAACCTTACTGGTACTTACCTTTGGAGTAAAGCACATTCACGCCCCAGCAGGCGTTGGAAAATATGACGATGATTGACAGGAGAGAATGCAATGAGCGAATTTATGAAAAAACGAAGCTTTGAAATTACAGACATTGAGAAAAACAGCAGCCAGTATCCGGGGATCTGTATGGACACGGAGGGAAAGGTATATGTGTGCTGGCAGGAGTATAAAGAAGGTCACGATGCAGTTTATGCCGGTTGGCTGAAAGACGGGCAGATTCAGGATAAAACCAGAATTTCCGGAGAGGGAGAAGCGCTGAGACCGGTCATGATTTTTGCTCAGGACTCCGTATGGTACGCCTGGTCGGAATGCATAGACCGGGAATGGTATATCCTGGCCCGCCGCTTAAAAGACGGAGTTTACAGTCCTATTGTTACGGTAGAAAAGGGAGAGGCATTATTCTACCCGAAATTGTTTACAAATAAGGATCAGCTGGCAGTGGTTTATAACCGTCAGGGAAAAGGATTCAGCCATGGAATTATTTGCTGGCTGGATACGGACGGAAAGTTTGAGAAAGAACAGGTTACTCAGTCAGATCTGTCATACCGCCCGGAATGCTGCCAAGGAGGAGACGGGTATCTGTATCTGGTATACGACTGCTTTCGGAACGGCCGCTATGACGCGGTAGTATGTGTAAAGACAGAAACGGGATGGAGCCGGGAAGTAATTGTCAATAGAGGGCCTCAGTGGGCAACTCATCCGGTAATTGCCAGGACGGAAAAAGGCGTAAGCATTTGCTTTTACGGGATTGGGGATCAGGCGGTATTTTCCTATTGGACAGCAGACGCTTTTATGGAAAACGGCCGGCTTACGGTGACCGATCCCAGGGAATTATCCACTAATAAAAACTGGTATCATGATATTTCTACATTTTCTAACAGCAAGGGGACCGTTGTTTTTGCCTATACCTGGGGAAAATATAATATTAACGTCCGTTACCGCAGAAAAGGAGAGGACTGGTCTGAACCGGTGGTGATGTCTTATGACGATACTCACTGCGGCGTTCATCCCTGTGTTATGGTGGACGAGGAGGATAATGTTCATCTGCTTTGGCAGTTTGCCAATAAAAACGGACATATGGACAGAAATGCCTGCATTGTATACAACGCTATGAATATTGCGGAGATGAGCGGCTATTTTGACAAGGTAGTGGAAAATGCAGTTGACAATTTTGTCCAGCCGATTCCCGGGGCCAAAAACTTTGATAAAAGAACCGGCGCAGAGGTGGAAGCCTGGCTTAAGAAAAACGGATATGAAGACAGAAAGCTGGTATTCGGAGACATTCACGGCCAAAGCGGTATTTCTGACGGCGTAGGGGAGATTGACCAATACTACCATTATGCCAGGGAAAGAGCGGATTTGGACTTTACGGCCCTGACGGATCATGACTGCTATCCGGACTGGATCTCCCAGTCGGAATGGGAGTGGATGCGGACTACCAACCGTCTGATGAATACAGACGGAGAACTGGCATGTATGCTGGCTTACGAATGGACGCCCAATGAGTATAGATATGACTTTGGCCATAAAAACATTTATTACCGTGGGGATGACGGAGAAATCTTCCGCTCCTGTGACGAAGGAGGCATGACCCCGCATAAACTGTTTGAAAGTGTGAAGAAATACGGCGCAATGGCATTCCCCCACCATCCGGCGGCAGACTGGGGGCTGGTCAGTGCGGCTACGGACTGGAATTTCCATGATCCTCAGGTACAGAGACTTGTAGAAATTTTTTCCAGACACGCTGATTTTGAAGACTTTGAAAGCACCTCCAAATACACCAAAAATATTAAAAAGATGAAAAAATGTTCAGTTCAGGATGCTTTGGCAAGAAAATACCGTATGGGATTTACTGCGGGAAGCGATTCCCACCAGTTGGAGCACGGTATAGAAGGCGGGATTTTTGCTGCTTTTGTTCCGGAGCTGACCAGAGAACATGTATTCGACGCAATGTATGACCGGTTTACCTATGCCACTACCGGCGCAAGGATTTTGGCATCCTTAAAAGCAGGGACTGCCCATATGGGACAGGAAATCAAGGTGGAAGAAGGCCAGCCGGTAGCCCTGGATGTAAGCGTTATGGGAACTGCCGGAGGAAAGGTGGAACTGTTAAAGAACAATCAGGTAATTGCGGCAGAGGAAACCGCTGACGGTATCTGCGACTTTTCTTACAGAGACAGCCAGTGGGCGGATGATGATTATTACTATGTCCGGGTAACGCAAAAAGACGATCATATGGCATGGACCAGTCCAATCTGGGTTAACAGGAGGTAATAATATGGATGGGAAAATTTTTCAGTATGTGGATCATACCTTGCTGACCCAACAGGCTGGCTGGGAGGAAATCCGAAGACTCTGCGATGAGGCCGTAGCCTATGGAGTTGCGTCTGTGTGTATTCCTCCGTCTTTTGTAAAAAGAGCTAAGGACTATGTAAAAAATACCATGAAAGTCTGTACGGTAATCGGCTTTCCCAACGGCTATAACACAAAGGCCGTAAAGCTTTTTGAGACAGAGGACGCAATCCGAAACGGAGCCGACGAGATTGACATGGTGATCAACCTGGGGGATGTAAAGGACAAAGAATGGAAACGGATTGAAGAAGAGATCCGGGATATTAAACAGGTCTGCGGATTAAAGACGTTAAAAGTAATTGTTGAAACCTGCCTGCTGACAGAGGAAGAAAAAATCCGGATGTGCCGGATTGTTACAGAAGCAGGTGCGGATTTTATTAAAACTTCCACAGGCTTTTCTGCAAAAGGAGCTACCTTTGAAGATATCCGGCTATTTGCAGAACACGTAGGCCCTGGCGTTAAAATAAAAGCAGCCGGAGGCATCGGATCTATGGAAGATGCGGAAGAGTTTGTCAGGCTTGGCGCGGCACGCTTAGGAACCAGCCGGATTGTAAAGCTGGCAAAAGCGGAAGAAGCCCATCCGGACAGCTATTAGAGCAGTATTGAGACGGAAGGGAATTTGACAGGAATTTTGCACATCAAGCTTTCCGATAAGCCAAAACTCCTGTCAAATTCCACATGGGACGGACATCCGGCAGACGGAATCGGGAAAGGAAGAATATTATGAGAATGTACGACCTGATTGAAAAGAAAAAGCAGGGAAAGAGACTGGAAAAAGAGGAAATCCGGTTTATGGTAAAAGGCTTTACAGAGGGAAGCATACCGGATTACCAAATGTCGGCAATGCTGATGGCAATCTATTTCCAGGGGATGGAGGATCAGGAGATTACGGACTTGACTCTGGAGATCGCAGCATCCGGAGACAGGCTGGATTTATCCGCTATTAAGGGATTTAAGGCAGATAAACACAGTACCGGGGGAGTAGGGGATAAAACCACTTTAATTATTGGCCCTATTGTAGCATCCCTGGGGGTGAAAGTGGCAAAAATTTCAGGAAGGGGCCTGGGGCATACCGGGGGAACGGTTGACAAGATGGAAAGCGTTCCGGGAACCAGAACTTCTCTGACAGAGGAAGAATTCTTTCGCCTGGTTAATGAAAACGGAATTGCCGTTATGGGCCAAACCGGCAATCTGGTTCCGGCAGACAAAAAGCTGTATGCCCTGAGGGACGTAACCGCCACCATTGACAGTGTTCCCCTGATTGCCTCGTCCATTATGAGCAAAAAGCTTTCATCCGGAAGCGACGGCATCGTACTGGACGTGAAAACCGGAAGAGGGGCATTTATGAAAACTCTGGAGGATTCAGAACTGCTGGCCAGGAAAATGGTGGCAATCGGCGCCAGAGCAGGCCGCCGGTGCTGTGCATTGATTACAGATATGGATGTCCCTCTGGGACATGCCATCGGAAATTCCATGGAGGTTATGGAAGCCATTGAGACTTTAAAAGGAAACGGCCCTGAGGATTTAACCCGGGTGTGCCTGCACCTGGCATCCAATATGCTTTATATGGCGGGAAAAGGGACATTAGAAGAGTGCTGGAAAATGGCTCAGGGGGCCATTGAG
Source organism: Enterocloster bolteae (assembly GCA_021772025.1). Lineage (GTDB taxonomy): Bacteria > Bacillota > Clostridia > Lachnospirales > Lachnospiraceae > UMGS1370. The sequence goes on along the minus strand of JAETNT010000002.1, from coordinate 95,180 downwards.
GATAAAACAGCTTTACAAACCCTGGCAAATATGTTTGAAGGGCAGGGGGGAAACCCGGAGTATATCCGAAATCCCGAACTTTTCCCCAAGGCGCCCTATTCCTATGAAGTGAAAGCCCAAAAGACAGGATATATTCAGGAAATAAATGCGGAAAACTGCGGGCTGGCTTCTGTTATATTAGGCGCCGGAAGAACCAGAAAAGAAGATACGATTGACATGAGCGCCGGAATTTATCTTCATAAAAAGTATGGAGATAAAGTAGAGGCAGGAGAGACGCTGGCTGTTTTGTATGGGGCCGATAATACGGTATTTAGAGAGGCAGAAAGAAAACTGACAGAAAGCTGCCGGATTGCATCGGAAGCCCCTCCTGCAAAGAAGCTGGTATATGCCAGGGTGACAGAGGAAGGGACAGAATGGTATTAATGAAAGTGTGAAAAGGGCACCGTAAGATTATCAGAATCAGTGATCTTACGGTGTCTTTTTTATGAATAAAAGAGGAGCCGGTCAAAGGCCGCACAGGGTCCGAATTACTTTTCCGGCTATCATAAGCCCGGCTGCAGGCGGCACAAAAGCAATACTGCCGGGAGTAGAGCGGCGGTCTGACAGAGGTTCGGATTCCTGGCCGGCATCTGCCGTGCCGAGGGGCTTTCTAGGCTCTTCTTTTGAATACAGCACGTCCAGACAGGGAATTTTTCTCTTTTTTAATTCCCTACGCATAACCCTGCACAAAGGGCAGACGGAAGTCTTATAGATATCTGTAATTTCAAACAGCTCCGGATGCAGCTTGTTGCCGGTACCCATGGAAGCAATAAGAGGAATTGAGTGTTCCCAGCTGTATTCTGCAATAGACAGCTTTGCACTGACGGTGTCAATGGCATCTATCATGTAGTCAATAGAAGAAACTTCTCTGAATACCTGCCGGAAAAATGAATCCAGATTGTTCGGAAGGATAAACTGGTTTACCGCAATTACCCGGCAAAGGGGATTGATATCTGCAATTTTTTCTTTCATAATTTCTGTTTTGCGACGTCCCACAGTGCTGTGGCAGGCAATGCTTTGCCGGTTAATATTAGACAGGGCTACCTGATCATTATCTGCCAAAATCAGGCATCCCACGCCGCTTCGGGCCAGGGCTTCCGCTGCATGGGAACCTACCCCGCCAATCCCGAATACGACTACGGCGCTGCGGTTTAAGATTTCCATTTTTTCATGACCAATTAACATTTCTGTCCGGGAAAATTCCGGCTGTCGTTTTCTTTCCATAGATAAAAAATATCCTCAATTTGTCCTGATGTTACATTAAGTTTTTGTCCGGCTTTCTTCGCTGCTCCTTTACTAAATCCGCTAAGGTTACATTGTCCACTACCTGATTAATGGCATGGGCTAAATCTTCCCATACCGAGAGAACCGCACAGTCCCCGGCACGGCCGCACTGATTGGGGTTATCTTCCAGGCAGGGAACAGGAGCCAGACTTCCTTCCACTAAACGGAGAATTTCCCCTACCGTATAGTCTTCAGGAGCACGGGCCAGACGATAGCCTCCCTGGGCGCCTCTCATGCTTTTGATAAATCCGGCTCGGGCCAGGCTCATGGCGATCTGTTCTAAATATTTAACGGAAATCTGCTGGCGTTCTGCCACACGATTTAACTTGGTACACTCTTCCGGTGCAAGGGCAAATTCCAGCATCATTCGGAGAGCATAACGGCCTTTTGTAGAGATTTTCATGAGAAAAAGGCTCCTTTCTGACTGTTACTATACATGATATACCGGAGAAAGTAAAGCAGCATCTGCCTTTCCTTTTTTGCCAAATTGTGTTATTATAACAGAAACAGAAGAGATTTTCTGTTTTTTTCGAGGAGGAGCAGGGAAATGGAAAGAAAGCGGGCAGGCAGCACCATGCTTATGACGGAAGGAGTAATATGGAAACAGCTCCTTCTATTTTCATTTCCGCTTTTAATCGGCAACCTGTTCCAGCAATTATATAATACAGTAGACTCTATTGTGGTAGGGAATTTTATCGGGAGTCAGGCCCTGGCGGCAGTTGGTTCCAGCAATTCCCTCATTAATCTGATTATTGGAATGTTTATGGGAATTGCAACAGGAGCCGGCGTGATCATCTCTCAATACTATGGGGCGCGGGATGAGAAAAAGCTTTCCTGGGCAGTTCACACCTGCATTGCCCTAAGCCTTATAGGAGGCGTGCTGCTGAGTGTTTTAGGTGTGGCGCTGTCGCCGCTTATCCTTGGCTGGATGGGAACTCCGGAGGACGTAATGGACAATTCCGTCATTTACTTTCGGATATTTTTTTCCGGTTCCCTGTTTAATTTGCTTTACAATATGGCAGCAGGAATTCTGCGGGCTGTAGGGGATTCGAAACGCCCTCTGTATTACCTGTGCGTCTCTTCTGTAATCAATATCATTTTGGATCTGGTATTTGTGGTAATATTTTCTATGGGAATCGCCGGAGTGGGATATGCCACGATTATTGCCCAGGCAGTTTCCGCAGTGCTGGCAATTTTGGCGCTGATGGGTACAAAAGATATTTATCGGGTAGAATTAAAGAAGATTGCCATTGATTATCGAATGATGAAGAGGATTCTTGCTATCGGTATTCCCAGCGGGCTGCAGCAGTCCATTATTTCTTTGTCCAATGTAATTGTACAGGCTAACATTAATGTTTATGGGTCTGCCGCTATGGCGGGCTATGGGGCGTATAACAAGATTGACGGTTTTGTTATGCTGCCTTTACAGAGCTTTTGCATTGCGGCAACCACTTTTACGGGACAGAATATCGGGGCAGGCCGAAAGGATCGGGTAAAGAGGGGGATTTTTGAAGGACTTGCTATCAGCTTTTCTTATACTCTGATTCTAAGCCCGATTTTATACTGGAAGACCGGGGATTTACTGCAGATTTTCAGCAGCGATCCGGAGGTGCTGAACTATGGCGTTACGGTGTTTACGATTCTGCTTCCGTTTTACTGTCTCCTGTCTGTGCATCAGATTTTAATGGGGACCTTCCGGGGGGCCGGAAAGACCATGGTTACCATGCTTATCGGTGTAGGCAATATGTGCGTGCTCCGAATGATTTATATAAACGGGCTGGTTCCCTTTTTCCCAAGTTTTGAAGCGGTGATGCTGTGCTATCCGATTACTTGGACTACCACAACCTTGATGGATGTGCTGTACTGCTGGAAAGGAAAATGGATGCCTTTTTAAATGTATGATACCAGGGCCAAAATGCCTTTTGACCCTGACTCAATGTATGTAAGAAAGAGAGGAAGCTTAACATGATTGACGGATTTATCCGGGTTGCGGCTGCTACTCCGAAAGGACGAGTTGCGGATCCACAGTGGAACCGGGAACAGATGGAAGCTATCATGGAAACCTGCAGCCGGGAAGGGGTAAAGATTCTGGTTTTTCCCGAGCTTGCCATAACGGGCTATACCTGTGGGGATTTGTTTTTGCAGTTTTCCTTAATCAGGAGGGCAAAGGAAGAACTGAGGAAGCTTACGGAAGCCTCTAAGGGACTGGATATGCTGGTGATTGCAGGCATACCCTGGGAGTACAGGGGAAAACTTTACAATACGGCTGCGGTTATTTTTGAGGGGGAGCTTTTGGGCCTGGTTCCCAAGACCCATATTCCGAACTATTCGGAGTTTTATGAAATGCGGTATTTTGAACCGGCGGGAACGGAACCGGTACTGACGGATTTTTATGGGGATAAAGTTATTATGGGTTCCCATGTGCTGTTTCAGTGCAAAAATGTGCCCGGCCTTACCATTGCGGCGGAAATCTGTGAGGATGTATGGGCGCCTAATCCGCCAAGCATTTCCCACGCCATGGCGGGAGCTACAGTGATTGTGAACTGCTCTGCCAGCGATGAGGCCACCGGAAAGGATATTTACCGGAGAAACCTTATCTGCGGCCAGTCTGCAAGGCTTGTAAGCGGCTATATCTACGCCAATGCAGGGGAAGGGGAGTCTACTCAGGATCTGGTTTTTGGAGGCCAGAATATAATTGCGGAAAACGGAACTCTGTTAAAGGAATCCGTGCGTTTTATCAACGAGACCATTATAGGAGATCTGGACCTGGAGAGGATTGAGGCAGAAAGAAGGCGGATGAATACCTTCCGGCCTTTAGGGGAGACGGAATATCTGACCGCTTCTTTTGCATACAAAAATCCGGAAGGCTCCTTGGAGGGCAAAAAAGATCAGGAGAAGGAGATTCGGCGTTTTATTGATCCGTCCCCCTTTGTGCCCGGAAACGAAGAGGACAGAAGCCGCCGGTGTCAGGAGATTTTGATGATCCAGGCTATGGGGCTGAAAAAACGTCTGGAACATACTTCTTCTTCCAGGGCGGTAGTAGGTTTGTCGGGAGGTCTGGATTCTACCCTGGCCCTGCTGGTATGCGTAAAGGCATTTGATATGCTGGGGCTTCCCAGAAGCCAAATACACTGCATTACCATGCCTTGCTTTGGAACTACGGATCGTACCTACCAAAACGCCTGCGCCATGGCGAAAGAGGTGGGGGCAAAGCTCCAGGAAATTGTGATTAAAGAAGCGGTTTCCCTTCACTTCCGGGATATCGGGCATGATCCGGATAAGCGGGACGTTACCTATGAAAACAGCCAGGCGCGCGAGAGAACTCAGGTGCTGATGGATGTGGCGAATGAAATAGGAGCCCTGGTAATCGGCACAGGCGATATGTCAGAGCTGGCTCTTGGGTGGGCCACTTACAACGGGGATCACATGTCTATGTATGGGGTCAACGCTTCCGTTCCCAAAACACTGGTGCGCCACCTGGTAAGATATTATGCAGAAACTTGCGGGGAAAAGGAGCTTTCCAGGGTGTTGTTTGATGTTCTCAATACGCCGGTGAGTCCGGAGCTTCTGCCTCCGAAAGAGGGAGAGATTGTTCAGAAAACGGAGGATTTGGTAGGGCCTTATGAGCTTCACGACTTCTTCTTATACTATATTCTGCGGTTTGGATATATGCCGGGAAAAATCTACCGCATGGCCTGCCAGGCTTTTACAGAGGAATATAACAAAGAGACTATTTTAAAGTGGCTTAAAGTATTTTACAGACGATTTTTCAGTCAGCAGTTTAAGCGTTCCTGTCTGCCGGACGGCCCCAAGGTAGGAGCCGCCGCTATGTCTCCAAGAGGCGATCTGCGGATGCCCAGCGATGCTTCCGCCAGAATCTGGCTGGAAGAATTAGAGAGGATAAGCTTATAGCATGATTAGCAGCGTGAAAAACCAACAGGTAAAATATGTCCAGAATCTGGTAAAAAAGGGGAAAGCCAGACGGGAAGAGGGAGTTTACGTAGTAGAAGGACTGCGGATCTGCCGGGAGATTCCCGGGGATGAGATGAAAGCTCTCTATGTGACAGAAACATTTTTAGAGGCAGAAAGAGCGGAGACGGAAGGCTTTCTGAAATATCCCTGTGAGATAGTGTCTGATGCCGTGATGAAAGCGATGGCGGACACTCAGACCCCCCAGGGGATCCTGGCAGTAGTACGCCGGAAAAACTGGACTCTTGAGGAAGTAACCGGCAGGGCGGAAGGGAATTGTCCTGCCTGCGTAATGATACTGGAAAACATTCAGGATCCGGGCAATCTGGGAACTATACTTCGGGCTGGGGAAGGAGCGGGAGTTACAGGAATCCTTATGGATAAGAATACGGTGGATATTTACAACCCCAAGGTAATTCGTTCCACCATGGGGTCCGTGTTCCGTGTGCCTTTTGTTTATACAGAGGATCTTTGCAGCGCACTAAAGGGTATGAAAAGAAAAGGGATTCGTCTGTACGCCGCTCACTTAAATGGAAAGAACTCCTATGATCAAGAAGATTTTACCGGCCCTTGCGGTTTTTTAATCGGAAATGAGGCCAGGGGACTGACAAAAGAAGCCGCCGCTCTTGCGGATGATTATATCCGGATTCCCATGCTGGGGCAGGTAGAATCTTTAAATGCTGCCGTGGCTGCTTCTGTTCTCATGTTTGAAGCCGCCAGACAGCGGCGTAGAGTCAGAGAATAGACAAGATATTGTCAAATTGTTTATAAAAATGTAAGAATTGGAGCCGCCGGTGCAGTTGTATTGGCGGCTTTTATATGGTATAATAACAATACTTAGCGTATAATAAAAATACATAAAAAGAGAAAGGGGCGGAAACTATGACACCGATTATGTGGCTGGTTATATTTGTAGTCTTGCTGGGCATTGAGATAGCCACCATGGCTCTGACTACCATATGGTTTGCAGCAGGCGCTTTGGTGTCCTTTGCCCTGAGTTTTACCGGCGTAGGGACAGAAGCGCAGCTGGTGGTCTTTGTAATCGTATCCTTTGCAGTCCTGATTTTAGTCAGGCCCTTTGCAAAGAAATTCGTAAACGGTGCTGTTACCAAGACCAATGCGGAAAGCCTGGTAGGAAAGCAGGCCAAAGTTACGGCTGCGGTGGATAATTTAAATGCCACCGGGGCTGCGGTCATCAACGGCCAGGAGTGGACGGCCAGAAGTGTCCGGGATGATCTGATATTAAAGGAAGGCACCATTGTAACTGTTAAAGAGATTCGAGGCGTCAAACTGATTGTAGCGGAGGATGCCCGGTAGGAGGAAAAGTTATGGGAATTATTTTAGTGGTAATACTATTACTGATCGTACTGATTGTGCTGGCATCCTGCATAAAGATTGTACCGCAGGCTCAGGCAGTAGTTGTGGAGCGGCTGGGCGCTTACCAGACAACCTGGTCCACCGGTCTGAACTTTAAGATACCGATTATCGAGCGGGTGGCAAAGAGAGTAAATTTAAAGGAACAGGTAGCGGACTTTCCGCCTCAGCCTGTTATTACCAAGGATAATGTTACCATGCGGATTGATACTGTTGTATTTTTCCAGATTACCGATCCCAAGCTGTATGCTTACGGCGTAGAAAATCCCATTATGGCTATTGAAAACCTGACCGCTACTACCCTTAGGAATATTATCGGTGAGATGGAACTGGATCAGACTCTGACCTCCAGAGAAACCATTAATGCCAAGATGCGGGCATCTCTGGATATTGCAACAGATCCCTGGGGCATTAAAGTAAACCGCGTGGAACTGAAGAATATCATTCCCCCGGCTGCCATTCAGGATGCCATGGAGAAACAGATGAAGGCAGAGCGGGAGCGCCGTGAGGCCATCCTTCGTGCAGAAGGAGAGAAAAAGTCTACGGTTCTGGTAGCGGAAGGTAAGAAAGAATCTGCAATTTTGGATGCGGAGGCAGATAAGCAGGCTGCTATTCTCCGGGCTGAGGCGGAAAAGGAGAAGAGAATCAAGGAGGCAGAAGGCCAGGCGGAAGCGATTTTAAAGATTCAGCAGGCCCAGGCAGACGGCATTCGGTTTATTAAAGAAGCAGGGGCGGATACATCGGTTCTTCAGTTAAAGAGCTTAGAGGCGTTTCAGGCGGCGGCCAATGGACGGGCTACCAAGATTATTATTCCGTCTGAGATCCAGGGACTGGCCGGACTGGTTACTTCTATGACGGAGATTGCCAAGAAGGCAGAAGGGGATGTAAAATGATCCATAACGATTCCGTTATGTAAATCCTGATGCAGAAGGAGCTGGCGCAGAGTGAAGTAAAACGGACTTCCCGGAGAGGAAGAGCCGGCGGGTTCACTTTGCGCCTGTTTTTTATATCATAGGAAAGTGCTCTTATGATATATAGCGGGATTCTTTCCGGATACGTTCAGCAGGCAAAGAACTGGCGGAGGAGGAGAAAATGGAGCTGCAGATTGACGGTTCAAAAGAATATGGCATTGTCCTGGAGGGAGGAGGCGCAAGAGGTGCCTATCAGATAGGTGCATGGAAAGCCCTTAAAGAAGCCGGAATTTCGATAAAGGGAATTTCCGGGGCTTCTGTAGGTGCGTTAAACGGCGCGCTTATGTGTATGGATGACTTGGAAAAGGCAGAATACATTTGGGAAAACATTACCTATTCCAAGGTAATGGATATAGAAGATTCCATTATGGAAAAGCTGCTGTCCTTTAACCTGACCACAGAAGATTTCCAGGAAATATTGAGTATGATGAAAAAAGTATTTTCCGACAGGGGGATGGATATAACGCCTCTTCGGAATCTGATTACCGATACCGTAGATGAAGAAAGGATCCGGAAGTCTTCCAGGGATCTGTTTGTGGTAACCTATTCCCTGTCGGACAGAAAAAAACTTTTGGTAGATGTAAAATCCCTGCCGGACGGAGAGATAGGAAATATGCTTCTTGCCAGCGCCTACTTTCTGGCCTTTAAAAATGAAAAGCTGGGGGGAAAGCGGTATGTAGACGGGGGAAGCGTGGATAATGTGCCCATTGAACCTCTTCTGAATGAGGGGTATAAAGATATTATTGTTCTGCGGATTTACGGCTTAGGAAGGGACAGCCAGCGTTTTTTAGAGATCCCGGAGGACGTCCGGCTTTATCCGGTTGCACCCCGGCAGGATTTGGGAGGAATCTTAGACTTTAATAAGAAAAAAGCCAGAAAAAATATGGTTTTGGGATATTTTGATGCAAAACGAATGCTTTACGGTCTTGGAGGGCGGAGCTACTATATCTATGCTCCGGGGACAGAGGCGTATTACTTTGACCGGATGCTGTCTGAGATGGAACTGTTAAAACTTTACATCCGTCCGGTTCTGGAAGATGAGGACTGGGAAGAGCTGGCGGGCTACCGGCCTTTTACGGAGAGGATATTTCCTCATCTGGCAGACCGGCTGCGGCTTAAAGCAGACTGGGACTATAAAGAGCTTTATCTGGCGGTCTTGGAAGAGATGGCAAAAAAGCTGCGGTTGAAGAGATTTTATATTTATACAGTAGAAGAGCTGGTAAAAGAAGTGCGGAAAAAGCTGGGCACACTTGACAGCCGCCTGCCAATATAGTATTTTATATCTACAAAAATCTGATATAAACAAGGGGAGAACAGGAAAATGGATTTAAAGGGAAGACATTTTTTGACATTGAAAGATTATACACCGGAAGAGATTACTTATTTATTGGATCTGGCGGCGGATTTAAAGGACAAAAAGAAAAAGGGAATTCTGACTTATACTTTAAAGGGAAAAAACGTTGCCCTGATTTTTGAAAAGACAAGCACCCGGACCAGGTGTTCTTTTGAAACGGCGGCCCATGATTTGGGCATGGGCTCTACCTATCTGGATCCAAAAGCTTCTCAAATCGGCAAGAAAGAAAGCATTGCGGATACTGCCAGGGTTTTAGGACGGATGTATGAGGGAATCGAATACAGGGGCTATGGTCAGGAGATCGTGGAAGAGCTGGCAAAATATGCAGGAGTGCCGGTCTGGAACGGATTAACTAATGAGTACCACCCAACTCAGATGTTAGCGGATCTTTTGACCATCCGGGAACATTTCGGCAGATTAAAGGGCCTTCGGCTGACCTATATGGGGGATGCCCGGTATAACATGGGTAATTCTCTGATGATTGCCTGCTCCAAAATGGGTATGGATTTTACAGCCTGCGCTCCGGAGAAATATTTTCCCAATGGAGAGCTGGTAAGCCTGTGCCGGGAGTATGCTTCACAGTCAGGAGGCAGTGTAACCCTGACAACAGATGTGACGGGCGGAACGAAAGGGGCAGATATAATTTATACGGATGTCTGGGTGTCCATGGGAGAACCGGATGAGGTATGGGAGGAGAGAATTCGGGAATTATCCCCATACAAGGTTACTATGGATGTGATGAAAAATGCGGGGGAAAAGGCTATTTTCCTTCACTGCCTGCCTGCATTTCACGATTTAAAGACCAGTATCGGCAAGGAAATGGGAGAGCGCTTTGGAATTCAGGACATGGAAGTAACGGATCAGGTATTTGAAAGCAGCCAGTCTAAGGTATTTGATGAAGCGGAGAACCGCATTCATACCATTAAAGCCGTGATGGCAGCTACGTTGGGAGGCGTATAAATGTACGGACGGGCCGGAAAAAAGCTGTCGAAAAACAGCCGGTTTATGCTGGATCTGATACATATTGTAATCGGATTGGCTATTGTAGTGATGGCAGTCATATCATTTTTAAATCCAGAGACCCATTTAACCCTGTTCCCGGTAATTTTTTTCTTGGCAGCAGTTCTGAACTTTGTTAATGGTTATTTTAAAATAGACCAAAGCGGCAGAAGTAAAAAGAAAAAGGTAAGCGGAATTCTTCTGTTTTTCACAGGATTATGTCTCACCGCTTTGGCAGTGCTCAGCGCCATAAGTTTGTGGAGGTAGTGATGAAACATAAGGTTCTTACAGAAGAAGGCATTCTGGCAAAGATAAAAGGGGGCTGGGCCGGAAAAAGGGTCAGGGTATTTTTCGAAACAGATTCCACAAATATTCAATGCAGAAAACTGGCCGGGGAGGGCTGGCCGGAGGGAACTCTTGTGGTTTCCGAGTGTCAGAATGCCGGAAAGGGAAGAAGGGGGCGAGCCTGGGTATCGCCGGCGGGTACAGGGATTTGGATGAGCCTGCTGCTGCGTCCCGAGATCCTGCCTCAGAGGGCTTCTATGGTAACTCTGATAGCTGCTCTGGCCGTAGAAAAAGGAATATGCCTGGGAACTGGTCTGGACAGTCAGATTAAATGGCCCAACGACCTGGTAATCGGAGGAAAGAAAATCTGCGGCATCCTGACGGAGATGCAGACTCGGGGAGATACGGTGGAATATATAGTGGTAGGAATGGGAATTAATGCCAATATAAAAGAATTCCCGGAGGAGGTCAGGGATGTAGCAACATCTCTTTATCAAGTAAAAGGAGAAGAAGCAGACCGGGAAAGAATCATAGGTTGTGTAATGGCGGCTTTTGAGGAATATTGGAAGATCTTTTTAAAATCAGGGGATTTAAGGGCCTTGAAAGAAGAATATAACGAAAAGCTGATTAACCTGGGCCGTCAGGTACAAGTGCTGGAACCGGGAGGAGAGTATACAGGCTTATGCCGGGGAATCGGATCGAAGGGAGAGCTGATGGTAGCCTTGCCGGACGGGCAGGTGAAAGCGGTTTTTTCCGGGGAAGTTTCGGTAAGGGGAATGTACGGATATGTCTGAGACGGATTCTATCAAACAGCTTTATGACAGCATACAGGTTTTAGAAGATTTGTCTTTTCGGGACAATAGCAAGGAACTTTCAGAGGAAGAACGGCTGAGGGCTTTAAACCGCCCGCTTCTGGCCTGGTATAGGCAAAATGCCAGAACGCTTCCTTGGAGAGGCAGTAAAGACCCTTATCAAATTTGGATTTCAGAAATTATGCTTCAGCAAACCCGGGTGGAAGCGGTAAAGCCTTATTTTCAGCGCTTTTTGCAGGAACTTCCGGACATAGAAAGCTTAGCCAAAGTTTCGGAAGAACGGCTTTTAAAGCTATGGGAAGGATTGGGCTACTACAGCAGGGCCAAGAATCTTCAAAAGTGTGCTAAAATTTTGGTAGAAATCTATGGAGGAAAAATGCCGGGGGAATTTGAAAAAATCCTAAAGCTTCCGGGAATTGGAAGCTATACGGCGGGGGCTATTGCGTCCATAGCATTCTCTATACCGGTTCCGGCGGTTGACGGAAACGTTTTGCGGGTTGCCGCCAGGGTGTTAGGAGACAAGACGGATATTTCGAAACCTTCCTTTAAGAAACGGGTAGAAGGCCTATTGAAAAGGACTATGGATCAAGAAAATCCGGGAGATTTTAACCAAGCTTTTATTGAAACCGGCGCTTTGGTCTGCGTGCCAAACGGAGAGCCCAAATGCCTCATCTGCCCTTTGGCCTTTCTGTGCAAAGCCAGGCGGGACGGGCTGTATCGGGAGATTCCCTGGAAGGCGCCTAAAAAAGGCAGAAAAAAAGAGGCTCTTACAGTGCTTATTTTAGAACGGGACGGACAGATTGCTTTGAAAAAGCGCCCGCCGTCAGGTCTTTTGGCCTCACTTTATGAGCTCCCCAACGAGCCGGGCAGGGTGGAGGAAAAAGATATTCCTGAAGCTTTTTGCCTTAAAAAAGAAGAAATTCTTTCGGTGGAGGCCCTTCCGGCGGCAAAGCATATTTTTTCTCATGTGGAGTGGGAGATGACAGGATATCGGATTCGGCTGAAAGGGACTGCCAGGGGTACTTCGGACATGCTTTTTACGGAAAAGAAGAATTTAGAGGGAAAATATCCTCTTCCAAACGCGTTTTTGGCGTATAGGAAATTAATAATGTGAGATAATGAGAGAGAAGGAAAGGAATGGATAAACTTCTTTTTATTGTAAATCCATGCTCAGGAAGAGAGCAGATACGCAACCAGCTAATAGACATTTTAGATATTTTTACAAAAGCAGGATACTGTGTCCAGGTACATGTTACACAGAGCCGGGGGGACGCAAAGGAAACGGTAATCAGCCAAGGAGGAGATGCGCTGGCAGTTGTCTGCAGCGGCGGAGACGGAACTCTGAATGAAACGGTTTCCGGGCTTATGGAGCTTAAAAACCCTCCGGTCCTGGGCTATATTCCAGCAGGCTCTACCAATGATTTCGCCTCCAGTCTGATGCTTCCGAAAAAAATGAAAGAAGCGGCGCAGACTGTGGTGGAGGGGAAGCTTTATCCCATTGACATAGGACGGTTTGGGGAAGAGAGGTATTTTGTTTATATTGCAGCTTTTGGCGCTTTTACCGAGATTTCTTATCAGACTCCCCAGGATAAGAAAAATATTTTAGGACATCAGGCATATATGCTGGAAGGGGTAAAGAGCCTGTCATCTTTAAAGAGCAGTTACTGCCGGATAGAGTGTGAGGAAATGGTGCTGGAGGATGAATTTATTTTTGGCATGGTTACCAATACCATCAGCGTAGGGGGATTTAAGGGGCTGGTTACCCAGTCTGTGGCGTTAAATGACGGCCTTTTTGAGGTGCTGCTTATTCGAACCCCTAAAACGCCTAAGGATTTGAGCAATATTGTCTCCTACATGTTTTTAAAGGAAGAACCCAACGACTATGTTTACAAGTTTAAAACCAGAAAAATTCAGGTGATGTCGAGGGAGCCTGTAGACTGGGTACTAGACGGGGAATTTGGCGGCAGTCAAACGGATGTTACGATGGAAAACCTGGAAAAACGACTGGAAATTATAATTTCCGGCGAAATGGAGTCATAATTCTCCATAAACTTACATAAAATACAAAATAGATGTTGATAAATTGAAATTTTTCCTATATACTAAAATGTTGTTTAGAACAATTAGTTTACAGCTAACTGAAAGGACGTTACCAGGTGGAAAAGAAAGACTTTTTACAGAAACTGGAAAAACTTCTGGAATATGCAAAGGCCAGGCATAATGCCTTGGATGCAGGGGAAATTAATGATTTCTTTTCAGGAGACAGTTTGAACCCAGAGCAGATGGATCAAATTTATACGTATCTTGAGAGCCGCGGAGTAGATGTGGTTCCGGTAATTGATGACGCCATGCTGAGCGATGAAGCCCTTCTGCTGGACGATTTGGACGACAGTTTCATGAAAGACAGCGACGACGACGATATTGATATCGAAGCTGTGGATCTGTTGGAGGGCATTGGAACCGAGGATCCGGTTCGGATGTACTTAAAAGAGATTGGTACGGTTCCCCTTTTAAGCGCAGATGAAGAACTCCGTCTGGCCAAAAGAAAGGCAGAGGGAGACGAATATGCCAAAGAACGCTTGATTGAGGCAAACTTACGTCTCGTAGTCAGTATCGCAAAACGCTATACAGGCAGAGGAATGAGCTTCCTTGACTTGGTTCAGGAGGGAAATCTCGGCCTTATTAAAGGCGTGGAAAAATTCGATTATACAAAGGGTTATAAGTTAAGTACATATGCGACCTGGTGGATTCGCCAGTCTGTGACTAGGGCCCTGGCGGATCAGGCCAGAACCATCCGGGTTCCGGTGCATATGGTGGAAACGATTAACAAAATGTCTAAAATGCAGCGTAAGCTTACCTTGGAATTGGGTTATGAGCCGTCAGTGCCGGAGCTTGCGGATGCTCTGGAGATGTCTGAGGATAAGGTTATGGAAATAATGCAGATTGCCAGAGAACCGGCATCTTTAGAAACTCCTATTGGCGAGGAAGATGATTCTAATTTAGGGGATTTTGTGGCCGATTCTAATGTGGTTACCCCGGAAGGAAATGTAGAGTCGGTAATGCTGAGAGAGCATATCGACGCTCTTCTTGGAGATTTAAAGGAAAGAGAGCGCCAGGTAATTGTACTGCGGTTTGGCCTGGAGGACGGTCATCCCAGAACCTTGGAGGAAGTAGGCAAGGAATTTAATGTAACCCGTGAGCGAATCCGTCAAATTGAAGCAAAGGCTTTGCGAAAGCTGAGAAATCCGGTTCGCAGCAAACGCATTCGGGACTTTCTGTGAAATAATATGATGAATCAAAGAAATTATCAGAGAGAATTAGATAGAATTCTGGCAGAATTTCAGGCGGAGGCTGAGGCCCCCCGCCTGTTTTTACATAGCTGCTGCGCTCCATGCAGCAGCTATGTGCTGGAATATCTGTCCCAATATTTTGAAATTACAGTATATTACTATAATCCCAATATTTTTCCGGAAGAAGAATATAACAAACGGGTAAAAGAGCAGCGGCGCCTGATTGAGACCATGGATTTTCTTCATCCTGTAAGTTTTGTTTCCGCGCCTTATGAGCCGGAAGATTTTTACCGGGAGATAAAGGGCCATGAGAAAGACCCGGAGGGAGGAGAAAGGTGCCTTAAATGCTATGAGCTGCGGCTTCGGGCCGCCGCGGCTCTGGCAGCAAAAGAGGGCTATGACTATTTTACCACTACTTTGACTATCAGTCCCTTAAAACGGGCGGATAAACTAAATCAGATTGGAGAGCGGCTGGCAGAAGAATATGGGGTGGCGTTTCTTCCTTCGGATTTCAAGAAGAAGAATGGCTATAAACGTTCTGTAGAACTGTCTAAGGAGTATGGCCTGTACCGGCAGGACTACTGCGGATGTGTTTATTCCCGCCAGGGCTGACCGCTATAAAATTTGAGCCTATAAAATTTGGTGACGATTGGGAAGGGCTTTCCCTTGACAGTTTTGGTAATTTGTACTAAAATTTAACTAGAGATTTCAGAAAAAGGTTCTGAATTTTCACAGAATAAAGAGACGAGGAGAGTGCAGATATGTTAAGTAAGACTTTAACTGTAGTGAATCCTTCCGGATTACACTTAAGACCAGCAGGAGTATTATCCCAGACCGCCATGAAGTTTAAATGTGATGTTATCATTGAGAGCGGTGAGAAGAGAATTATTGCAAAAAGTGTACTGAACGTTATGGCAGCAGGTATTAAATGCGGCACTGAGATCAACTTAATCTGCGACGGAGAGGATGAGGCAGAGGCCATGGAGACCTTGACCAAAGCAATTGAGTCTGGTTTAGGAGAGATGTAAGGAAGCATCATTTATCTGATGGAATAAAGAGGGCCGGCGCATTGCGCCGGCCTCTTTTCTCTCCGGAAGTCTGATATACTGTATGGTGTAAAAACAATTGGTTAGATGCAAAATAGGTTTCCTACAATGAGGATGGGTTGGATGAACTACAAAAAAGAATGGCTGTGTTATGAAACAACCGATGATTTTGATGATATAGAGCACAGATCCCCTTCAGAGGAATTTCTCTTTTATCAGGCAGTTGCCAACGGTGATGTGGAGAAAGTAAAAGAAAACTGCAGGATGGGGAAATTTGTAGACAGCGAAGGAGTCGGTATATTATCGAGAAATCCGGTGGTGAATTTAAAGTATCATTTTGTAATTACTACGGCAATGGTAACACGAATATCGGTGCAAAAAGGAATGGAGTTGGAGAAAGCCTTCCGTCTAAGTGATTTCTATATTCAAAAACTGGATGATATAGAAACCGTACAGGAGGTACAGAGCCTTCATGACGAGATGGTAATTGATTATGCGGAAAAAATGCAGAGATATTTTAGAAAAGATACAAACTCTAAGCATATCAATGCCTGTAAAGAATACATTTATGCCCATATAAAAGAGAGAATTACAATTGAAAGTCTGGCTGATGAATTTGGCGTATCTGCAAGTTATTTGTCCCGTCTGTTTAAAAAAGAAACGGGGATTTCTGTAAGCGCATATATTCGGGAACAAAAAATCAGTATGGCAAAAAACCTTTTGCAGTTTAGTGATTATTCCATGATCGAGATCGCAAACCGGCTGTCGTTTTCGTCACAAAGCCATTTTATCCAGCAATTTCGGGAAACTGTAGGTATGACTCCGAAAAAATACCGGGATCAAAATCATAAGATTCAATGGGATATACAAAAATAGAAGATAGAAATAAGGGCTGGCCTAATATGCGCCGGCCCTTATTTTAAAAAGCTTTTTATTTATAGGATTAAAAGAATTTCATTTTCTTCATTCAAAAGCTTTGCGGGAACATAATTATTATGGATCAGACTGCCGTTCAGGGTAAGCTTTGTACATCCGGATTCCTTCCCGTCCGGATTCTTCACGGTGATATGGAGCCGTTTTCCGCGAAAAGTCTTATTGATTTCAAACTGCTTCCAGGATTTCGGAACAGACGGAGCTATTGTAAGACCGTGGAGATCCGGTCGAAGCCCTAAAATTCCTTCTACGCATCCCACCATTACGGTAGAAGCCGTTCCCGTGAGCCAGTGCACATGAGAACGTCCAAAATGCCGGCTGGCGGTGCCTTCGGTGAATTGTCCGTAACAATATGGTTCCAGATAACGTATTTCCGCCCGGTCGTTTTGAGCCGCCGGTGCATTTTCCATAAAATAAGAAAATGCACGCTCTCCATGTCCTAAAAGAGCTTCAGCCAGAATCAGCCAGCCTTGAGATTGGGAAAAGATTCCGGAATTTTCCTTGGTTCCCTGATTGTATATGACAGCCAGAGCGCCGTCAAAAGCATGGGCATGATAAGGAGGATCCATAAGGAGTGCGCCATAAGGGGTATTCAAACGCTCATATACATTATCCATTGCAGTATCGGCCTGACGGGGGGAGGCAAGGCCACTGATGACAGCCCAGCTTTGGGGATTCAGCCAAATATTGGCTTCTAAATCTTTGGCGGCGCCAATACGCTCTCCGGTTTCGGTATATCCGCGGATAAAACGGTCATTGTCCCAGCAGAGAGTTTGAATCAGCTCTTCTGTCTGAAAAAGTTTTTTGTTCAGATACCGGATATAATCGGTATCTCCTTTATATTCTGCAAATTTTTTCAGAATCGACATGGCGTGATAGAACTGCATGGCGACAAAAGAAGATTCTCCGTTCTTTCCGAGTCTCAGGCAGTCGTTCCAGTCGGCATATAATCCTGCCGGCATGCCGTGGGGGCCAAGGTGGGTAAGGGAAAACTCAATGGCGCGTTTCAGATGTTCATAGACACTGCCTTCTTCTCTATTGGCAAAAGGGATGATTTCGTCCAAAAATCCGGCATTTCCGGTTTCTGCAATATACTTATAAACAGTCGGAAAGAGCCATAGGGCATCATCTGCCCGGTAGGCAGGATGCCCTGTTTCCTGCACATAGGAGGCATCATCCGGGGTGTCTTCGCGGCCCGGATGATGCGTAAATTTTACCAGAGGAAGTCCGCCGCCGTTATTGACCTGAGCCGAGAGCATAAAACGGATTTTCTCCAGCGCCATTTCCGGAGCCAGATGGATGATTCCCTGAATATCCTGTACGGTATCGCGGTAACCGTAGCCGTTACGCAGGCCGCAGTAAATGAAAGAGGCAGCTCTGGACCAGATAAATGTCATAAAGCAGTTATAAGCATTCCAGATATTCAGCATGGTGTTAAATTCAGGACTTGGGGTGCTGACCTGCAGGTTTTCCAGCTTTTGGTCCCAATCCCTTTTTAGCAGTATAAGCTCCTCGGATACGGCTTTTTCCGGATATGCGTAACAGGAAATGACAGATTCGGCTTCGGCAGACGATTTCATTCCGAGGAGAAAAAGAATGGTTTTGGTTTCACCGGGCATTAAAGATATGCAGGCGGAGAGGGCGCCACAGGAGTTCTCGTTATAACTGGTGACGTTTCCTAAATCACCGGAGACTATCCCCTGAGGATTCCCATATCCGCGGTACCTTCCGAGAAAATGTTCCTTATCTCCGCAATAAGAAGACACCTTTGCACCTGCGAGCCCGAAAAAGCGCTGAGTCACGTTTTTGTTATCAATCTGTTCGTCACAAGGAATGGCGTCCAGATTGCCGTGGACTTCCTGCATAATACGATTTTGGATGAATACCGTTTTGGTGATAAACAGGGAATATTGAAGATTCACCTGATCCTGTTCATAGTTGCTGTGATTGGTGAATTCAGCATATCCGGTTAAAGTGAGGCTCCTTTTTTGTTTCGAACAATTGGTTACGGAAAGGCTCCAGACCTCATAGGACTTTCCAAGAGGAACATAGTAGGTTGCCTGAGAACGGATACTGTCGTAATCCGCCGTCATTTTTGTATATCCCATGCCGTGCCGGCATTGGCTTTGATAGTGGGCCAGATCCTTTCCCACCGGCTGCCAGGAGGCGGACCAGTAGTCTTTTGAATCATTATCCCGAATGTAAATATAGCGGCCGGGCTGGTCAAAACCGTTAAAAATATAACGGAGAATCCGGCCGTTGGCACCGGATTTTTCAAAGCTATAGCCGCCGGCGTTGTTGGAAATAATAGCTCCGTATTCCGGAGAGCCCAGATAGTTGACCCAGGGGGCCGGAGTATCCGGGCGCTCAATTACGTATTCGCGGTTTTTGTCATCAAAATATCCATATTTCATAGAAGTATACCTGTTCCTTTAAAAATTTTATGAATTTACTGCAAAGTAACGGTGATTTGGTGTAATCCATCAGAGAGGGTGCAAAGCATTTCCTTTGAAATTACAGCACAGGAATTCTGGTATACCTTTGTTTTTATTCCGTCACATTGAGCGGAAGATACCAGGTAAGAGCCATAATCTTTGCCGGATTTGTTTATATAGGAAATGTTCAAGGCTTTTCCGGCAAAGGTAAGCCGGACGGAAGCGCTTCCATTGTCGTCAAAGTGCTCCGCAAGAAGCTTGGGGTGTAATATCAGATGGCCGGCTTCTCCACGTACACCGAATACCTGAGTAATCATTGTAAGCATAAACCAACTTGCGGCGCCGG
Source organism: Enterocloster bolteae (assembly GCA_021772025.1). Classification (GTDB taxonomy): domain Bacteria; phylum Bacillota; class Clostridia; order Lachnospirales; family Lachnospiraceae; genus UMGS1370. Next base: position 76,043 of record JAETNT010000002.1, on the reverse strand, counting down.
TGAGGTAATGATACATTCCGCGCCCGTCCCCTCTGAAATATTCCGGAATGCCGGGATAAATATGGCTGGTATCAAAATCCAGAGCAGTACGGGCCAGAGTCTTGAGGGCCTTCCACCCTTCTTTTGCGAATCCGCGCTGGTACAGGGCATTTGCATACATAACAGTCATATGTGAGAAAACTGCCCCGTTTTCCTTTTCGCCATAGGCAAACCCGAACATACGCCCCATATCAAATTTTAATTCTCGGAAATCCGTGTTCAGACGGTAACCGCCTATCTCCGGGACATAGAGATAAGAGTCTGCACTTTGGACGATTTTCTGAATTTGCTGATTGGTAGCCACATCTCCCATGATGGAGAATACCTGACCGGTAAGCATCATACGCACATGATTTTTGCGGACTCCTTCCACTGGCAGGCCGTGATTGTCATAATAGCTGTTAAACCAGCCACGGCCGCCGTCTCCCTCAATCCATTCTTGCCGGCGGACAAAATCCGTAAGCCAGGCTGCCTTTTGGAGAAGGCCGGAAGCAAGAGAGTCAAGAGAAACCTTTATGCGTCTGCCGCTGATAGTATGCCTGCATCGGTTTGTATAATCTTCCAGAATCCTTCGCTTTCCCTTGATATCTTCTAAAAGCTCAGAGCCTGTATTCAGCAGGATTTCCACTTCTTCGATAAGCTCAACGGCCTGTCCGGGCTGGCGGCTGTCCAACAGATGGATCATAGAGGCAAGGGATTTTAGATTTCCGGCATAAGCACAGGTGAAAGCAACGCTTTCTCCGCGTTCCGAGGCCATATCCAGGGCATCGTTCCAATCGGCGCCTCTCAGCCGGTAAATATTATGTTCGCCTACCTCATAGAATGCTGCCATCTGCTGAATCAAAAGATGCTCAAGAATACTTCCGGTATAGACGGAGCCGTCTTCGGTCCGCTGTTTATTGCCGTACTCCTCTGCCCAGAGAGAGTCGATAGCGGTTCCCCGCATTGCTTGGGAATCTTTAAAGTAGGGAGCTTTTTGGTTAAGAATATTTACGTCCCCGGTTTGGTGGATATACAGGCTGGTGGTCATAAGGGGCCAGAGAGCATGATCCATCCAGACACGGGCAATACCGTTGCGGTCTGCAATAAAATTTCCGTCTCCTTCCCCGATAATGGTGGCGTTAGTGCCGTCGATGCGAACACCGCCATAATTTTTTATAATCATTTTCCCTACATTCTGCGGATCCATCAGAAGGAGGGAAAGGCAGTCCTGCCATAGATCGCGCCACCCTCTTCCGCCGCGTCCGTAATCGTGATGAGGAAGGAACGAGCAGCCAAACAGACGGCGCAGGAACGGCTGAAAACAAATCCATTTCATTAAATTATCAAAATCGGAATCGCCGGTATGAAAGGCGATATTTACCTTTTTTTCCCAATAGGATCGGGTCTGCGCTAATCCTTTCTGAATCTTATCTGAACAATTGTACTTCTGGAATATATTCTGAATATCCTGTCTGCTGTCTTCTGCACCCAAAAGAAGAATAAATTCGGCACATTCTCCTGAATTCAGAGTGTGATCTTCAAAACGGAAGGCTCCCATCGCCTCCTTTCCGGCAGTCTGATAAGGATAGGGGATCCCGTCCCGGTGCTCATATACAGAACGAGGGCGGGTATAGGAGCCTCCTTCCCCAATAAAGTCTTCAACTGTCGGGAAAAAACAGGCAGGCCTTGCTCCGTTTCCGGTACATCCCAAAATATAATAGATGCGCTGATTGGAATGATGGCCCCGCTCATCAAAAGACATAGTGGGACATACCAGGATGCCGTTTTCAGCAGCTTCTATGCGATGCAAAAGAGAGGTGACGTGCCGGTGATCCCTCAGATTGTCTGCACCTCTTCCATAGATGGGGACAGCGGCATAGGCAGTTAACCTGCGGCTGCATTTTGACTGATTTTGAATTACAATGTGCATAATTTCCACGTTGTCTTCCGGTGGAATGAAAGTGGTTACTGTGGATTTAAGCTGCAGAGCGGCGGAAATTCTTTCTATCCTGTGCCACATAAATCCGGCAGTTAGTCTGCTTTCGTCCTGGTTTGGAGAAAATTTGGCGGCTTCCTGCTCCGGGGAGACTCCGGCTGCCGAGTAAATCTGAGCGCCGTCAATGGCGCACCAGAAATTGCGGACGGAACGGTTATTATGAAGGCTTTCGGAACTGACAGGTTCCAAGAGAAAACTGTCCTGATTCAACTTGGCATCTCCTCCCAGATTGGGCGTAATGGAGCTTTTTAATCCATGCTCTGAAGCAAGAGGAAAATAAAGATAGCTGGTATTTTCGGGACTATTTAATGTAAAACTTCCGTTTTCGTCTATAAAGTGTACACGTTTCAAGAGACTGACTCCTTTCTTTACAGCAGGCTGTATATACCCCTTTATTTAAAGTGCATTCATTATACTAAAAATGTACTTGAGCAAAAATAAGAATCATGTAAAAAATGTTAGATTCATGACCTTAAGTGTGAGAGTATTGAAGCTATGTCATGAATCTGATATTTTTTTAGAATTTATAATAGATTGACAAAAATAATTTGGCTATAATACAAAAAAATGTGAGGGCAGCTCACAGATAGGAGGAAAGAAAAGATATGAAAAAAAGATGGATTTCTACTCTTCTTGCTGCAAGTATGTGTGTCGGGACTCTGAACGGGTGCGGGAATTCCGGCAATCCGGAAGCAGGAACAGATGCGGGAAAGGAAGGTAAGGTAATTAATATTTATTCGTGGAATGACGAATTCCGCCAGCGTGTAGAAGCTGTTTATCCGGAGGTAGAGAAAACATCCGGTGACGGAACCGTAACTACATTAAAGGATGGGACGGAGATTCATTGGATTATTAATCCGAATCAGGACGGCGTTTATCAGCAGAAGCTGGACGAGGCGCTTTTGAACCAGGCAGAAGCCGCCGCGGATGACAAGGTGGATATCTTTTTGTCAGAGACAGATTATGTAAATAAGTATACGGATGCAGAAGCGGACGTTGCCATTCCCCTTAAGGATCTGGGAATTGATCCCGACACGGACTTGAAAGATCAGTACAGTTTTACAAAAACAACAGCTTCTGATGCAAATGGCGTACAAAGAGGCTCCACATGGCAGTGCTGCCCGGGATTGTTAGTGTACCGCCGGGATATTGCCAAAGACGTATTTGGAACAGATGATCCGAAAGCAGTGGGAGAGAAGGTAAAAGACTGGGATACTATGAAGGCAACGGCAGAGGAATTAAAGTCGAAAGGGTATTATACATTCGCTTCTTATACGGATACGTTCCGCCTGTACGGAAACAGCATTTCTGAATCATGGGTAAAGCCGGGAGAGACGATTATCAATGTTGATCCCAAGATTATGGATTGGGTAAACAGCTCAAAAGAATGGCTGGATGCAGGATATTTGGACAAGACTGTAAAGGGACAGTGGAATGATGACTGGAATAAATCCATGGGTTCTGCATCTAAAGTATTTTCATTCCTGCTTCCCGCATGGGGAATTGACTTTGTATTAAAGCCTAACTGGGACGGCGAAAACGGAGCATGGGCAGTTACCAATCCCCCTCAGGAATATAACTGGGGCGGCTCCTATCTTCATGCATGTACAGGAACCGATAATCCGGAACATGTAAAAGACATTATTCTTGCAGTTACCGCAACGGAAGAAAATCTGTTAAAGATCTCCCGCGATTATTCTGACTTTACAAATACTACCGGCGGCATGCAGAAAGCCGCGACAGATGACTCGTTTGCTTCGGAATTTCTTGGCGGACAGAATCCGTTTGAGTATTTTGCTCCGGTTGCAGAGAACATTAAGATTGCACCGCTATCGGCATATGATCAGGGATGCGTTGAGCTGATCCAAAGCAGCTTTAATGATTACTTCCAAGATAAAGTTGATTATAATAAGGCGAAATACAACTTCGAAACGGCAATCAAAGAACGTTATCCGGATATTACGGAAGTAAAGTGGCCGGATTAATGGAATTAGAAAGGAATGAAACCTTATGAAGAAGAAAAGCATCAGCTACTCAAAATGGGGATATATCTTTATTCTTCCGTTTTTTTTCTGCTATTTTATTTTCTCTCTGATTCCTTTGGCAGATACGGTTCGATACAGCTTTTTTGAATATTATCGTTCCGGAATTAAAGAAGTCGGACCAACCTTTATCGGCATGGATAATTACGTCAGCCTGCTGAGTTCTGATATGCTTAAGTATGGCGCCAATACATTAATCATGTGGGTCATAGGATTTATCCCTCAAATCGGGATCGCACTGCTTTTGGCGGTGTGGTTTACGGATATCCGTTTAAAGATCCATGGAAAACAATTTTTTAAGGTAGTTATCTACCTGCCAAACCTGATTATGGCGTCTGCTTTTGCAATGCTATTTTTTACTATGTTTTCCGCAAACGGGCCGGTAAATTCCATTTTGCTGTCTTTGGGAATAATTCGGGAGCAGATTGATTTTACCGGTTCTGCGTTGGGAACCCGCTCTTTGGTAGGATTTATGAATTTCCTGATGTGGTTTGGAAATACAACGATTATGCTGATGGCGGCGATTATGGGAATCAGTGTAGATATTTTTGAAGCGGCTGAGATTGACGGGTGTCACGGGAGCAAAAGATTCTATTATATTATCTTCCCGCTGATACGTCCGATTCTAGCGTATACATTAATCACTGCAATTATCGGCGGACTCCAGATGTTTGATGTTCCTCAGATCCTAACCAATGGACAGGGAACCCCGGATCGTACTTCCATGACACTTATTATGTTCCTCAACAGCCACTTGAAGAGTAAAAATTATGGTATGGCAGGAGCGCTGTCCGTATATCTGTTTATCGTTAGCGGCATTTTGTGTTTCTTTGTATACAGAATGACAAATGATAATGACCCGGACGGCTCCAAGGCGGCCGCAAGGAGGAAAGCAAAAGAAGAGAGAAGAAGGAGGAAATAGGACTATGAACTCAAAAAAGCCAAATGCTTTTAGAAGCGTTATAGCACACGTGGTACTGATTATTTTATCATTTATGTGTCTGTTCTTCTTCTATATTTTAGTCATTAATGCAACTCGCTCCCATGCAGATTTACAAAAAGGATTTTCGGCGTTGCCGGGGAAATACTTTCTGGAAAACCTGAAGAAGGTAGCCAATGACGGAACCTTCCCTATGTTTAGAGGAATTCTCAACAGTTTAATTGTATCAGGCTGTTCAGCTGCGCTATGTACATATTTTTCCTCAATGACGGCTTACGGCATATATGTATATGACTTTAAACTGAAGAAGATTGCATTTACATTTATCATGGCAATTCTTGTAATGCCCACACAGGTTACGGCAATGGGATTTCTGCGGCTAATTACCAATATGGGAATGTATGATTCCCTGCTTCCGCTTATTATTCCGTCTATTGCTTCTCCGGCCGTATTTTATTTTATGTATAGTTACATGCAGTCATCCCTGCCGATATCGCTGGTGGAGGCGGCGAGAATTGACGGAAGCAATGAATTCCGGACATTTAATCAGATTGTGATTCCCATTATGAAGCCGGCAATCGCGGTACAGGCAATTTTTGCTTTTGTAGGATCATGGAATAATTACTTTGTTCCGGCATTGGTGATTCAATCAAAAGATAAAGCAACCGTGCCTATTCTAATCGCCACGCTGCGGGGTGCGGATTATATGAATTTCGACAGTGCAAAAATTTATATGATGATTATGGTGGCCATTGTTCCAATTGTAATAATCTATTTGCTTTTGTCTAAATTTATTATAGCGGGAGTAACTCTTGGCGGAGTAAAAGAGTAAGAGCTATGGAACCGGAGGCGGATTTTTATGAATGGAATAAAAAAGGTGCACAGCGGGACACTGGACGCAGGAATTTCAAAAAGGGAGAGGACGCATAGTCTTTTGGCAAGAAAGATAGCGGCGGAGGGAATGGTTCTGCTGAAAAATGAAGGGATGCTTCCTATTAACACAGATGTAGCGATTGCCTTGTTTGGCAGCGGCGCCGTGAAGACTATTAAAGGAGGCACCGGTTCCGGAGATGTAAATAACCGGGAGACTGTTACGATCTATCAGGGAATGAAAGAAGCCGGGGTGATTCTGGTAAATGAAGGCTGGCTGAAGGAATATGGCAAAGTCTATCATATGGCGAGAGAAAAGTGGAAAGAAAAGGTCCTTGAGGATGCAAAGCATGTAGAAAATCCATTTGATGCCTATGCGGCCAATCCCTTTTCTCTGCCGGAGGGACGTATGATAGAGGAGGGGGATATCATCGGTGCAGAAGCAGCGGTTTATGTGCTCAGCCGAATCTCAGGTGAGGGAAAAGATCGAAGAAAGGAAGCAGGAGATTATTACCTGAGCAGCAGAGAACGGAAGGACCTTTTGTATTTAAGTGAAAGAAAGATTCCGACAATTTTGCTCTTAAATACAGGCGGGCCGGTGGAGCTTACAGATATTCTGGAAGAAGCAAAGTATATCCGCGCCGTCTTGACGATATCTCAGCCTGGTCAGGAAGGCGGACATGCCGTGGCAGATGTATTGCTGGGAAAAGCGGAGCCGGGAGGCAGGCTTACGGCCACATGGGCAAAACGTTATGAGGACTATCCCTGTGGGGAGACTTTCGGATATCTGAATCGAAATCTGGAGTTTGATGAATACAGAGAAGGTATCTATGTAGGATACCGCTATTTTGACAGTTTTGGAGTAAAACCTCTTTTTCCCTTTGGATATGGACTTTCTTATACATCTTTTGAAAGGAAGTTTGAAGCCCTGAAAACCGGAGAAAACAGCATAGAAATAGATGTAAGGGTGAAAAATACCGGCAGTGCTTATGCCGGAAGAGAAGTGGTTCAGATTTATGCTGCTCTTCCGCAGAACGGAGAAGCAAAAGAATATCGCCGCCTTGTAGGATTTGCCAAGACAAAGCGGTTGAATCCGGGAGAGTCTCAATGTGTGACAATCATGATTGAGCAAAAGCAAATTGCAGGCTTTTTTGAAGAGACGCATGAGTGGATTATCGAGAAAGGAAGGTATGGGATCTGGATTGGAGAACATTCACAGTCTCTGTCCATGGCGGCCGTATTGTATGTGCCGGAAAAAGCAGTAATTGAAAAAACCCATCCGGTATGTCCGAGAAAAGAGAATTTCGAGGAGATAGGCGCGTCTCCGATACTCGGGAATATAGAAGAAAAATGGATGAACGAGGCGGAAAAACAGGGGATTCAGGAATATATTTTTATCCCGGGACAAGAAGAACACAGAGAATATACCCAATGTCCTGCCGAGAAACAGCCGGTGAAAGAATTGATTCCGGTTTTGTACGGGAATATTACCCAGAATGCCAGTACGCTGGGTTCTGCCGGGATCCGGGTTCCTGGCTCTGCAGGAGAAACGACAGAGGCATTGGAAGAGAAGTATGGTGTCCGTTCCCTGATTATGGCAGACGGGCCGGCGGGACTCAGGCTGAGGCAAAGCTACGAAGTGGACCGGAGGAACGACTGTGTTTATGGAGCGGGCGTCCTTGGAAGTCTGGAAAACGGATATCTGGAACCGGTCACGAGCCATGAGGATGCAGATATATATTATCAATACTGTACGGCATTTCCGGTAGGAACAGCTCTGGCTCAGACCTGGGATGAGGAACTTCTGGAAGAATTCGGAAAAGCAATAGGAATAGAGATGAACGAATTCCATGTAGATCTGTGGCTTGCACCGGGAATAAATATTCATAGAAATCCCTTATGCGGACGGAACTTCGAGTATTACTCGGAGGATCCGCTGCTATCCGGCGTAATGGCAGCAGCAGTGATAGGGGGAGTACAAAGTCAAAAAGGGTGTGCAGCGACAATCAAGCATTTCGCCTGCAATAATCAGGAGGATAACCGTATGAACATAGATGTACGGATATCGGAAAGAACTCTTCGGGAAATTTATCTTCGCGGATTTGAAATTGCAGTAAAGCGAAGCGCACCGGCTGCCATTATGACTTCTTATAATCGAATTAACGGAGTTTATTCTGCAAACAACAAGGATCTGTGTACAGTGATTACCCGCCGGGAATGGGGGTTTGATGGGATCATTATGTCGGATTGGAACACTACCGTACCGGAAGACGGGAGTGTTCCATGGAAGTGTGCGGAGGCAGGAAATGATATTATCATGCCGGGAAACAGAGAAGATGACAGGGACATCCGAAAAGCATATGAAAAAGGACTGCTATCCGAAAAAACAATTCGTCAGTGTGCGGGGCGCATTCTTAAGCTTGTTCATGCTTCTAGATAGAACTTTCTTTTTTAAGAAACTTTTTCCATCCCGGCGCTGCCAGCAGGCAGAAGGCGACACCTGCCAGGCAGGCTACGCTTAAGAAGCGAATCAGCACGGACCAGCCGTACAAATCCGCCACGGCTCCCAGGCCGTAGGTGGCGATGCTGCTGCCGATATAAACGGTGGAATTTAACAGGCCGGAGATGGTGGATACCCGGCCCCACCGGATAAAATTGGTAGGGACAAAACTGACCAGCATCATATTGACGCCCATCATGCAGGATGTGGTCAGGGAGAAAAACAGCAGGGACAAAAATAGGTGTACGCCCTCTGTTAATACCAAACACACCAGAAAGAAGAAGGCAGCCAGAAATAAAATCAGGCTGGTTCCTACTTCGTTTTTCTTCCACTTCCGGTAGATAAAGTTAGCGGCATACACTCCGAATAGATTAATAAAAGGAAGGAAAGTAGTGGCAAAGATGGCAATAAAGGTTCCCACCTGATAGGTATTGGATAAATAGGCCGGTACCCAGTTGGTGATTCCGTCCCGGAGAGCTCCCTGAATTATCAGGGAACCGCCGATTAAGGCCAACATAGAAATAATAGCCGGGGTAAAGGAAAACCGGGAAGTATCCTGTTCCGGGTGAGGCCTTAATTGGGAACGCCTGCCGGACGCTTTGGAAGAGGAAGGTTTTTCGGCTGCCCGGCTGCCGGCTGCCGTTCTCTCCACCCAGGAAAATCCAATCATCCACACAGCAGCGACAATTCCCATAAAGGCTGCGGTAAAGGTAAACACGCTGCGCCAACCCAGCCGATACACGATGAGAGAGCACAGGGGATAGGTGAGAAATACTGCTGCGGGATAAGTGGTGGCGATATTGACGCAGGCGGTTTTTTGCTGATCCTCCGGCAGATACTCAGAGAAGATCCGAAGGATAGGGGACCAGGTCATAGACTGGGCGGCGCCATTTAAACACCATACTGCAACCATAGCTTCCGGTGACTGCAAAAAGGCCATGATGCCATTGACAACAGCAGAGATAGCGATACCTATAAAAATCATCCATTTGGGATTCCAGCGATCCCCTAAAAAACCACTGAAGATCTGCCCCAGGCCGTAGCAGATAAAAAATCCCGTGCCCACCAGGCCGCAGGTCCGGTTTAAATACCCTTCCGCCTGGATGATCTCCGCCATAACCGCGGAATAATTCTGCCGGCCTATATAGGTAGAAAAATAAGAAACCCAGCACAATAAAAACAAAATCAGACCATACCGGCCCCGGCGTTTGAAACTAGACATAACAAGCCTCTCTTTCTTTGTGACTATTCTCTGCTGCAAATATGTTTGAAATAGAACTCACGACAGGTGGCAATGAGCCCCAGAACCGTACCATTATCGCCTAAAGACGAAGCTACAACCGGTACCGGAATGGGACAGGAGGACTGAACCAGCCGGCTGATTTCAGGGATCATCTGATCTGCAAAAGCCAGATATTCCCCTCCTATAACGATGAGCTGACAGTCAAAAAAGGACTGGAGGCTGCAGACCGCACAGCCCAGCTCTAAACAAATTTTATCAACAAAGGGTTTGATATAGGGATCTTGGTTTTTCCAGCGCTCAATCATTGCCGGAAAAGAAACCTTTTCCTCTTCCAGCCCGCTGTTAATGGCTTCCAGAATGCTGTCGATGGAGATGCGATCCTCCAGACGGCTGCCGGTTTTGGAGTAAAGGCTGTCCGGCGTTATGGAAAAACCGAACTCACCGGCAGCCAGATGACTTCCCTCGTAAAGCTTTTCGCGGAGAATCAGGCCGGAGCCTACGCCCTGTCCGCAGCTGATATAAAGGAGATTTTCACAATTCTGACCGGAACCGTAATAAAATTCCCCTAATGCCGCCGCATTGGTGCTGTTTTTTATGAGAATCGGCACCTGAAAAGATTGCTTCAACTGTTCTTCCAGATAGGCTACATTAAATTCGCCGAACTTGGAGCTGATAATATACTGATCTTCCTTGGTATTTAAAATACCGGGAGCAGATACAGCAATGGCAGCAAGATCTTCACTGGTAATATTCTGAGCTGCCAGTAAAGTAGATACTGCATTAACACACATCTGCGTCCATGCCCGGAAATTGGACATGGGAGTCTGATGAATCGTAAATTCGTTTAATAACCTTCCCTTTAAATTGCTCAGGGCAAAAAAGGAGTGGTGATAATGAAAATCCATAGCAATAATATATTTGAAATCATCACAAAAACTTAAAAGGGTGGGCTTGCGGCCGCCGCCCTTTCCGCAGGTTCCTTCGCCAATTTCCCGAATAATTCCGATTTCCAGCAAATCCGCCACGTTATCTGCCATAGAAGGCTTGCTCATATTGAGCCTTCTGGCAAGCTCGGCCTTTGAGATGCTTTCCTGATGGTAAATGGCATCTAAAACCGCTCTTAAATTAATAAAGCGGACGTGGCTGGTATTTACGGTTTTTTTCATAAATTGTACTCCTGTCTACCGGAAGACAGGACGGACAGGGAAGACAGCGGCTTTCTGCCGGAAATAAGCTGCCGTCCGTCGGTATACCCCTCTTCCCGGCCGCTCAGCTCTTTTATTAGAAGATTACGCAGCTCTTCTACGCGGGCTTTTGAATTGGCATCCTGAATCCGGTTATGTAATTCTTTTCTATCTGATTGTAACGCAAAATACAATTCTTTTCCAGTCTGACTATACCAAATATATTTATCTTTTTCCGTAACAATATAATGATTGGATAAAAGGCCGCCGCTGTGCTCTCCGTGAAGGAAAGAACGAGTCTGACGGTTTTTTCCAAAAAGTGCCGGCATCAGATCCAGGCCGTCTGTCCGGGCCGGTGACGGAGCACCTGCAGCGGACAAAAGAGTGGGAAGAACGTCCCGAAGTTCCACCAGGTCGGAGCATACCGGAACCTGGGGAATGGAGGTAAGGTTTTTGCCTACTCTCATTAAAAACGGGATACGGACACTGCCTTCAAAGGGTTGTACTTTACGGAACAGCCCGTGGTCAAACAACAGCTCACCGTGGTCGGAAATAAACAAAATAACCGTATCCTCCAACACCTGTTCCCGGTAAAGCGCCTGAATCAACCGCCCTATCTGATGATCCATATGAGTAATGCAGGCATAATATCCGGCCATAGCCTGACGCCGTAACTCCGGATCTTTGGTGCCGTAAGCAGAGTCATAGACGGGGCCGACTGCTGCCGCTTCTTTTTCAAAATCTTCCCAGTCTCCTATGGCGGGGGCTGCGAGATTCCTATGAAGGTACAGATCCTGGTAGTTTTGGGGAGCATCCAGAGGGGGATGAGGACGTACAAAAGAAGTCATAAGAAAAAAAGGCTTCTCCCTGTCCCTTTTTGTTAGAAAACGGATGCTTTCTGTAACGGCCCAGTTGGTGGGATGGCTCATCTCATCATAGGGCCAGGCCTGGGCAATAAAGGAGTTACATTCCAGCCCGGAGTCGTTAACATCAGCATCATGGCCGCAGCGATTCTTCAAAAAGTCCAGATAACTGTCATGGAACAACTGATGCTCTCTGGCCGGCTTTTCCGGATTGCGGTAAAAACCGATATAGCCGTCATGAAGAGTTAAATTGTGAAAGCCGCATCTCTTTAATGGGGGATGGACATGGAGCTTCCCTACAGCTTCCGTGTGGTAGCCGGCATCAGCCAGGGCCTGAGGAAGCATATTTTCATAATCCCATTCAATGCCGTCTTCATAGCCTACCCGGCCATGATGTTCCTGGGACAGGCCGGTAAACAAAGCAGCCCTGGCCGGAATGCAGCTGGGGCAGGCGCTGTAGGCATTGGGAAAGTATGTGCCTTCTGCGGCCAGGGAATCTAAGTAAGGAGTCTTTACATCGGGGTGACCGGCAATGCCCATACAGTCTCCCCTCATTTGATCACACATAATTAACACAATATTCGGTTGTTTTTGAAGAATTGATTGCGCCATAAAACCCTCCATTCCAAAGTGCTGTTGATTTTTCATTGAAAAGTAAGTAAACATAGATTACTAATTTGATATAGAAAATATACAATATTTTTGACAAAAAGTAAAGAGATAAGAGAAAAAAATGAAGCAAAATAGAAAAAATACACAAAAAATAAAAAAGAAATTAAAAACTTAAATATAAAATATCCTGAAAAAAATTAAAAATGTACTTGACTTAGTAAGTGTTACTTGCTAATATAAAACCATAAACAATCTGGATTTACCAAAACAAAGAGAGGAAGGAAAGAGAGTTATGAAGAAACGAGTATTATCCCTTGCAACTGCAGCCCTTATGGCCTGTTCCTTGTTATCCGGATGCGGCGGCGGAGAAACTGCGGCAACCACAGCTGCGCCTTTAGCGAATGCTGCGGAAGCCCCAGCAGCCGGCACAGAGGCTCCGGCTACGGAAGCGGCGGCTTCCGGTGAAGACGTTGTCTTGGAGCTGTACTTACAGAAGACCAATGTAGTCGATATTTTTAAAGAGATGATTGCAGACTTTGAGTCCAAGAATCCGGGCATTAAGATTGAGCTGACCAGTGTTCCGGATCCGGAGACCGCGTTGGTAACCAGAATTGCCTCCAACGATTACCCGGACATTGTTACTATCTGGCCGGCTGAGAAGTTTTACCGTGATCTGATGAGAGACGGCGCGCTGATGGATATCTCCGATCAATCGTTTTTAGATGTAGTAGCGCCGGGAACCAGAGAAATCGCCCAGTATGACGGGAAGGATTATTCCCTGTCCATGACTATGAGTGCTTACGGTATTATTGTGAATAACCGTCTGCTTAAGGAAAACGGCATTGAGAAACCCCAGACCTGGGATGAGCTGATTGCCGCGGCCGAGACCTTAAAAGCAAATGGCATACAGCCTTTCGCATTTTATGATAAATCTACCGAGCAGTTAGGCCAGATGGCAGAGCGCTTGATCGGTGTTATCAACAATGACATTACCTCCCAGATTACCAAGGTTGGTAAAGGCGAAACCGACTGGTCCGCCGAGGCAGAGGTCCGTCAGCTGGCAGAGGCTATGCTTCAGGTAAGAGAGTACGGCCAGGTAGACACCTTAGGCGCCGGTTATGAGGATGCATTTAATGATATGGCAACCGAGAAGGCAGCTATGATCTTCTACGGAAGCTGGGGCATCCAGACCATTTTAAACCTAAATCCCGAATTGGATATTGAGATGATTCCGGTTCCCAATCCCACCGGAGGCGACGCAAAGGTAGCCGCCAGCATTGACACTGCCCTTTCTATTACCGAGGCTTGCGAGAACAAAGAAGCAGCATTAAAGTTCTTAGAGTATATGGCATCGGCAGAGACTGCTCAGTTCTATGCTGATAATGAACAGAACCCGCCGGTTATTGAGACTGTAGAATATAACAGGCCTCAGCTTCAGGCTATGGCAGAGAAACTGAACTCCGGCGATGCGTTCTTTACTCCGTCCGTATACTGGCCCGCAGGCTTTAGAAAGAGCTGGGAAGCTCCTTTGCAGCAGTTGATTCTGTCTAAAGATATTGATGCTTTCATTAAAGATACTGATGCAATCTGCGTAGAATACTTTGCAAACTTAGAATAATCAGCAGGCGGGCAGAAGGGACTTGAGAAGCGGCTGCTTGCCGCCGCTTTTCGGGGCTTCTGCCCGCTTTCTGCCTTGCCTGTCCAAAAAGGAGGTACTGAGTGTGAACCAGCCGAGAAAACGTATGACTTTTTACCGAAAACAGTCCATTATTTTTACGTTGTTTGCCGTTCCGCAGACAATTTTATATGTGATGTTCTTTATTGCGCCCATTATCGGCGGTATTGTTTACAGCTTTACCGACTATAACGGTATCAGCAAAGAGATTCATTTTGTGGGCCTTAACAATTATAAGACTGTATTCGGCAATTCCCGGTTTATTAAAACCGTAATATTTAACTTTAAATACAGCGCTCTTCTGGTTATCTGCATTGTGTCCCTAAGCTTGATTCTGGCTATTATTTTAAACAGCAAGATTAAAGGGAAGACTTTTTTTAGATCCATGTTTTTCTTTCCGGCTGTGCTTCCGCTGCTGACTATGGGTTTGGTATTTAACAGCATTATTACCAAGGGAATCCCTCAGCTTGGCGTCACATTGGGGATCGAGAGTTGGCAGATCAGCCTTTTGTCCCGGCCTAACACGGCTATGTATGCGATCTTGTTTGTAGCTATATGGCAGGGGCTCGCCATCCCTACAGTACTGTTTTTGGCAGGCCTGCAGACGGTTCCCGAAGAACTGATGGAGTCGGCTTCCCTGGACGGAGCCACAGGCTGGCAGAAGTTTCAATTTATTACCCTGCCATTCTTAGTCCCTACCTTGACTATGGTATTTGTCCTTACGTTAAAGCAGGGGCTAATGGTATTCGACCTTATTATGTCTATGACTCAGGGAGGTCCGGCAGGAGCTACCGAGAGTATGGCTATGTTGATCTATAATCACGGCTTTGTAGAGCGCCGCTTAAGTGTTGCCATGGCGGAAGCCCTGATTTTGGCGATTCTGGTATGCATTGTGTCCTTTATCCAGATTGTCTGGTCCAATAAGAAGCGTATTTATTAAAGGGAGGTGAAGGGATGAATAACAGAAAATTGTTAAAAACCGTCCAGTATGTGATTCTGGTAACAGGAGTGATCCTGATTTTGCTTCCTATGTTTCTGGTGGTTATTACAGCGTTTAAGTCTAATCTGCAGATTGCAGACAACTGGTTTTCTCTTCCGATTCCGCTTTATCTGGATAATTTTAAAGAATTGCTGGCAAAGCCGGACTTAAAATACGCGTTTATCAACTCCATTGTAATTTCAGGCACGTTTCTGATTATCAGTACCCTGCTTTTGCCTATCACTGCTTACGGCGTATCCAGGACTATGGCAGGGAACCGGTTTATGCGGTACTTTTATTACTTCTTGATTATCGGTCTTTTTGTACCGTTTCAGGCAAAAATGATTCCTCTGATTATGATTGCCAGCAAACTGGGCATGATGAACGTAGCAGGCATTATTATTCTGTATATTGCCGGATCTACCTGTGAAGGAGTGTTCCTCTGCGCCGGCTATCTCCAGTCGATTCCGCCGGATATGGAGGAAGCGTCCTACATTGACGGCGCCGGATTCTTCCGCACTTACTGGCAGGTGATTCTGCCCCTTATGAAGCCCATACTGGCCACGGTAGCAATTCAGAACGCCTTATGGGTATGGAACGATTTCCAGCTTCCCTTGCTGGTGCTGAATAAATCCTCAAAATTCTGGACATTGATTCTATATGTATATAACTTTAAGACTGCTTACCAGACAGATTTCGGCCTGATTTTTGCATCATTCCTGATTTCCATGCTTCCCATTATGGTATTTTATGTATGCATGCAGAAGCAGATTATCGGCGGCCTGACTTCCGGCGCAGTAAAAGGATAAGGAGGTATCGGATGAAACGGAAAAAAGTAATTTTAATTTCTCTGGATGCTCTGGGGGATACGGATCTGGAATATGTAAAGACACTCCCGCATTTTTCCAAAATTATGGAAGAAGGGGCCTGGTGTTCCAGGGTAAATTCCGTGTATCCTTCCCTGACTTTCCCCAGCCATGCCAGTATTGCCACCGGCTGCGTTCCGAATTCTCATGGCGTGGTTAACAATTACATGCTTCTCCCGTTTGAGAAGCTCCCCAAATGGAATTCTTTTGCCTCTGCCCTAAAGCGAAAAGCTGTCTGGGATTATGCAAATGAAAATAACAAAAAGGTACTATCAATGTCCTGGCCCGTAAGCGCCGGAGCTGAGATGGCCTATTCTATGCCGGAAATGTCTCCGGCAAAACCGAAAATCTGGAACATGAGCACCTTTTTTGCTCAGGTTAATGTGTTAAGAAAATACGGCACTCCTAAGTTTGCTATTGAGACTTTGCTGTCCAAACGTAATCTGCCCAAGTCCTGGTTTCTGGGAAAACAGCCTCAGCTGGATCAGGCAATGATGAAATGCTTTGAGGATTCTATCCGCAAAAAAGATTTTGATATTGCCATGCTTCACATTTACGGTATGGATGACGCCAAGCATACAGTGGGGATCCGGGGGCCGGAAATTAAGAGGTATCTGCGGGCATACGACAAATTTGTAGGCCGCCTTATGGATTACTGCGACAGCCGGGAGGAAGAAAACGTAACATTGATGGTCACCGGCGATCATGGTCAGAAGGATGTAAAATGGGCTATTTACGGTAATCTGATTTTGGAAGATATGGGTTATCTTACCTTTAGGGAAAGGCGGCTTTCTGAGTACGGGATTTATATGGACAGCTGTGACGGTATGGCATATCTGTATGTAAGAGAAGGCGCGGATATTACCCAGGAGGACATAGACAAGGCGGAATCCCGTTTTCGGGAAGTTCCGGGTGTGCGAAAGGTAATGAGACCGGAAGAGTTCAGACCGCTGGGATGCGATGGCAGAGCAGCGTTGGTGTTAGAAGCGGCTGACGGATATTCCTTTGAATCCGGTTACGAGGACAAAGCCTTGGAAGAACCCTTCCGCACGGTGGAGAGCCATTACAAGGGGCTTCACGGCTATCTGCCGGATACAGATGGCTACCGTACCATGTTTTTCTGTTATGGGAAGGATGTGGCATCTGTAAGAATTGAGCAGATGGGAATTATCGATATCCTTCCTACCCTGCTGTCCTGGATGGATATGAAGGGAGATGGAAATATGGACGGAAAGGCAGTCAGCCAAGTTTGGAAGGCATAAGGAGTCCATCTATGAAGATACAGTATTTAGGAACCGGAGCAGCAGAAGGGATTCCGGCAGTGTTCTGCCAGTGCCCCCTGTGCAAAAAAGCGGCAAAACTTTCCGGCAGGGAAATTCGTACCCGGGCCGGAGCCATTATTAATGATGAAATTCTTATAGATTTGACGCCGGATTTGTATTATCACAAGCTGCGGTATGGCCTGGATCTGTCCAGGGTGAAAGCAGTGGTGGTGACCCATTCCCACACCGATCATTTTGACAGTGCCGAGCTGACCCGAAGAAGTACAGCGGATTACTGTCATATTACAGAAGAAAAGCCTTTGGCAGTCTATGGCAATCAAAAGGTGTGCAGGTTGGGAAAAGAAGGGTTGAAGCTGGAATTTGGGCAGGAAAAAAACATTTCCATCCAGTTTTATCCGATCCGCCCCTTTGACACCTGGAAGGTGGGGGAGATCCGGTTTACCGCAATTCCCTCCTGCCATGACGGGCTGGAAGATTGCCTGATTTATGTGATTCAGGATGGGAAAAGCTGCATCCTTTACGGAAATGACACAGGCCTGCTGCCCCAGGAAACCTATGATGCGATGAAAGAGTACCGGTTCGACTTAATAAGCCTGGATTGTACTTTTGGTTCTGCCAAGTCGCCTATTGGTGCTCATATGGGATTTTTTGAGAACCGGCAGTTCTTAGATGAGCTGGAAAAGCGAGGATGCATAAAAGAAACCACCCGGATACTGGCCACCCATTTTTCCCATAACGCAGGGCTGCTTCACCAGGAACTCAGTCAGGCAGGAGCACAATATGAAATTGAGGCAGCTTATGACGGGCTTATTTGGGGGGAAGTGTAGAAACGGCTGGGAAGAGAATAAAAGAATATTTTGATATCAAACTTTAAAGCGGCAGGACACCTTAAAAATGTTCTGCCGCTTAAACTATATAAAACTACAATGTCCCTGAATTCAAATCTGAAAAAATCCAGAGAATCATTCCATGGACGCCGGCGTCCGGATTGTATAGCATAATCTGAGTCTTTAAGCGCCGCCCGTCCTTTTTTTCATATACAAATCCTACAACTCCCTCTTGAATAAGCTTGGTTTTTAAAGCTGCAGAATCGGAGACTGTCTCAAAAAGAGGATAATATTTTTCCATTACATAGCGGCGGGCATAAAGCAAAAGGGCCTTGCTGAATTTTTGATTGCAGTCTGTTAGACAGTTCTGGAAATAGTCAGGAACAAAAACCTGCCATAAAGAGTCTGTTTTTGGATCTACAAAAAACACGCCTTTAAACAGCAGAGAAAGACTATCCAGAAATAGATCCGCATTTTCTCTGTCTTTGATTACTACAGGAGATTTGGATTCTGCGGACAGAGCCAGTCTACGGCGTCCGCCCCCCGTGAGGGCATAATAATCGGCTTTATTTTTCTGCATGTCAAGCTCGGCGGCCTGAAGCATTTCCTGGAGATCCATATTTTCGTCGCGCCATTCTAAGCCGACGGCAACGGAATAGCCGTAATCCGCCATTTCTTTATGAATCGTAGCGACACGCCGGGCAACAGAATCTCTGGAGATATTCCGGCAGAGGATTACGAACTCATCTCCCCCGATTCGAAATACATCTTCGGCCCGGAAATGCAGAAGAAAAATTCGGGCGGCTGTTTTTAACATAGCGTCCCCCGCGTCATGGCCTTTCGTGTTGTTAAGCTCATGAAGCCCATTGGCGTCAATGTAGAGGCAGGAGAAGGAGGCGCAGGCCTCCGGGCAGAAGCTTGACAAAGCTTTTTTGTAACTGTTGCGGTTGCGTAGACCGGTGAGGGCATCCAGATTTGCCTCTGAATTCAGTTCTGCCTTTTCTTTTTCCGCTTGTTCAAGCTGTTTCTTGATAATAATCTCACTGGATTTTGCCTGTATCCGGAAACAAAACAGACTGGAAGCAGTGACAATGGCGATGAAACTTACAAGAAAGCTGTTCATCAGATTATTGTAGCTGTGATCAAGTCCGAAAGGATCCGGGAAATAAGGGAGAAGGAGATTCAGCAGAGCGCAGCTTCCTAAAATAACAATAGCGGTCTGCCACGGCTTCATTACGGACAACAGCGCTATGCTGAGAATGGCATAAGTATACACAGTAAGCCCGTTGCCTCCCAGCTGATCATTCAGAGTAACAAAAACAGCCCAAAGGCTAAAAAAAACAATATAAAGATTTTCCGCCGCAAAATAGTGATGATAGCGGAATTTACCTTTTCGAGTCAGATATTGGATAAGCAGGATTGCCGCGGTTATAAGGATCAGAAAAGTATAAGCGAAAAAATAGGAGGCTCTCCGGAATTTTAAAAACGGCCCTCCCGGCAGTGCGGAAATAGATGCCGCCAATATGAGTTCACACAGGATAATGAAAATATAGAGCAGACGATTCTGAGCCATAATATCTTTTCGCAGAGATTCGATGGCCTCTGTATAGTTGGAAATATTTAAATCAATACCTAAAAAGTGTTTCAAGTGGTTCATTTGCTTTTTAAGCCTCGCTTTCTTCTGAAATGCCGTCTTTTGTGTGCACAGGGACGGCAGAAAGCTTTCTGTTAGAGCTTTCTCTCAACCATTTTATCATGATACAAGGAATTTTCCAACTATGATTTTGCCGGATAAAACAGATTCTTTCCTGAAATAAAGCAAGAATTGTTGTTTTAAAAACAAAAAACTATTGATTCGATATAAATTTTTGAAATAACAGTTGACATTTATAAAAATCGTGGTATTATAAAAATATAAATGTTGATTCAACAATATAATCTGTTTAAGCAACAGAAAAAAGGAGGGAGATTATGATTTATACTATAACACTGAATCCGGCACTGGACAAAACCGTGGAGATTCCGTCTCTTGCCATAGACAGTGTCAACCGCATCACTGCCATGCGGACGGACCCCGGAGGAAAAGGAATTAACGTTTCCAAGGTCATTGATAAATTGGGGAGAAAAAGCATTGCCGCCGGCATTTTAGGGGGAGACACCGGTCTGGCCATACAATCTGCGCTAAAGGCCATGGGGCTGGAGACGAATTTCCAGTTTGTAGATGGGGAAACCCGCACAAATTTAAAGGTTATTGATCCGGTAAACCACACGAATACGGACATAAACGAACCGGGGGTCACCGTATCTGAGGAGATATTAAACGGACTTCTGACGGATTTGACGGCCGGGCTGAAAAAAGGAGATATTGTGGTCATTTCCGGAAGCCTGCCTAAAGGCTCTCCTAAAGATACTTATTACACTTGGGTAAAATCTTGTAAAAAGGCAGGGGCAAAGGTCATTCTGGATGCGGACGGAGAGCTTTTGGAAGCAGGGCTTAAGGCTTCTCCCTATTTGATTAAACCTAACAATCACGAGCTTTCTCAGCTTTTAGGAAAAACTTTAATTACTCCGGAAGAGCTTAATGAAGCGGCCCGGAAACTCATGACGGAATATGGGATCGCCAAAGTGGTAGTATCTATGGGAGGCCAAGGAGCCCTGTATGCAGACCGGAATGAGACTATCTATGCAGAAGGCCTAAAGGTGCCGGTAGGAAGCACTGTGGGAGCAGGAGATAGCGTTGTGGCAGCCCTTGCGGTAGCGGAAGAGTCAGGGATGAGCTTAGAGGAAACGGTTCGGCTTTCTACCGCAACCGGAGCAGCCAACGTTATGTGCAGCGGAACCCAGGCCGCAGAGTATGATGTGATTAAGGGGCTGCTTCCGAAAGTGGTATTCCGCAAGATACAGTAAAACAGATTTGTTGAATTAAAAGTTGGATTATTATTGCGAAAATAAAAAAAGAAGATTATTATGGAGAAAGGAGATTTATTTATGAAAGCAAAAGGGGTCAGACTTCATGGCGCAAATGATTTAAGACTGGAGGAATTTGAGCTTCCGGAGATTACGGATGATGAGATTTTAGTAAAGGTAGTATCTGACAGTATCTGTATGTCTACCTATAAATGCGCTATTTTGGGGGAGAATCACAAGCGTGTTCACGACGACGTGGCGGAGCATCCGGCTATTATGGGTCACGAATTTGCAGGGGATATTGTAAAGGTGGGAAAAAACCATCAAGATACTTTTAAGCCCGGTATGAAATTTACTCTGCAGCCGGCACTGAATTACAAGGGAACCATGTGGAGTCCCGGCTACTCTTATGAGTTTTTCGGCGGAGATACTACATACTGCGTTATCCCTGCAGAGGTTATGGAATTAGGCTGCCTGCTGGAATACAAGGGCCGCGCCTACTATGAGGCATCCTTGGCAGAGCCTATGTCCTGCAGCATCGGCGCATTTAATGCCGCTTACCATACCCGGATGGGTGTCTATACTCATGAAATGGGGATCAAAAAGGGAGGAAAGCTGGCAATTATGGCAGGAGCAGGCCCTATGGGGCTGGGAGCTTTGACTTATGCCCTTCATCGTGATATCCGCCCGTCTATGATTGCGGTAACGGATCTGAATCAGGATCGCCTGGACAGAGCCGCCTCCCTCTTTCCTCCGGCTGAGGCAGCAAAGGACGGCATTGAGCTCCACTTTGTAAATACCGGTAAATTTGACGATCCGGTGGCAGAATTGATGAGAATTTCCGGCGGCACCGGCTATGATGATGTACTGTGCTATGCTCCTGTGGCTTCTGTGGTAACCCAGTCCAGTGATATTTTAGGCCGGGACGGCTGTCTGAACTTCTTTGCCGGTCCCACAGACAATAAGTTCAGCGCCACCATGAATTTCTATGATGTACACTATAACTCTACCCATGTAATGGGTACTACCGGCGGCAACACCGATGACATGATCGAATCCCTGGATTTAACCGCTCAGGGCCGCATTGACCCGGCTGTTATGGTAACCCATATCGGAGGTCTGGATGCTGCTGCGGATACTACCTTAAATCTTCCCAAAATTCCCGGAGGCAAGAAACTGATTTATACCCACCTGACCATGCCTCTTACCGCTTTAACCGACCTGCGGGCAAAAGGCGAGGCTGAGGGGGATTCCCGTCTCGTTGCTCTGGCGGATATTGTAGAGGCTCATAAGGGCCTGTGGTGCCCGGAAGCGGAGGAATATCTTCTGGCTAACTTTATAACCGAATAATACGTGCTGAAATATCCGGTCTGTGCATATTTCGGCACAGACTGGAGGCAACCTATGGATTCAATGGAACTTCGCAGAAATGCGATAGTAGAACTGATTAATGACAAAGGGACTGTCAGCTTTGCTCAATTGAAAGAGGCGTTTCCTAATGTATCGGAGATGACCCTCCGTACGGATCTAAAGCTTTTAGACGAGGCAAACCGGATTCTCAGGATTCACGGAGGGGCAAAATCCGTACAGATCCTTATTGGAACCGATGACTTCCTGAATCGCAAGTCGTGCCGGAATATCCCGGAAAAGCAGAAAATCGCGGAAAAGGCATTGTCCCTGCTGCACCCGGATACCACCATATATCTGGATTCCGGCAGCACTACAACCGCTTTTGCCAGGTTGTTTCCGGATCAATCAAACCTGATTTATACCACCGGATTAAGCTGCGCTACGGAGCTGGCCGGCCTGTCCGACCCAACGGTTATGATACCGGGGGGAAGGCTGAACCGGTACAGCCAGAGCGTGTTCGGTTATTCCGCCATTAAAGAGCTGGAACGGGTGAATTTTTATCAATCCTTTTTAGGAATTACCGGGTATCATTCTTCCGCCGGATTTTCTTGCGGGATAAGCGATGAGGCTTTCTTAAAGCAGACAGCCATCCGCCAGTCGGATCAGGTCATTGTTCTTATGGACTCCTCTAAAATAGATGTAAAATGCAGCTTTACGGTCTGCGGTCTGGAGGATATCGACATTGTGGTTTCGGACGGAAAACTTCCGGAAGAATTTCTTTCTCAATGCAGGGCGAGGGGGGTTCAGGTTTTATAAAGATCAGTTCTCCATTGTCAGGATAAATGGAGGGGATTTGTTTTGAAAACAAGAGTACAGCGTTTTGGTAAATTTTTGTCGGCAATGGTAATGCCCAACATCGGAGCATTAATTGCCTTTGGGTTCCTGGCTGCATTTTTCATAGATACAGGCTGGATGCCTCATAAAGGGTTTAACAGTATGGTAGGCCCTATGTTGACCTATTTAATTCCCATATTAATTGCCTCCACCGGCGGACGTATGATTGGCGGCGACAGGGGCAGAGTGGTAGGCGCTATTGCAGTAATCGGCGCCATTATGAGCAACACAAATATTACTATGCTGATGGCAGCTATGGTAATGGGCCCTTTGGCAGGCTTCTGCATTAAGAAGTTTGACGAGATGATGGAAGGCCATATGCCGGCCGGCTTTGAGATGCTGATCAACAATTTTTCCGCCGGAATTCTGGGCATGATTTTAGCGATGCTGGGCTATGTCTTTATCGGCCCCCTTATGAGCGCTATTCTGGCTATACTTTCTGCAGGCGTCAATGTCCTGATAGATAACAGCCTGCTGCCTTTAGTTGCGGTATTTATAGAGCCTGCTAAGGTATTGTTTTTAAACAACGCCATTAACCACGGCGTTTTTACTCCCATTGCAACTTCCCAGGCGGCGGAAGCGGGAAAATCCATTATGTATATGCTGGAAACCAACCCCGGTCCCGGTCTTGGCGTTTTGCTGGCATATATGCTGTTTTGTAAAGATAAGGCGACGAAAGATTCCGCGCCGGGAGCAATTATCATTCATCTGCTGGGAGGAATTCACGAGATTTATTTTCCCTATATTTTAATGAATCCTTTGGTAATCATCGCTCCCATAGTAGGTAATGTAGCTGCAATTTTCTGGTATAATCTGACCGGCTGCGGCCTGGTAGGCCCGGCTTCCCCCGGCTCCATTATCGCATACCTGATGATGACCCCTGGGCCGGATATGCTGAAGGTAATTCTGGGGGTACTCATTGCCGCAGGCGTTTCCTTTGTAATCGCTTCTCCTTTGGTAAAAATGGCAGGGGAAAAGAGCCTGGAGGAAGCGCAGAGCGAAATGGCTGCTATGAAGGCTCAGGCTAAAGGGCAGGCCGCAGTTCCCGGTACTATTGAAAAAGCTACGGGAATTAAGAAAATTGTCTTTGCCTGCGATGCGGGAATGGGATCATCCGCAATGGGGGCTACTAAGTTTCGCAACCGTTTAAAAGCAAACCGCCCGGATATTACGGTGATCAACACTTCTGTAGATAATATTCCTTCTGATTGCGACATCGCGGTGGTACAGACTACTCTGGCTGATCGGGCCAGGAAATCCGCGCCTCAGGCTCAGCTTATTACCATCGGAAACTTCCTGGCTGACCCGGCTCTGGATGCCCTGTATGTGCAGCTTACCACAGGGGACGCGCCTGCCGCCCCTTCCGGGGAGAACACGGATATTGTGATTCCTGACGTACCCGTAAAGAAGCAGGTAATTATCGCGGAAGGGATCCGGTTAGGCCAAAAGCCGGTTACCAAAGAAGAGGCAATCCAGGCTGCAGGCGACTTGCTGGAAAAACTGGGCTATGTGGACGGAACTTATGTAACAGCTATGCAGGAGAGAGAAAAGCTTGTCTCCACCTACATCGGGATGGGAGTGGCTATTCCTCACGGGACTACCCAGGCCAAGGATACAGTAAAGAAGACCGGTATTGTATTCTTCCAATATCCGGAGGGAGTGGACTTTGGAGCAGAAAAGGCTCAGCTTGTGTTCGGTATTGCAGGTATTGGTGATGAACATTTAGACCTTTTAAGCAAACTCTGCACTCTTTTGGAAGATCCGGCCAGATTGGAGACTTTAAAGACTACAGATGATGTAGAATGGGTATTAGAACAGCTGGGGCAATAATCGTTAAAATCCCAGGAAATTCAAGGTTTGCGGTTAAAGGAAAGTAATTTCAGATTAGGCGGTATAGTCCCAACCATAAGGGCTGTACCGCCTTTCAGTATAACCGTTCACGGACATCTGTGCATTGCAGTATTCCCGGATTTTCTGCTCATCGGTTAAATAATAGTAGAGCAGCCTTACCTAATGGTCATCACAACCTCTTTGCAATCGGAGGGGAGAGCGACCAGACACCGGTAGATCTCGTGCTTCCAGGCGCCTTTTAAACGAGGGTCGGTGATGGGAATAGACTCTATGGTAATATGGGAAGCGCCGGTAATCCGGCAGGTTCCCAGACTGCCTACAGACAGGCAGTCCGGGGCGGTCAGAACCGGTTTTTCGTAAGTCATCAGGGATAGGGTTACAGGCAGGCCCTGAGTCTTGTAGGCATCCGTGATGGTGATAAAGGAGCCTTGGGAAGCATTTTTGTCAGGCAGGCCGTCTGATCCGGCCTTATGGAGGACGGCTGTCCGGCGGTAAGAGAGGATTCTGGCATCTCCGTAGGCCGGGGCAATTTCCATGGAAATTTGGGGATTAAAGGGCTTAAATTCAACGTCAACCTGGCTGGCGCTAAAGCTTTCTCCTGCCTTTTGGATGATCCCCCCCGCGGTTAAGGGGATGCTGTCGCTGGCGGTGATTCCCGTGTCATCCCCAAAGGTAGGCAGGTTATGGAATCGGGACTGCATGGTCCAGATTTCGTAGCGCTCCGGAGAAAAGGTCTTTTTTTGATAGGTTTCTACTCCCACGTCAATAAACAAGGGTTTTCCTTCTTTATAGATAGTAAAGCTTCCTACGTCATTGTGATTGTGGCTGTCGTCGTTGTCCCCGGCTTTCACTGCCAGGCACAGGTTCTCGTCCCGGGCTAAAAATACCCCGGCGCTGGGATAGTAAAGATCCGGATAGGACAAGGGGCGGGAGATATCCCAGCCTAAAAGCTCCTGATGGGTAAAGATGGCCTGAAGGTGGTAAAACAGGTTGTGTTCCTCGTAAATAAGCGGATCATCGCTTTCCAGATAATCTTTGGCCGCAAAGGTCATAAGCTCTAGATTGTCCGTCCTTTTCCCAAATAAAAATTCTCTTGCCCCGCATCGCCCGGCAATGGGAGAACAGTCTGCAAAATTTACGTAATACGGACCTGCCACATGGACATGGAAAATATAGGAGGCAATATTGCGTATTTTTTCCTCCTTATACAAAGATGAGAAAGCATTTCCTGTAATTTTGTTGAGCACTTCCATAGCTCCAAACAAGGTCAGGCCAGCGTGACGGTAATACTGGGCGCCTTCGTCGCAGCAGCCGTCAGAACCGTATTCGTCCAAAAAGTAATCCAGGCTGCGGCAGGATTTTTCTAATATAGCTTTCATGGGAAGGGAACCGGCGGCTTTGGAATGCCCGCCTAAGCCTTCATAAAAGGCCGCTGTCATCAATACATTCTGCGTACACCAGGAGGTCCAGTTATTCATATGACTCTTTCCGTCCCCCATCCACCAGAAATGTTCTTTTAAATAAGGCGTAAAAATCCGGATTTCCAGATTCTTTCGGATCATCCCCAGAACGACTGGGCTGACTCTGTCCAAAGCATCTTTTAAAAGATACCCGGCACAGGATAAAATAGCTGCGGTTTCAGCGGCGAACAGATCTATTACCGGCCGGTTTACATCAGGAAGAATTAATTGAGGAGTATCCCGGATATAAGAATTATGGGCGGGAAGCTGCCAGGCGGTTTCTTCACAGATAGCAAAAATTCCGTTTAAAATATCATCTAAAAACCGTCCTTTATACTCTACACATTCTGCCAGAACCAGATGATTTAACGCAATACGGCGGTCAAAAATCCGCTCCTGATACCTCTGTCGGTTTCCGGTACGGCAAAAATCCATGTAATCCGTTGCCTGCAGCATGGGATATTTATAGTGGAGAAAGTCCCGGCCATTTTTTAGCAAAGTGTCCTTTAGAGAGGCCGGAAGGGCCTGCCAGGCCGCCCGATCCGAAGCGGAAGGATAGGGCGCAAAAGAGCGGAGAGGGAGAGAATCCTCTGAGGAGCAGGTTAGGGTGTGAAAAATTTCAGTAAACATAACAGTACCTCCTGAATTTATTGGGGAAGTTCCCCGGTGTGCTGCTGGACAAAATCTCTGGGGGAGATCCCTTCTACTTTCTTAAATACCTTGCTGAAATAAAAGGCGCTCTCGAAACTCAGACGATCTGCCACCTCATAAATTTTCATATTTTGTTCCAGCAAAAGAGATTTTGCCAAACTGATTTTCTTTTGGGTTACATATTCTGTAAAACCGATGTTGCAGGTCTTTTTAAACAGAGAGCTTAAATAATTGGGGCTCAGGCCAAAGACCCCGGCCACTTCGTTGAGAAGAAGCCGATCTTCCACGTGATTGTCAATATAGCGCTGGATATTGGTAATCACATGATCTTTGTAAGACTTGCGCTTGGACTGAAGAACCTGACATAGACCGTCCTTTAAAGTCTCCAGCCAGTCCACCACTTGACGGGTGGTGGCGGCCCGGTAAATGGAACGGTAACCTCCCGGGGTATCCTGGAAAATTCCGGCTACTGTATCCTCGCCTTCCGGAAGGAGGGAAATGGCCAAATAGAGGATATTGCAGGCGCCGTCTACAGCCTGGAGGAGGCGGCAGGAACTGGAAGAAAAGAGCAGGCACATTTCTTTAATCGTACTTTCTAAAGCGTCTGTATCAAATTCTTCAAAAGCCTGCTTGATGGCTTCTTTAAATACCGACATATTAAAGTAGTTATGAAAGGTATCATCCCCCTCTTCGATATCCCGGAAAAAGGCTACGGGATGGTCTTGGCCGGTCATAGCCGCCGCCTGCCTGGATTCCTGATAGGAGCGGGAGATCAAAAGAGGACTTTCTACAGGAGCCCCCAGTCCCGCGGAAAGCCACACATTAAAGTAATTGTGAACCATGCTGCAGGCATTGTCAAGGGCTTTGGAAATCTGATCCCAATCCGTTTCCTCAACAGAAGGAAAATGGAAAATCAGAGAAAAATGTTTTAAATCCAGGGAAACCACATAGCAGGAAAGGTATCGGGAAAGAATTTCTTTCACCATTTGCAGGCTGCTGGAATACAGGTTCATAAGCTGGAGATGCTCAAGCTCAGCCTGGCCGGATTCGTGAATCTCACAGTGGGCGGCGATATAGCAGGAATCCTGAAAATTAAGTTTCAAATCCGCCACCTGAAGGAGGAATTGTTCTTCACTGTCAAACAAGTTGTGCAGAAGCCGCAGGAAAAATTTATCTTGATAGCCCTGAAGGAGAGGCTTTCCGCCGGTGGCTTTATAAGCAGCGCTGGCCTTTTGCTCTTCCAGCCGGTCCAGGGCCCGCCTGATGGACTCGGCGAGAGAATCTGCGTCCAGCTCCAGCTTAATTAAATAATCTGTTACCTGGTAGGACAGGGCGGTGCGGACAAGCTGGAATTCCTCATAACTGGTGAGGACGATAAAGACCGGGATAGGACCGTACAGTTCCCGGCAGTGCTTTACCAGATCAAGGCCATTCATAATAGGCATCTTAATATCTGTGATCACCAGCTCCGGGGCGAATTCTTCGATCATGGACAGGGCGGCCTGACCGTTCATGGCAGTGCCGCACACTTCAATACCGTAGTCCGTCCAATTCAGCATGGACTTAATGCCAATCTGAACCAGCGGTTCATCATCTACAATCAATAGCTTTATCATAATTTTCCTCCGTTGAATAAGGAATGGTAATGGTGGTAGTGGTGTAGCTGCCCACTTGGCTGGTAATAGAGATGCCGTAATTTTCCCCGTAAGCGTATTGAATACGCCGGTTTACATTGTTAATGCCTACATGGCGGAAAAAGTCGGCGCTGGTAATCTCATCTCCGTGAAGAACCTTCTCAATAGCTTCCTGGGACATGCCGACGCCGTTATCCGTAACGGAAATCCGCAGAACCTTGCCGAAGCTGGCGGTTTCCGCCATAGCGGTAACCGTGATTTTTCCGGCCTGTCCCTTTGGCTCGATGCCGTGGAACATGGAATTTTCGATAATAGGCTGGAGGGTAAACCGGTGAATCCGGCAATCATACAGATCTTCGCTGCAAACCGTACAGTCCAGGGAAATGCTGCCGCCGTACCGGTACTGGAGAATCAGAAAATAATCCTTTACCAGTTCCAGCTCTTCCCGGAGAGTAATGGGGACATTGGTGCCCTTGGAAACATTTTTCATCAGCCTTGCCAGAGCAGTGGTCATTTCCGCAATGCCTCCTGCTCCCTGGATGGTTGCCATCCATTTGATGGAATTTAAAGTGTTGTAGAGAAAATGCGGATTAATCTGGCTCTGAAGAATCTGGTATTCCAAATCTTTTTTGTGCCGTTCATCCTCAATCCGCTTGTCCATAAGAGTGACAATGCTGGTGGACAGGGAATTAATGCCTTTTCCGATATCACCCAGCTCGTGCTCCCACTCAATAGACGGATCTCTGGAGAAATCCCCCTGGGATACGGCATCAATCTTTTGTTTGATGGCCTTTACCGGCACATTAATAATCCGGTTTAACAGAAGCATTAAAAGCAGGCCCAGACAGAAGATGGTCAGGCAGATCCCGGCAATCAGCATATAATAAAACTTTTTCTGCTGGGCAAACTGCTGCTCTGACAAAATTTGGGAGAAGGACCAGCCCTCTACACCCTCCACCGGGATGGTAATCATAGTCCGCCTGCTTCCGTCTGCCATCTCTACGGTCTGGACTGTGGTGGCGTCGTTTAGGGAATAGGCGTTTAACTCCTTCAGAGGAGTACACAGATCTCGGGCTATTTCAAATTCCCCATCTTTAAGGTAATAGGTAATATCTCCCATGGTAAAAAACAGCATTCCGTCATCTCCAAGGGGATAGGCGTTTAAGTAATCCGTAAATAGTTCCTGGCTGACGCTTAAATAGGACCAGCCGATAATATCGGAATTAAATTCATTATACACCGGGCGAATAATGGGAAGTACTTTGGGAGGATTGACGTTGACAAATAAATCGTCCTTTAACCCAATCCAGGAAAAATCTCTGGCCTGGAAAAGAGTTTCAAAATAAGGGGCCTGGTATACAATATCTGCGGCATGAGGACGGCTGCCCTCTGACGGCCCCAAAATGTGGAGAAAATTATTCCGGCTGGCAGTGGAGATCAGAGCATGGGTAATGTAGTCTTTGGGAGGCGTGTTCTGGTATTCCTCTTTAAAACGCTCAAAGGAGGAAAGAGCCAATGGCCGCAGATTGCCAGAGTCGGCGCTGGCGGACAGAGGGAGGCCGTCCGCACTTCCCAACTGTTCCAGATAGTGAAGCACCGCACTGCTGGAGCAGGTCCACTTGCTGAAATAAATAATATCCGCCATATTGGCAGCTACATTGGCGGTTACAAGCTGCAGGTTGAACTCCGAGGACTGAACCTGATTTTTCCTTAAAAAGGACTGAAATACGAAAAAATATATGGTTAGAGTAAGAAGGGAAATAACCAGGGTGATTCCGGCGGCAGCGGCCATCAGCTTTACCCGGATGGTTTTTGGAAAAGGGAATTTCATTACACATCTCCTGCAGCTTCTTTAAATTATATATTTATACGATAGATACATGTTTTACCTTAATCATACCAGTTTTTGAGAAGATTGGAAATAAAATCATAAAAATTTACCGGATTCTCGTAGAAAATTACATTTTTATGCAATCTGTCCCAAAGAAGAAATGAAATAAGGATTGGAATAGTGAATATTTTCTAAACAATATTCCATTCAGAAAGGGAGGATTGGAGGATATAATAAGGCCATAGTCAAACATGACAAAGATGATGAAAATCAGGAGGAAGGAAACATGAAAAAAAGATTTGTAAGCCTGACACTTGCAGCATCTCTCGCAGCAGCCAGCCTGGCTGGATGCGGAGGCTCCGCATCAGACGCCACCACCGCCGCTCCGGCTGATACTACCGCTGCCGCAGCTGATAATAGCGCTGGCGCTGAAAAACCGGCAGAAACCACCGCTGCAGCTTCCGGTGAAAACACTACTTTAAAATGGTCTGTATGGGACATCAGTTTAACCACTTATTATGAGCCGTTGATTGAGGCCTTTGAAGCCGCCCATCCCGGAGTAACCGTAGAGATGGTAGACCTTGGATCTTCTGATTACCAGACTGTGCTGGCAACCGAATTAACCGGATCCGGATCCGACTTTGACGTTGTCTGCATCAAGGATGTTCCCGGATACGCGACCCTGGTAAATAAGGGAGTGTTAGAGCCTCTGAATGATCGGATTAAGGCCGACGGCATTGATTTAAAGATGTACGGAGGCATTACCGATCAGGTAACCGTGGACGGAAATCTGTACGAACTGCCTTTCAGAAGCGATTTCTGGGTACTGTTCTACAATAAGGACGTATTTGATGCGGCAGGCGTAGAGTATCCCAGCAATGATATGACCTTTGAGCAGTATGACGAGCTGGCAAGAAAGCTGACAGTTACCGATCCGGGACAGGAAGTATACGGCGCTCACTATCACACTTGGAGAAGCGCGATCCAGCTATTTGGCATCTTAGACGGCAAAAACTCTATTGTAGGCGGTACTTATGATTTTACCAAGCCCTATTATGAGATGATCTTAAAGCAGCAGCAGGACGGCGTATGCCAGGATTACGCAACCTTAAAGACCTCCAGCCTTCATTACTCCGGCGCTTTCTCTCAGGGCAACGTAGGAATGATGAATATGGGTTCCTGGTTTATTCCCACTCTTATTGACAAGATCAAGACCGGCGAGTACACAGACTGCACCAACTGGGGCCTTGCAAAATATCCTCACGCTGAGGGCGTAGAACCTGGTTCCACTTTGGCAACCATTACCGCTTTAGCAATCCCCACCTCTGCTCCTAACAAGGATCTGGCTTGGGAATTCGTAAAGTTTGTAACCGGCGAGGAGGGAGCTGAAATTATCGCTTCCACCGGCTCCATCCCGGCATCTATGAACGAGTCTATCGCTGAGATGGTGGCATCCGTAGATGGTTTCCCGTCTGACGACGCCAGCAAAGAAGCGCTTCAGACTGCAAACCTGTATCTGGAAATGCCTGTACATCCAAAGAGCGCCGAGATTGAAACCGTATTAAATGAGGCTCATGACGGCATTATGACTGAGAGCATTACCATTGATGAGGGAATTGCACAGATGAATGAGAAAATCGGCGCGATTCTGGCTGAATAGAGAAAATCCCCACACACCACACTAGCACGCTGTTTTAATTAGCATTTCGTCAAATGGTTTGTATGAACACGAAGCGGACTTTAAACGGTCCGCTTCTTACATGCAGAAAACAAAAACAGGAGGAAGGGTATGGCAGCAAAAAGAAAAAACGTAGATCCCGCTGTTATAGAGCAGAAACTTGCAAAGCTTACTCCCAGGCTTGCAGACCTTGAAGCCCGGGCGGCGGAGGAGACGGATTCAAAAAAACGGCAGAGATTAATGGCCCAAATCGTAACGGTAGAAGAAAAAATTAAGCAGGTCAAAACCGGAGAAAGGATGACCAGGCAGCAGAAAAGAGATTTGATTGCATATTCCTTTATCGCCCCTAATTTCATTGGCTTTGCCGTATTCACTCTGGGGCCGGTTATTTTTGCATTCGTTCTGGCATTTTTAAAATGGGACGGAAACACGGCCATAGAGTTTGCGGCTTTTGACAACTTTATGGAAATGTTCGGAAATTCTCGGTTTATAGCGTCCTTTAAAAACACGATTATCTACTGTATTGCCACGGTTCCCATGACATTGGCAGCCGCCATCGGCCTTGCGGTGGTATTAAATCAGAAGATTAAGGGAAGAAATTTCTTCCGTACTGTCAGCTTTTTCCCCTATGTTGCCTCCCTGGTAGCGGTAGCGGCAGTTTGGAACATGCTGTTCTCTCCGGCAAAGAGCGGTCCGGTGAATATGCTTTTGTATAATGTATTCCATGTGGCAGCCAACAAACTTCCCAAATGGGCGGCCAGCAAGGATTGGGTAATGTTTACCATTGTATTGTTTAGTGTCTGGAAAAATATGGGCTATTACATGGTGATTTACTTAGCAGGCCTTCAGGGAATCAACGCCGAGCTGTACGAGGCGGCAAGCTTAGACGGCGCTGGCTCCTGGCAAAAATTCCGCTACATTACCTGGCCCCAGCTTCAGCCTACCACCTTTTTTGTTACCATTATTTTGACCATCAACTGCTTTAAAGTGTACGACATTGTTTACATGCTGGCAGGCGGCTCTAACGGAGTAATCAACGAATCCGCAATCGTACTGGTGTACCATATCTATGAAGAAGCATTCCGCAATTGGAATTTAGGATATGCAAGCGCTGTAGCAATGGTTCTCTTCCTTCTGGTTCTGGCTGTTACCATCATCCAGTTCAGAGGCGAGAAAAAATACGCAAATTAAGGAGGGGGAAAGATGAAAGGAAAACGCCAACACGAAAAAATTACCAAAATAATCCTCTATGGGGTGCTGATCTTTATTTCCCTTTTGATGCTGGTTCCGTTTGCATGGATGCTGTCATCTTCCTTAAAACTGGATAAAGACGTATTTATTGTACCGATTCAGTGGATTCCGGAAAATCCCCAGTGGCAAAACTACGTAAAGATCTGGACTAAGATCCCGCTGGCAAAGTTTGTGCTAAATACTGCCAAGCTGACAATTATCGTAACCCTTCTGCAGCTTTTTACCAGCAGTTTTGCGGCCTATGCCTTTGCCAAGCTGAATTTTCATTATAAAAATATCCTGTTTCTGGCCTACGTGGCAACTATCGCCGTACCTTGGCAGGTATACATGGTTCCCCAATTTATGATGATGAGATCCTTTGGCCTTAATGATACTCATTTGGCTATTATCTGTTTGCAGGCATTCTCCGCTTTCGGAGTATTTATGATGCGCCAGTTTTATCAGGGGATTCCGGACGAGCTGTGCGAGGCGGCCCGCATTGACGGAATGAGCGAGTACCAGATTTACGGAAAAATCATGCTGCCTCTGGCAAAGCCGGCATTGTCCACGCTGACTATTTTTACCTTTGTAAACACCTGGAACGACTTCCTTGGCCCGTTGATCTACTTAAAGACCGAAGCCAAGAAAACCCTTCAGATTGGCCTGCGTATGTTTATCGGACAGAACTCGTCCGAGTACGGCCTTATTATGGCAGCATCTGTTCTGTCTCTGATTCCGGTACTGATTGTATTCCTGGCCCTGCAGAAATACTTTGTAGAAGGAATTGCGGCAACCGGCGTAAAAGGGTAATCTAGCTTTTGCAAAAAATGACAACAAATTGATAAAATTGTGTATTTCCACAGAGCGGCTTCTTGTTGTAGAATAGAGCCAGAATACATTTCAGGAGGGAGTTTTTATGGAAGCAGCAATTACAGTAAGAGATAGGGAAGGCGTCACAAAGGCCCAGGCAAAGGCTTTAAAGACCGGGGAGGTGATTCTGGCCTGGGAGGGGGAGTACGCTCCCGGGGATCAGATTTTGTTTGCCTTTCCCGAGACAGAGGCGTTTTATGTAGTGAGAGTGGACGATACCATGGACGAGTCGTTTGTATATATAACCAAAGAGCAGGTGGTTTATGATGTGCCCTTTGAGGAAAAAAAGACCTCCTATAATCCAAAAGCTTTTACCGGAGAACGCCACTATCTGACGCTGCGCCGGGCTAAGGCCTGGGAGACGGCTTCCTACAAAAATTTGGCGAAAAATGTGATGGATCAGCACGGCGACCCCGGCTGCTATCCCCATACCTATGCCAATGTAGAGACCAGAGGAGAAGCGGTTTTTGCAGCCCGCAACGCTATAGACGGTGTGGTAGCCAATGTAAGTCATGGCAACTGGCCCTATGAGTCATGGGGAATCAACCGTCAGGATGACGCGGAAATGACCCTGGATTTTGGCCGCCCTGTGGATTTTGATACCATTGTACTTTATACCAGGGCCGATTTCCCCCATGACAACTGGTGGATAAAAGCCACTTTGACTTTCTCTGACGGAACCAGTCAGATAGTGGACATGGAAAAGAGTGTGGAGAGCCATACCTTTGCCATTGAAAAGAAGAATATTTCCTGGATCAAGCTGGGAGAACTGATTAAGGCAGAGGATCCCTCGCCGTTCCCGGCGCTGACCCAGATTGAGGTTTACGGCAGAGAGAGCAGCCGGTAACATAGAAAGACTCTGTTATCAGCGCAGAAAAAGACGGGTGAAAAGGCATTGCTTTTACCCGTCTTTTTTTACGAAAAAACAGGAAAAATGTAAATTAAAGAAATTTCCTATTTTCAAAAAGTATTAAAATGGTATAATAGAGAAGTTGGCTTATAGAATACTATCTGATTGCGGAGGAAGAGATGAAAGTTATTATCATCGGATGCGGGAAAGTAGGAAGAACCCTGGCCCAGCAGCTGAGTGAGGAACAGCATGACATTATTTTGATTGACACCAATGGCCAGAAACTTCAGGAGTTTACCGAGGAGATTGATGCCATGTATTTAATCGGCAACGGCGCCAGCATTGGAATTCAGAAGGAAGCGGGCATTGAGACGGCGGATATGCTGATTGCCGTAACCAATTCGGACGAGTTAAACCTTTTGTGCTGCCTGATTGCAAAAAAGGTAAGTAAATGCCACACCGTTGCCCGTGTGCGAAATCCGATTTACAGCGAGGAAATTAACTTTATTAAAGAGCGGCTGGGCATTTCCATGAGCTTAAACCCGGAGTTTGCCACTGCAACGGAGATGGCAAGGCTTCTGCGCTTTCCGTCGGCTATCCAGATCGATACCTTTGCCAAAGGCCGCGTAGAGCTTTTAAAATTTAAAATAAAGCCGGAATTTCATATGGACGGTCTGGCAGTATCCGGTTTGTCGGATCGGTTTAAGTGCGATGTTCTCATCTGCGGGGTTGAGAGAGACGGGGAGGTAATTATCCCCGGCGGAAATTTTATTTTAAAGGATAATGATCTGGTTTCTATTGTAGCTTCGCCGAAAAATTCGGCCGCTTTCTTTAAGAAGATCGGGTTAGCTACTAATCAGGTAAAAGACGCTTTGATTGTAGGAGGAGGAACCGTAGGCTATTATCTGGCAAAGCAGCTTCTCCATATGAAGATTAAGGTGCGGATTGTAGAGCAGGATATCAGGCGGTGCGACGAATTAAGTGAGCTTTTGCCTGAGGCTGTGATTATCAATGGAGACGGAACGGATAAGAAGCTTCTCCTTCAATCCGGTCTGCCTTCTACAGAAGCATTTGTTCCCCTGACCAATATTGACGAGGAAAATATTTTCCTCTCCCTTTACGCCAAGGAGCAGAGCAACGCCAAGCTGGTTACGAAGGTGAACCGGTTTGCCTTTGACAGTATTATTGATAAGCTGGACTTGGGAAGCGTCATTTATCCGAAATACATTACAGCGGATTACATTCTCCAGTATGTCCGGGCCATGCAGAACTCCATCGGCAGTAACGTGGAGACTTTGTACCAGATTTTAGATAATAAGGCGGAGGCTCTGGAATTTTCTATCCGGGAACACGGTCCGGTAGTAGGAGTACCGCTGATGGATCTATCTCTAAAAAAGAATCTTCTGGTGGTTTGCATTAACCACAATGGCCGGATTATTATTCCCAGAGGTCATGATCAGATTGAGGTAGGAGATACCGTTATTATCGTAACCACGCAGAAAGGGCTTCAGGATGTCAACGACATTCTCAGAAAACAGGTATAAGCCATGAACTATGGAATAATTAAATATATTGTGGGCTGGACACTGGTTTTGGAAGCCGCACTGATGGCTCCGTCCGCCATTGTGGCATTGATTTACGGAGAAACAGCCATCTGGGCTTTTGTGGAAACCATAGTGATCTGTCTTTTTACCGGTATGGTTTTGAAGTATACAAAGCCCCGCAGTCAGGTGTTTTTCGCCAGAGAGGGATTTGTAAGCGTGGCTTTAAGCTGGATAGCCCTAAGCGTAATGGGCGCCCTGCCTTTTGCTTTCAGCGGGGCGATTAAAAATCCTATCGACGCTCTGTTTGAGACGGTTTCCGGATTTACCACCACCGGAGCCAGCATTCTTTTATCTGTGGAGGAACTGCCCAGAAGTATTCTGTTCTGGAGAAGCTTTACTCACTGGATCGGCGGTATGGGAGTACTGGTGTTTTTGCTGACTCTGATTCCTATGAGCGGCGGATTCCATATGAATATTATGAAGGCGGAAAGCCCGGGTCCTTCTGTCAGCCGCCTGGTGCCTAAGGTACGTTCTACAGCAAAGATTCTTTACAAAATTTATATCGGCATGACGGTGCTGGAGGTTGTTTTGCTGCTTATTGGCCGCATGCCGCTCTTCGATGCATTGACTCTGTCCTTTGGAACCGCAGGTACAGGAGGCTTTGGCATCCGCAATGACAGCATTGCCGGTTATTCCGTGTACCATCAGGTAATTATCACCATTTTTATGATTTTGTTCGGCATAAACTTTAGCGCTTACTTTTTTATCCTGATGGGAAAGGCCAGACAGGCTTTCCAGATCGAAGAGGTGAAGGGGTATCTTGCTATTATCGGGGTGGCGGTTTTGGTGATTACCGCCAACATCTGGCATCTGTACGGCAGTGTGGCGGAGGCCTTTCAGCAGGCGGCTTTTCAGGTGGCTTCCATTATTACCACTACGGGATATTCTACGGCTGATTTTGATTTATGGCCCCAGGTATCCAGAACGATTTTAGTTATGCTGATGTTTGTAGGCGCCTGTGCAGGAAGCACCGGCGGCGGCATCAAGGTGTCCAGATTTTTAATTTTGATAAAAACCGTAAGGAAGGAGCTGCTTCAGTACCTGCACCCGAAGAGCGTGAAGCGGATTAAAATGGACGGCAAAGCCATTGAGCATGAGGTTGTCCGTTCCACCAATGTTTTTATGGTTGCTTATGTGCTGCTGTTTTCTTTTTCCATTCTGTTCCTGGCCTTCGATAACCTGGATTTGGTTACCAACTTTACAGCGGTGGCAGCTACCTTAAATAATATCGGTCCCGGGCTGGAGCTGGTAGGCCCGTCCGCCAACTTTTCCATTTTCAGCAATGGCGCAAAGGTGATCTTGATTTTTGATATGCTGGCAGGCCGTTTGGAGCTGTTCCCATTATTGCTGCTATTTGTGCGGGACACTTGGAAAAAATTTTGATTTTATACAGAAAACCTGTTGTAGAATAAAAGAGGATGCCGCAACATCCTCTTTTCCTTTTTAAGGCGCCTATTCTGTAATTTCTTCTACTTTGGTAGTCTTTTCTGCCGGTTCTGCCGGCTTGCCGGAAGCTTTATCCATCTGGTCCGCAAAAGCGTCCGCAGCCTCTGCAATCTGATCTGCAGCTTCTGCCGCGGCCTTTTCGATAGAACCGGAATCAGAAAAGCTGTTCTGGCTCTCTGCTTCATTGTCCCCGGAAAACTTTTCCTTATAGGAACCGATGGTCTCTTTTACGGCGGCTGTGGCAATATGAGCGGTATCTACGGCGGCGCTGACTGCGCCGTGAGCTGTATCTTTTAAAACAGCAGCTGTGTCCTTTAATACATCTTTGGCAGCGCTGGCTGCCACCTCCACAGAGTCTTTTACGTCCTTGGCGGCCGCTTTAAACTCATCCTTGCTGGAAGATAAAGAGACATAGTTACGGTGGGCAGGATTATTGAGATCTGTGGAAACGCCGCTCTCTTCGTCTAAATCCTCATCAAAGTCCTCGGCCTCAAAATCATGGAAATCTTTTTCCAATTCTTTGTGGAAGGACTTATATTTGGCGAAATAAGCAATGCCTGCTGCAGCCGCAGCCGCCCCGGCTATAAATGCCATTGCCTTACCCAGATTATTCTTGGACATATGGATAGCTCCTTTCAGTTTGAAAATAAAAGTTTATATTATTGTAATACGGAACAGCAAAAAAGAAAAGGTATAATTACAGGAATTTTTTGATATAAATATAAATGGCTCCTTTTCGGTGTTTTGCGGGTACAAGAGTCATATATGGCCCCTTGACCGCGGTATTAGATTATAAAAAAATCATAAAATTAGCACTCAACCCTTGACAGTGCTAATAATGGGTGCTATAACTTTACCAGAAAGTAAAAATAAAACAGCAGTTTCTGATAAAAGGAGGATTTTATAATGAAATTAGTACCGTTATTTGACAGAGTTGTGTTAAAGCAGTTAGTAGCTGAGGAAACTACCAAGTCGGGTATCGTATTACCAGGTCAGGCTAAGGAAAAGCCCCAGCAGGCAGAGGTGATTGCAGTAGGTCCCGGCGGCGTGGTAGACGGCAAGGAGATTACTATGCAGGTAAAGGCAGGAGATAAAGTTATCTACTCTAAATACTCCGGAACCGATGTAGAGGTTGATGAAGAAAAGTACGTAATTGTAAAACAGAACGATATCCTGGCAGTAATCGAGTAAAAGGCATCTTGTCGAAACTGTTATATTTTATCACATAATTTTATATTTTGGAGGTTGATGAACCATGGCAAAGGAAATTAAATACGGCGTAGAAGCCAGAAAAGCATTAGAAACCGGCGTAAATCAGTTAGCGGATACTGTACGTGTGACCTTAGGCCCCAAAGGGCGCAATGTTGTTTTGGATAAGTCCTTCGGCGCACCCTTAATCACCAATGACGGCGTAACCATTGCAAAGGAGATTGAGCTAGAGGACGCATTTGAGAATATGGGCGCTCAGCTGGTAAAGGAAGTTGCTACCAAGACTAACGATGTAGCAGGCGACGGCACCACCACCGCAACCGTACTGGCTCAGGCTATGATTGCAGAGGGAATGAAGAACCTGGCGGCAGGAGCGAATCCTATTGTGTTAAGAAAGGGAATGAAGAAAGCTACCGAGGCAGTAGTAGACGAAATTGCCAAGATGAGCAAACCTATTGAGGGCAAGGCTCAGATTGCCAGAGTAGCAGCTATTTCCGCATCTGACGATGCAGTAGGCGATTTAGTTGCAGATGCTATGGAGAAGGTTTCTAAGGACGGCGTTATTACTATCGAGGAATCCAAGACCATGAAAACCGAGTTGGATTTAGTAGAAGGTATGCAGTTTGACCGTGGTTACGTTTCTGCATATATGTGCACAGATATGGACAAGATGGAGGCTAATCTGGAGGATCCGTACATTCTTATTACCGACAAAAAGATTTCCAATATCCAGGATATCCTTCCTCTGTTAGAGCAGATTGTAAAGACCGGTGCAAGACTGCTGATTATCGCGGAGGACGTGGAAGGCGAGGCTCTTACCACTTTGATCGTCAACAAGCTGCGTGGAACCTTTAACGTTGTGGCAGTTAAGGCTCCCGGCTATGGGGACAGAAGAAAAGAGATGTTAAAGGATATTGCTATTTTAACCGGCGGTCAGGTAATCTCCGATGAACTGGGCTTAGACTTAAAGGAAGTTACCATGGAAGATTTAGGCCGTGCAAAATCCGTTAAGATTCAGAAGGAGAATACCGTTATTGTAGACGGTGCAGGCGACAAGGATGAGATTTCCGCAAGAGTTGGCCAGATTCGTGCTCAGATTGAAGAGACTACCTCTGATTTTGACAAAGAAAAGCTTCAGGAGAGATTGGCTAAGCTGGCAGGCGGCGTTGCCGTAATTCGTGTAGGCGCTGCAACCGAGACCGAGATGAAGGAAGCTAAGCTGCGTATGGAAGATGCTTTGGCAGCAACCAAAGCTGCTGTTGAGGAAGGAATTATCGCAGGCGGCGGTTCTGCATATGTACACGCAGCAGAAGCAGTAAGGGGAATGCTGGCTGACATGGAGGGCGATGAAAAGACCGGCGCTCAGATTATCTTAAAGGCGTTGGAAGCTCCTTTATTCCATATTGTAGCCAACGCAGGCTTAGAAGGTTCCGTTATCATCAACAAGGTTCGCGAAGCCGGCGTAGGAGTAGGATTTGATGCATACAAGGAAGAATACGTAGATATGATTCAGGCAGGTATCTTAGACCCGGCAAAGGTTACCAGAAGTGCTTTGCAGAATGCAACCAGTGTCGCTTCCACCTTATTGACAACCGAGTCCGTAGTTGCTAATATTAAGGAAGAGACTCCGGCAATGCCTGGCGGAGCAGGAATGGGCGGAATGATGTAATCACTCCCCCTTGTAAAAGGAGAGTACACCAATGATTCAAGATGCATATGTAGAGCAACTGGTAAAGCGTAAAAATCCCCCCTATGCCCTTCCGGTAAAGATTTTGTTGGGGATACTATTTGCAGTATCCTTGCTAATGGCCTTGGCCTCCTATATTGGGATTGTAATCTTGCTTGCTGTCTGCGGAGTTTCTTATTTTGCACTGCTGCAGCTCAATACCGAGTTTGAGTACCTGTATATTGACGGCCAGCTTTCCATTGATCGGATTATGAACCGGAATAAAAGGAAAAAGGTATTGGAGTGTGATAAGGACGCCCTTTTAATGATGGCGCCTGCTGACTCCTATGTATTAAAGGATTATGAGGCTCCGGGAACCAAAACTGTAGATTGTTCTTCCGGGCGGACGGACGCAAAAAAATATGCTTTTATTTATCAGGCAGGGCAGAACAGAACTAAGGTGATTTTTGAGCCTAACGACCGTATGCTCCAGTGCATCCGCAATACCACTCCCAGAAAAGTTGTATTGTAAGAAAATGCCTTTGGGCGTAAAGAGAGCACCGTAAAGTCATAAATTAATGATTTTGCGGTGCTTTTTTAAATCGCAGTCCTGCCGCAATGCTTTGATACCTTGCTAAACTATCAAAAAAATAAATAGATAGTTATAAGTAAATAAAATGAATTTTTAATGGTCCTTCCGTTTGACAAACAATATAAAATTTGCTAGTATTTATTACTAATAACCCTGAGGCAGGGAACGGATGAATCCTCTGTCCGGGAGTTCAAATTAATAAGAAAGAGAGGAATAATTAGAATGGGTACAATTATTGGTGAAGGCATTACCTTTGACGATGTGCTTCTGGTGCCGTCTTATTCAGAAGTGATTCCCAACCAGGTGGATTTAACCACTTATCTTACGAAGACCATTAAACTGAACATCCCCCTGATGAGCGCGGGCATGGATACGGTTACCGAACACCGGATGGCCATTGCCATGGCAAGACAGGGAGGCATTGGCATTATCCACAAGAATATGTCAATTGAGGCGCAGGCTGAGGAAGTAGATAAGGTAAAGCGTTCTGAGAACGGTGTTATCACCGACCCATTCTATCTTTCCCCGGAGCATACATTAAAAGACGCAGACGAGCTTATGGGAAAATTCCGGATTTCCGGCGTACCGATTACCCAGGGAAAGAAGCTGGTAGGCATTATTACCAATCGGGATTTAAAGTTTGAGGAGGATTTCTCCAAGAAGATTAAAGAGTGCATGACCTCCGAGAATCTGGTAACCGCAGAGGAAGGCATCACTATGATGGAGGCCAAGAGGATTTTGGCCAAGGCCAGAGTGGAGAAGCTTCCTATTGTGGACAAGGACTTTAACTTAAAGGGTCTGATTACCATTAAGGATATTGAGAAGCAGATCAAATACCCCTTATCTGCCAAGGATACCCAGGGACGCCTTTTGTGCGGCGCCGGAGTAGGGATTACGGCTAATGTGTTAGAGAGGGTAGAGGCATTGGTAAAGGCTCATGTGGACGTAATCGTGTTAGATTCCGCTCATGGCCATTCTGCTAATGTTATCCGCTGCGTAAAGATGATTAAGGAGGCATATCCGGCTCTTCCGGTAATAGCAGGCAACGTGGCAACCGGAGATGCTACCAGAGCTTTAATTGAGGCAGGAGTAGATGCTGTTAAGGTTGGTATCGGGCCTGGCTCCATCTGCACTACCCGTGTAGTTGCAGGCATCGGCGTGCCTCAGATCTCAGCGGTTATGGACTGCTATGAGGTAGCCAAAGAGTACGGGATTCCCATTATTGCCGACGGCGGGATTAAATACTCCGGAGACATTACCAAAGCCATTGCGGCAGGCGGCAGTGTCTGCATGATGGGCAGCATGTTTGCCGGATGCGATGAGAGCCCGGGCGATTTCGAACTGTTCCAGGGCCGTAAGTATAAGGTATACCGTGGCATGGGCTCTATTGCGGCTATGGAAAACGGCAGCAAGGATCGTTACTTCCAAAGCGATGCCAAAAAGTTGGTACCGGAAGGCGTAGAGGGCCGTGTGGCTTATAAGGGACTGGTAGAGGATACAGTATTCCAGCTGCTGGGAGGCCTGCGCTCCGGCATGGGCTACTGCGGTGCCAAGGATATTAAGACTTTGCAGGAAAATGGCCGGTTCGTAAAGATTTCCGCCGCATCTTTAAAGGAAAGCCATCCTCATGATATTCATATCACAAAGGAAGCTCCTAATTATAGTGTAGATGCATAATTAAAAAATTCATAGGGAAGGGTTATAGTAGAAATAAAATCTTAGGAGGAGAGGAAAAACTATGTACACAGAAAACAAAACTATCCCATTGACGGATCTGGGCGGCGGTGTGGTTCGCAAGATTTTATCCTACAGCGAGAATCTTATGGCAGTAGAGCTTCAGTTTGAGAAAGGAGCTGTAGGGGCAAAACACAGCCATCCTCATGAGCAGATGGGTTACATTGTGGAAGGCTCTCTGGTTTACCAGGAGGAGGGCAAAGAAGACAAGGTGCTGGGGACCGGCGACATTTACCATGTGGCTCCCAATGTGGTTCACGGAGTAGTTGCTTTGGAAAAGACCAAGCTGCTGGATATTTTTAATCCTTACCGGGAGGACTTTGTAAAATGATAAGCTTCGGCATGCGCTGCCATGATATTTGTCCAAAGATGCCGATGGAAGCCTTATTTCGGGAAGTAAAAGAGAATCATATTGATCAGATTCAGCTTGCTTTCGCAAAATCCATTTCTGATTATGATTTTTCCGTAGGGCATTACAGCCCTGGCTTTGCCCGGCACATTGGCTCTCTGTTGGAGAAAAACAACATCCATGTGGCGGTTTTGGGATGCTACATTAATCCGGTAAACCCTGTTGAGGCAAAACGCCAAGAAGAGGTGGCCAAGTTTATTGAACACTTAAAATACGCCAAAATTATCGGCGCAGATATG
This sequence comes from Enterocloster bolteae, assembly GCA_021772025.1. GTDB lineage: Bacteria > Bacillota > Clostridia > Lachnospirales > Lachnospiraceae > UMGS1370. Next base: position 32,037 of record JAETNT010000002.1, on the reverse strand, counting down.
GTGGGGACAGAGACAGGCCGCATGGATCCCAATATGAAGGTAACGCCGGAGACCTTTACCGAAACTTCCTATCAGCTTCTGCTAAAAAGTATGAGAGAGATCGTGTCCAATGCGGAAAAACTGGGGGTTATCGTAGGAGTAGAAGGGGTTTTCGATCACACCCTCTACAGCCCGGCCATGATGAAACGCTTTTTGGAGGATATTGATTCACCCAATGTAGAGGTGATTTTGGACCCTGTTAATCTGATTCACCCGGAAGAAACAGAGTGCCAGGAAGAAGTCATAGATAAAGCATTTGCCTACTATGGAGATAAGATTACTATGCTCCATATGAAGGACTTTATTTTTGAAGGCAGGGAGCAGATTTTTCGTTATGTAGGAGAGGGGCTGTTTCAATATGAGCCTCTTATGAGGCATTTGAAGACAAAGAAACCTCATATTACCATGCTGCTGGAAAATTCCAATAAAAATCGGTACCATAATGACGTAAAGTTTTTAGAAGAGATTTACAGTCGGGTATAAGCTTTATAAAATTATATTATCAAAAGAATAAAAACCGTTTCCGCCAGGCTCATCCGGATTATTTTGCTCCCAAAGAAGAATAAGAAAAAATTTTTACCTGAATTTTACAACATGTTGAGAGGGAAAAAATTCTGCTTTCAACATGTTGTATTTTTTATGTAAAGTATGGTGAAAATAGGGGAACGGTGGGAAAAATATGTTTGATTTTATGAAAAATTACGGTTATAATGTAGGCTAAAGGCTTATTTTCGGGTCTATTTTGGGTATTGGGGTTTACAAGGGAAAGCGCCGGACAGGGAGAATCGGTATGTTAGAAGCGATACAGGATTTTGTGATTTACTTACGGGATGTAAAAAAAACGTCAAAAAATACGGAGATTTCTTACCAGCGAGATTTGATGCAGCTGGAAGAATATCTAAGAGCCCAGGGGATTTTGGAACCTGAAAAGGTAACAAAAACCAGTCTTAACTCTTATATTTTGTATATGGAAAAAAAAGGAAAAGCCACCACCACTATATCCAGAGAGCTGGCGGCTATTAAGGCGTTTTTTCATTACCAATTTAAGGAAGGTCGGATTAAGAAGGATCCGGCGGAGCTTTTAAGGGCTCCGAAGGTGGAGAAAAAAGCTCCGGTGATCCTTTCGGTGGAGGAGGTTCAGTCTCTTTTGTCCCAGCCGGAGGGAAAAAATGCCAAAGAAATTCGGGATAAGGCAATGCTGGAGCTTCTCTATGCAACAGGGATCCGAGTGTCTGAGCTGATCAATTTACGGCTTTCCGATATTAATTTAAGCGTAGGGTTTCTGGTCTGCCGGGATGGGCAGAGGGAGAGGACGATTCCTTTCGGGAAAAAGGCGTCCAAGGCCTTGTCCGCTTATCTGGAGCAGGCCAGAAGCCAGCTGCTAAAAGGCCAAGAGAGCGATTTACTGTTTACGAATTGTAACGGCAGGGCCATGACCCGTCAGGGCTTTTGGAAAATTATTAAATATTATGGGGAAAAAGCGGGGATCCAGGCCGACATTACCCCTCATTCCCTGCGGCATTCTTTTGCTGCCCATCTCCTTCGAAGCGGTGCCGACATCCAGGCCGTCCAGGCTATGCTGGGCCACTCCGATATGGCGACCACCCAGGTGTATGCCGCCTATCGGATTTCATGACAGGGGAACAGGATGCAATAAAGTTTAAGAAAAAAAGAAAGCGGCTTTCGATTATTATCATTGTCCGCTTTCTTTCATTTTGCCGCGTCTTTATCTTACTCTATTTTCTTTCATCAACACCTCGATATAAGCCAGAATCAGGGGAGCAACCCCTTTGGCTTCATTTTTTACAATGGGTTCCCGCATATAATAATCAAAAGTGCCTTCTCGTTTTTCCTTGTTGCCAAGGCCGGCTACCAGACAGATGCCGTCAAGCTGAAGCTCTCCGTCCTTCTCGGACAATCTGGTGCGGCAGATGCCGTCAAAGGCCTTTTTTCCCCAAGAATAATAGCTGTCATCTAAAAATCCCAGACGTACGCTTTTCATAATAGCAAAGGCAAAAATGGCGGAGCCGGAGGTTTCCAGATAGTTAGGAGCGATGCCGCCCCGGTTTACCACCTGATACCACATACCGGTTTCTTCATCCTGATAGGGCAGCATGGAATCAATCAGCTCCTGATAGATGACTCTCAGCCGTTCCTTTTCCCCGCACATGAAAGCAGGCATTACATCCATGGTATCGATAAGAGCCATGGCGTACCAGCCCAGAGCCCGGAGCCAGAAGTTGTCAGACAGACCGGTGACCTTATCACACCAGAACATTTGACGGGAATCATCATAGGCATGGTAGTATAAACCATTGCGGGTATCCCGCATTAAGTCATACACGTGAAGAAATTGTTCATAGCTGTCTATACAGCCTTTTCCGTCATTGTAGGTAGCCTCATATTGCATATAAAAGGGCTGGGCCATATAAAGGCCGTCCAGCCAGATCTGATTAGGGTAAATCTGTTTGTGCCAGAAATTCCCGGTGGAGGTCCTGGGCTGCCCCTGTATCTGTCTGTAGATTGTGTCCATGGCCCTGCGGTATTTTTCCTTGTGAGTCAGCTCATAAAGCTCAAACAAGGTTTTTCCGGCATTAATGTTGTCCAGGTTATATTCTTCCGGAGAGTAGGAATGGATCCGGCCGTCCTCTTCTACAAAATAGTCAATAAACGCATCAGCAAATTCCAAGTATTTAGAGTCCTTTTTTATAAGATAAAGTTCCAGGATAGCGTTGATCATACAGCCGTCCATATAGTTCCAAGATGGTTCAGCGCCTTCGCGGATTTTTTCAATGTTCCAGATGGGCGCCTGAGGGGTGCTTCGCTCCAAAAGCTGGTCAATGTAACGGTCCAGGATTTTCATAGTAAATATCTCCTCCATCATAAAATACCAAAAAGTTTGTTAAAAAGTTATCAGAAAATATTTTGCAAACGTTTGCAAAATCTGTAAACTTCTTTTATTTTTTGATTATATATATAATACCACAAATTTAAAATAAAAGAAATTAGTCAAAATAGATAAAAAATATTTATAAAAGTGGGCGAAATACACAATTGACATATGAAAATAACAGTGATATTATTAAACCACACATGAAATTAATGCATATTTGCTCTAAATATACTAATAAAGTCCACAAAACTATGAGCGATATGCATAATTTTATAAAAATAATTGCAAACCTTTGCATTAAAAAGATATTAGTATAAATCAATAATCAAAAGCAAAGGGGAGCGGAAAAGAGAGGGAGAAAATATGAGAAAAAGCATTAAGAAAATTGCATCTCTGGTACTGGCATCCACTGTGGCGCTGTCTTTGGCAGCTTGCGGAGGCGGAAGCGACAACGCAGCGACCACTGCAGCGGCAACTCAGGCTCCGGAAGAGACTACTGCGGGAGAGCCTGCGGCAGCTGAAGGGCTGACGGTTAATACGACGGATCCCATTACCATTACCATGAGCTGGTGGGGCGGAGACGGAAGACATGAGGCTACCATGAAAGCTGTAGAGGCATTTATGGCTAAGTATCCTAACATTAAGGTTGAGATGCAGTATGCGGCCTGGACCGGCTGGGAGGATAAAATGAGCGCGTCTTTTGCAACTGCAACGGCGCCGGATGTAAACCAGATTAACTGGAACTGGATCACCTCTTTCAGCTCCGACGGTTCTGCGTTTTACGATTTGAATAAGGTATCCGATATTTTGGATTTAACTCAGTTTTCTGAAGATAAATTAAATGCCTGTACCATAGCCGGTGAGCTTCAGGGGGTACCGGTTGCCATGACCGGCCGTATTTTCTATTGGAACAAATCTACCTTTGCGAAAGCCGGTTTAGAGACTCCCAAGTCTTTGGCGGACTTAATGGCGGCAGGCCCCATCTTTCAGGAGAAGTTAGGAGATGAGTATTATCCCTTGGCCATGAATGAATATGACAGGACGATTCTGATGGTTTTCTATCTGGAGTCCAAGTACGGCAAGGCATGGGTTGAGAATAATGCCCTGCAGTATACCAAGGAAGAGATTATAGACGGATTAAACTTTATTACTTCCCTGGAAGAAGCTCATGTAATTCCTACTATTAAGTCTCTGGCAAATGACGGTGCTGAGTCCTTAGACAAGAATCCTAAGTGGATGGACGGCAGATATGCAGGTATCTTTGAATGGGACTCTGCAGCTTCTAAGTTTGAAGGCGCTTTAAATGAAGGAGAGGAATTTGTAGTAGGTGAAGAGTTCACTGACATGGGAGATTCCAAAGGCGGTTTTGCCAAGGTTTCTATGTGTTGGGCTATTTCTGAAAATACCGAGCATCCGGCGGAATGTGCCGCATTAATCAACTTCCTGTTAAATGAAGAAGAGGGCGTTAAGATCTTAGCTTCTGAGCGCGGCATCCCGGCTTCTGCAGCAGGTTTAAAAATCTGCCAGGATAACGGCTTGTTAAATGAGAAAGTAGCAGAGGCAAACGGCAAGGTTTTAGCACATGTAGAATTCCCCTTAGATCCCAAGTTTGAGGCTGCTGCATTAAAGAATACCGATGGTATCTATTATGACGTTATGGCCGGCGTAAGCTACGGTGATTATGATGCGGAAGAAGCAGCTGAAATTTTAATTGAGGGTGTAGAAGACGTATTAAATAAATAATTTTATGAAAATATTAGAAGATATTTGGGAAGGAAAAATGCCGGAGAACGGGCAGGAGCTGCTGGAAAAGAGCCGGCGGCTTGACGAGGCGCAGAATAGTTTTCAGTTGCTTGAGCGCCTCCCTCTCCGGATGTTCTGTGAGACCCAGTATGGGAAAAAGGAAGGCTATCAGGCGGTTATTCATCAGTTTGAATCCGTAAAACAACGGGATTATGAGCGGCTTCTTCTAGGAGCCTGTCAGGGAAAACCAGAAGAAACTTATGAGCTTGCCTGCTTTCTGGCCGCCTGTGCCCAGACTTTGGAGGTGGCCTCCATGGAGATTTATGAGCATTACCGGTATCTTGCAGATCTGCTGAAAATGACCGTGCAGCAGCTGGCGCAAAGAGGATTTTTCTTTGATGGATTCTCCGGCCCGGATCCTCGGTCCGCCTCTCTGCTTGGCCGGGCCATTTTAACGGGCTGCCGGCTTCAGGCATTGTCACAGGAAAAATACGAACCAGCCGCCCGGGCCCTCCTGGCCCGGGGACGGCAACCGAAAGAAATTGAAGGAGGATTATAGGTATGTCCGCTCACAAAGGCTTTAAAAAATGGCTGTCCGAAAACCTGGGCCTGATGTTTATCCTGCCGTGGTTTGTGGGCTTCCTGGTATTTAAGGTGTATCCCTTCGGCTCATCCCTGATCTACAGCTTTACCGACTACCATCTGTTTGACGGGATCACCAAATACGGGCTGATGAACTATGAGGAAATCTTTTCCAGCACCCGGATTATGAGGTCCTTTAAAGTGACTTTCCAGTATGCGTTTATGACGGTGCCTTTAAAGCTGGTATTCGCCCTGTTTATTGCGTACATCCTGAACTTTAAGATTAAGGGAGTAAACCTGTTCCGGGTGGCCTATTACATCCCGTCCATTCTGGGAGGGTCCATAGCCATAGCGGTTTTATGGAAAGCCATCTTTAAAGGGGACGGAATCGTCAACATGATCCTGTCGGTATTCGGAGCTCCGGCAGTGGACTGGCTGTCAGAGCCTAAATACGCCCTGTTCATTATCTGCCTGCTGAGGGTATGGCAGTTCGGTTCCGCGATGGTAATCTTCTTAGCAGCCCTAAAAGGGGTTTCCCAGGACCTTTACGAGGCGGCTTCCATTGACGGCGCGGGGAAGTGGAGGCAGTTTTTCTCTATTACCGTGCCGATTATCACACCGGTCATCTTTTATAACCTGGTAACCCAGTTATGCCAGGCGTTCCAGGAGTTTAACGGGCCCTACATCATCACCCAGGGAGGGCCGAGAAATGCAACCACATTGATATCCCTGCTGATTTACAACAACGCATTTAAGTCTTATGAGATGGGGCTTGCAAGCGCCCAGGCATGGTGCCTGTTTGTGATTGTATGCGTGCTGACGGTGATCGCCTTTGTAAGCCAGAAGAAATGGGTATATTATTCGGATGAGGATGGGAGGTAGTTGGAATGACAAGAGAAACAAGAAGAAAGATTTCCACTTTTTTCCGGTACTTTGTCCTGATCGCAGTGGGGTTTATTATGGTATACCCGCTGATCTGGATGGTAGGCGCGACCTTTAAGACTAACAATGAGATTTTCTCCAGCGTGGGGTTTATCCCCAAGAACCCCACCTTTGACGGGTATAAGAACGCGATGAAGAGCTATGGAGGGGATATTGACCTGGTAAAGGCCATGGTGAACACCTACTCCATTGTACTGCCCAAGGTAATCTTTACCATTGTATCGGCTACGGTAACGGCGTACGGGTTTGCGAGATTTGAGTTTAAGGGGAAAAATCTGCTGTTTGCGGTATTGATGTCCACGCTGTTCCTGCCCCAAGTAGTATTAAACGTGCCCCAGTATATTATGTTTAACAAGTTCGGCTGGATCAACCATCCCCTGTATCTGGCGCTGATCGTGCCGACCCTGTTTGCCACGGACACATATTTTGTGTTTATGCTGATCCAGTTTTTACGGAACATCCCAAGGGAGCTGGAGGAAGCGGCGAAAATCGACGGATGCAACAGTGTAAAGACGCTGTGGTATGTAATCGTGCCTATGCTGAAGCCGTCCATTGTATCATGCGCGCTGTTCCAGTTTATGTGGTCATCCAATGACTTTATGGGTCCGTTGTTATATGTAAACAGTCCGGCAAGATACCCGGCATCCATCTTTGTAAAGATGTCCATGGACGGGGATACGGGATTTGAGTGGAACCGGGTACTGGCAATGTCGTTAATCTCGATTATTCCGTCCCTGGTGGTATTCTTCTTAGCCCAGGATTCCTTTATTGACGGCATTGCCGCAGGCGGTGTTAAGGGATAACTGATGTTGAAACACTATTGGTAATAGTTGGGGCTGCTGCAAAAACGGTTGTTTTTGCGGCGGCCCTGTGTTATTCTAAAGGATGAGGTTTTTAAGTATGAAACTTTCAGTGTTTTTTCAGACGGCGCGGTGTGCTGTGATTTTAGTTCAGGACGGTTCTGTGTTTGAGGCAAATACGCCTTACCGGGTATCCGTAAATGGGAAATTGTTTTTTGAAACCAGACGGACGGTCATAAGCCTTTATGATTTAAAGCCGGATACTGATTACCAGGTGACAGTGGAAAGGGATGGGCGGAGCAGGACAGTTTCTTTCCGAACTGACAAAGAGTTTGTTACCTTGAATGTCCGGGAGTTTGGAGCAAAAGGCGATGGAATTCAGGATGACACCACTTTTTTACAGGCTGCTGTCATGGCCTGTCCAAAGGACAGCCGGGTACTGATCCCCAAAGGTGTTTATCGCATTACCAGCTTGTTTTTAAAAAGCCATATCCGGGTGGAACTGGAGAGCGGGGCTGTGCTGTCGGCATTTACTGACAGAAGCAAATTCCCTGTTTTCCCCGGCATGATCCAGAGCTGGGACGAAAAAAGGGAATACAATCTGGGTACATGGGAAGGAAATCCTCTTCCTATGTTTTCCGGAATTATCACCGGAGTAGGAGCAGAGGATGTAGTGATTTACGGCCGGGGATGTATAGAAGGCAATGCAAAGCCGGACAATTGGTGGTATGATCCGAAGGTGATGCGGACGGCTTTCCGGCCCAGAATGATCTTTTTAAATCAATGTAAAAAGATTACCATTCAGGGAATTACCGTGCAGAACAGTCCAAGTTGGAATATCCATCCTTATTTTTCACAAAATTTAAAGTTCATCGATCTGACAGTATTAAATCCGAAGGATTCTCCTAATACGGATGGACTAGATCCGGAGTCCTGTAAAAATGTGGAGATTTTAGGCGTCTATTTTTCTTTAGGGGACGACTGTATTGCTGTTAAATCAGGAAAAATATACATGGGAGCTAAGTATAAGACGCCCTGTGAAAATATTGCTATTTCCCAATGCTGCATGAAAGACGGTCATGGATCCATTACTGTCGGCAGTGAAATGGCCGGCGGGGTGAAGAACTTGACAGTAAAGGACTGTCTGTTCCTTCATACGGATCGGGGGCTCCGGATTAAAACCCGCCGCGGCAGGGGAAAAGATGCAATCATTGATCAGGTATGTTTTGAACGGATCTATATGGATCATGTGATGACGCCCTTTGTCATCAACAGCTTTTATTACTGTGATCCGGACGGTTTTACTGAATACGTCCGGTCTAAAGAAGCCCTTCCTGTGGACGAGAGAACTCCGGAGATCAGGAGCCTGATTTTTCGGGATATTGAGGCCGTTAACTGCCATGTGGCAGCAGCGTATCTTTGCGGCCTTCCGGAAAAGAAGATCAGCAGGGTAGAGATGGAAAACATTCATATTAGCTACGCCGAAAATCCCAGGAAAGATATCCCGGCTATGCTGGAGGGCGTTGAACCTATGGTAAAGCAGGGGATTATTGCGAAAAATATTACGGAACTGGTTATCCGAAATGTCCGGATAGACGAGCCGGATGGAGTTCCTATTGCTACAGAAAACGTGGACAGAATGATTTAAAGATATGGGGCCAGGCCCTGTAAGGAGTTAGTTAGCATGGCAGTTACCATAAAGGATGTGGCAAAAGAAGCAGGGGTTTCTTATTCCACAGTTTCCAGGGCATTAAACGGTATCGGAACGGAAAATAAAGAAAAGCAGAAGCGTATTATGGAGATTGCGGAGCGTATGGGATATACCCGAAATGCGGCGGCAGTAAACTTAAAACTGTCCAGGTCTTACGTCATAGGGCTTTATTTCTCCAATATCAGCCGTATGTCCTCTCCCTTTGTTCTCCATGAGGTGCTGACCGGGGTGTACAGCATTGTGGGGAGCCGGTATAATGTAGTGGTAAAGGGTATTGATATGCATGAGGCAGGAACCATTAATCCCAGCTATTTTGACGGAATTATCGTATTATCCCAGACAGATGACGATCTGCCCTTTATGGAGGAAGTCCTTCAGAAAAAGATTCCCATGGTGGTTATCTGCCGTAAGGTGGATGTGGATGCGCCTAATGTGACCACTGATGAAGAACAGGCTATGGAGCGGGCCATGGATTACCTTTTGGAAAACGGCCACAGAAACATCGGTGTCATTGAAGGGCAGCCTTCCCTGGATTCTACCCGTTTGCGCCACAGAGGATGGAGACAGTCTATGAGAAGGCACGGCCTGGATCCCGATAAGCTTCCGGTAATCTGCGGAAACTACCGTTATGAAAGCGGCTATCAGGCGGCTAAGCAGCTTTTGGATTACAAGCCTACCGCCCTGTTGTGCTTTAATGACGAGATGGCTTTTGGAGCCAGAGTAGCAGTAACGGAGCGAGGGCTTTCTGTTCCGGAGGACGTGTCCTTAGTAGGCTTTGACAATTGGGATCTGTCCGGTTATTCCAGCATGAAGCTGACCACGGTAGAGCGAAGCATGAGCGAGATTGCAAAGGAAGGAACCAGAGTGCTGCTAAAGCGCCTGGAGGGAGGCGTTCAGGACAATCGGAGGATTTATCTGGAAAATAAACTGATTATCCGGGAAACCGTAAAGGATATTACAGAAAGAGATACCTAAATAACAGAGCAAGAAGGAGGAAAATTATGAAGCGACTAGAAGATTATGTGAGAAGTATTCCGGATTTTCCGGAGCCGGGAATTATTTTTCGGGATGTTACCACCATCCTTCAGGACGCGGACGGTCTGGAACTGGCAATTAACCGGTTAAGAGACAGTATCCGGGATCTGGAGTTTGATGTGGTAGTGGGGCCGGAGTCCAGAGGCTTTATTTTTGGAGTGCCGGTTGCCTATCTGCTCCACAAGGGGTTTGTGCCGGTTCGAAAGAAAGGCAAGCTCCCTTGCGAAACCGTTTCTATGGAGTATGATCTGGAATACGGGACCGCTGTTATTGAGATGCATAAAGACTCTATTAAGCCGGGCCAGAAGGTGGTGATTATCGACGACCTGATTGCCACAGGAGGAACCACAGAGGCTATTATAAAACTGGTTGAAAGCCTGGGCGGTGAAGTGGTAAAAATCTGCTTTGTTATGGAACTGGCCGGATTGAAAGGGAGAGAAAGACTGGCTGGGTATGAAGTGTATTCTGCTATTACGTACGAGGGGCATTGATGGAATGAGAGAATAAGCGGTTGGAAACATCCGCTTATTTTTGTATGAAAGACTATTTATAAAAACGGGGTAAGATAGATGAAACTAACGACATTAATTGAAAACCACACTTCCCGCCGGGATTTAAAAGCAGAACACGGCCTTTCCTTTCTCATAGAAGACGGCGGAGAAAAAATTTTGTTTGACACCGGAAACAGCGGGGCAGTCTGGGATAATGCAGGGAAGCTGGGAATAAGTCCCAAGGACATTACTGCCACAATTTTAAGCCATAGCCATTATGATCATGCGGGAGGCCTGATGGAAGGGGTAAAGAGAGGGCTGTCCGGACGGCTGATTGTAGGAGAGAAATTTTTTGAAGAAAAATACCGGATTCAGGATGAAGACGCATATACTTATACGTATCTGGGATGTGGATTCTCTGCAGCTTGGGCAAAAGAAAACTTTCATGAGACAGCTGTGTGCCGGGAGCTTTTGCAGGTCAGCAGCCGCTGCTGGGCAGTGGGCCGGTTTAAAAGAACGAATTTATGGGAAGAAATCTCTAAAAGGTTTGTAAAGGAAAAAGATGGGGTTATGACCGTTGACTCCTTTGAAGACGAGATCTGCCTTGTGATCCTTTTACCGGACAAAGAGGCAGTGGGAGTGATCTGCGGGTGCAGCCATCCGGGAATCATTAATATGCTGGAGACTGTCCGGGAACGTTTTCCGGGAAAAGAGCTGGAATTTGTGGCCGGCGGTATTCATTTAAAGGAGCGGAACGAGGCATATCGGGAGAAAACTTTAAGGAATTTGAAGAATATGGGGATAAGGAGCTTGTTTTTAAACCACTGTTCCGGGGAAAACTTATACTGGGGGACAGAGAAAACGGTTTTCTCTCCGGGAAGCGGGGATTGTTTGTTTTTAAACCATTTATCGGGAAAAATGTCAGAAAAACCGAGATGCCGCTGAATTTGCTTGCATTTTAACCTGAAAAAAATTATAATGATTACTATGAAAATTTGGAAGACAATGGAAAGGAGCGGGTGAGAAGCCATGACAGAAGCAAAAAAACGCCGGGAACTGGATATGGAACTAGAAGCACCGGCTGACTTTACCAGCCCGGCGGAGTTATATGATGAACTGGTTCGCCGGATTCGAAGATACCATCCTTCTGACGATTTGAGTGTGATAGAGAAGGCTTATAAGGTCGCGGATAAAGCCCACCAAGGACAAAAGAGAAAATCAGGGGAGGCTTACATTATTCATCCCCTGTGCGTCGCCATTATTTTGGCAGATTTGGAGCTGGATAAAGAAACCATTGTCTCCGCCCTGCTCCATGATGTGGTGGAAGACACGGTAATGACTTTAGAAGAGCTGTCCCAGGAGTTTGGAGCTGAGGTAGCCCTTTTGGTAGACGGCGTTACCAAGCTGACCCAGCTTTCCTGGTCCCAGGATAAGACGGAGATTCAGGCAGAAAACCTTCGCAAGATGTTTCTTGCCATGGCAAAGGATATCCGGGTAATTCTTATTAAACTGGCGGATCGTCTCCACAATATGCGGACTCTTCAATATCAGACACCGGCTAAACAGAAGGAAAAGGCAAGGGAGACCATGGATATCTATTCGCCCATTGCCAACCGTCTGGGTATTTCCAAAATAAAAATTGAACTGGATGATTTGGCTCTGAAATATTTGGAGCCGGATGTGTATTATGATCTGGCAGAAAAGATTTATTTAAAGAAGGATGAGAGAGAGGCCTTTGTAGATTCGATTGTCAAAGAAGTAGGCCGCCATATGAAGATGGCGGGCATTGACGCGGAGATCAGCGGCAGAGTAAAGCATTTCTTCAGCATTTACCGGAAAATGGTCAACCAAAAAAAGACCTTGGATCAGATCTACGATCTGTTTGCGGTACGGATTATTGTGGAGAGTGTCAAGGACTGCTACGGCGCTTTGGGGGTTATCCACGAAATGTTTAAGCCTATTCCCGGGCGCTTTAAGGACTATATTGCCATGCCTAAGCCCAACCGGTATCAGTCCCTTCATACCACCCTTATCGGCAGCAACGGTCAGCCTTTTGAAATCCAGATCCGCACTTATGAGATGCACCGGACTGCAGAATACGGCATTGCGGCTCATTGGAAATATAAGGAGAGCGGCAGCGGCCAGGTGGCGGCAGGCAGCGAAGAGGCAAAGCTTAGCTGGCTTCGTCAGATTTTAGAGTGGCAGAAGGAAGCAGACGATGGCAAAGAGTTTTTAAGCTTGGTGAAAAACGATTTAAATCTGTTTTCTGAAAATGTATATTGTTTTACTCCATCGGGAGATGTAAAGACCCTTCCCAGCGGCTCTACTCCGATTGACTTTGCTTACGCCATTCACAGCGCAGTAGGGAATAAGATGGTGGGGGCAAAGGTAAACGGCCGGCTGGTTAATATTGATTACCAGCTGCAGAACGGGGACAGAATTGAGATACTTACATCCCAGAATTCCAGAGGACCCAGCCGCGACTGGCTGGGACTGGTAAAGAGCACCCAGGCCAAAAATAAGATTAATCAATGGTTTAAGAGCGAACTGAAAGAGGATAATATTCTCCGGGGTAAGGAGATGATGGAGCGCTACTGCAAGGCAAAAGGCATTAACTTCCCGGATATTAACAAGCCGGAATTCCAGGAAAAGGTAATGCGCCGTTACGCATTTCGGGACTGGGAGTCGGTTCTGGCATCTATCGGTCATGGCGGCCTGAAAGAAGGCCAGGTCATTAACAAGATGCTGGAAGAACAGCGCAAAAAGGAAAAGAAAGAAATTACCGATGCTAACATTTTGGATGGCATAAGCGATACCAACGGAAAAGTTCCGGTAAGCGCCAGCAAATCAAAAAGCGGCATTGTGGTAAAGGGTATCCACGATCTGGCAGTGCGTTTTTCAAAGTGCTGCAGCCCTGTGCCGGGAGACGAAATTGTAGGATTTGTTACCAGGGGACGAGGGATTTCCATCCATCGCACGGATTGCATTAATATTATCAATCTGCCGGATGACGAGAGAATGCGCCTTTTGGACGCGGAATGGCAGACACCGGAAAATGATGGCAATAAGGCCACTTATTCGACAGAAATTAAAATTTTTGCAAATAACCGAATAGGAATGTTTGTAGATATATCCAAAGTGTTTACTGAGCGCCAAATTGACATTACCTCCATGAATGTCCGTACCAATAAGCAGGGAAAGGCCACCATCATTATGACCTTTGACATCCATGGCAAAGAAGAACTAAGCCAGCTTACCAACCGGATCCGCCAGGTGGAAGGCGTACTGGATATAGAGAGAACTGCAGGCTGAGGAGGTCATATGAATAAATTGCAGATTCAAACCATGGTGCTGGGAATGGTCAGTACCAACACATATATTTTATATGAAGAGGGCGGCAGCCAGGCCGTAATTGTGGATCCGGCGGATCATCCGGATCGGATTTTGGATAAGTGCCGGGAATTAAGACTTACCCCTGCTGCCATTGTTTTGACCCATGGCCATTTTGACCATATCGGCGCTATAGAAGGCATTTTAAAGGATTGTCCGGTAGAGGTGATTGCCGGGGAGAAGGAAGAGAAACTGATAAAAGACCCGGGACTGAACCTGTCCGGTCAGTTCGGCAGAGGCTACGGGGCGAAAATTACCCGTCCGGTAAAGGATAAAGAAGAGTTTTCCCTTCTGGGCCTTACCTGGAAAGTATTTGAAACGCCGGGCCACACTGCCGGCTCTGTCTGCTACTATATTGCCGGGGAGGGGATTTTGTTAAGCGGGGATACGCTGTTTCGCGAATCTTACGGACGAACCGATTTTCCGGGAGGCAGCAGCAGGCAGCTGATAGAGTCTATCGGCAGGCTGTTTAAACTTCCTGAGGATACCGCGGTGTATCCCGGTCATGATTCCGCCACAACGATTGGCCATGAAAAAAAGTACAATCCCATGAGGGCATATATCTCACAGACTGGAGATTTTATATGATAGGAATTTTATTAAATGACAATTCATATGAACAGGACATCAGGGAACTTCTGATGGCCTTTTACCCCGGCGAAACCTTTGCACACCAAGAGGGGGCAGAGGTTTCCTTTTATGTAGAGGGGAAGGTAAATGAGGCCCGTGACGAGTTTGATCTGAGGATTTTTGAGAAGCAGTGCATGACATGCCGCACTCAGTCGGCAGTTCCGGGCGCTCAGTCCACCTTTATCTGGCCGAATTTTCCGCCGGAGCTTTTACCGGAGTGGGGTGAATTTTTAAAATGCACTCCCATCAAACTGCCCTATGACGACCGCACCGTTTCCAAGAGCAAAATTAAACGCCGCCTGTATTTTATGCTTTACGCTCTGACCGGAAAGCTTCTCCCCTGGGGTACCTTAACCGGCATCCGTCCCACCAAGATTGCCATGACCAAATTGGAACAGGGGTGGAGCAGGGAAGAGATCGAGAATTACATGGATTCCATGTATCTGACAAGCCGGGAGAAAGTCCGTTTAAGCATAGAGATTGCGGAACGGGAGCGCCGTTTCCTGGCCCCCTTAAATTATCAGAAAGGCTACAGTCTGTACATCGGAATTCCTTTTTGCCCTACTACCTGTCTGTATTGTTCCTTCCCCTCTTATCCAATTGAAAAATGGAAGGGCAGAACCGGAGAGTATTTAAATGCATTGTTTAAAGAAATGGACTATACGGCGGCAAAAATGGCCGGCCGGCCCCTGGATACCGTATATTTGGGCGGAGGTACGCCTACGGCTTTGCCTGCGGAGGATTTAGATATTCTTCTTACCAGGCTGAGAGCGGCTTTTCCGGTGGACAAGGCACTGGAGCTTACCGTGGAAGCCGGACGTCCTGACAGCATTACCAGAGAAAAGCTTCTGATATTAAAGCGCCACGGCGTTACCCGGATTTCCATTAATCCCCAAACCATGAAGCAGGAGACCCTGGATCTGATTGGACGCCGCCATTCTGTGGATATGGTAAAGGAAACCTTTGCTTTGGCAAGGGAGCTGGGATTTGACAATATTAATATGGACTTGATTATCGGCCTTCCCGGCGAGACAAGCAGGGATGTAAAAGACACTATGGAGGAGGTGAAGGGGTTAAGGCCCGATTCGATTACCGTCCATTCCCTGGCAATCAAGAGGGCATCCAGGCTGAATCTTCTCTGGGAGGAATACAGAGATAAGACCGGATGTGATATTGACGCCATGGCGGAGATTGCTGCCCGGGCGGCGAAAGATATGGGACTTAAGCCTTATTATTTATACCGGCAGAAAAACATAGCCGGAAATTTTGAAAACGTAGGCTACGCTGCTCCGGGAAAAGCCTGTATTTACAACATTTTGATCATGGAGGAGCTTCAGACGATTCTGGCCTGCGGCGCAGGCACCACTACCAAGCTGATTTTTCCGACGGAAAACCGTAAGGAGCGTGTAGAAAATGTAAAGGATGCAGATCAGTATGTGGAGCGAATTGACGAAATGCTGAAAAGAAAAGAAAAAATGCTTGCAAATTGGGAAAAGTAATTTACAATGAATGTAATAGTTCAGACGGAGGAAATGAATAATGCCATTAAAGAAAAAACCGGTAACGGGAATGAAAGATATACTGCCCGGAGAGATGCAGATCCGGGAATATGTCATGAACCAGATTAAAGAGACTTATAAAAGCTTCGGTTTTTCTCAAATCGATACTCCTTGTGTGGAACATATTGAAAACCTGACCAGTAAACAGGGCGGTGACAATGAAAAGCTGATTTTTAAAATTTTAAAAAGAGGAGAGAAATTAAACCTGGAGAGTGCACAGTCTGAAAGAGATGTGGTGGACGGCGGCCTCCGCTATGATTTGACCCTGCCTCTTTCCAGATATTATGCCAACAATGCCGCATCTCTGCCGTCACCCTTTAAGGCGCTGCAGATGGGAAGCGTTTGGAGAGCAGATCGCCCTCAGAAGGGCCGCTTCCGCCAGTTCGTCCAGTGCGATATTGATATTTTAGGAGATGCTACTTGTATGGCGGAAATAGAACTAATCCTGGCTACCACCACTGCTTTGGGAAAAATCTGCAAAGATGAAAGGTTTACTGTCCGCATCAATGACAGAGCAATCTTAAAGGCTATGGCTGTTTACAGCGGTTTTCCGGAAGAGTCTATGGAGCAGGTGTTTATCACCTTGGACAAGCTGGACAAGATCGGCATGGACGGCGTGAAAGAAGAGCTTTGCCAAAATGGATTCTCCCATGAAAGTATCGAAAAATATACGGAGCTTTTATCTTCTGTTACCAACGATTCCCAGGGCGTGTGTAAGCTGGGCCGGGTTTTAGCCGAGGTGCTGCCGGAAGGGGTAACCGCCAATTTGGCCCGCATTATGGACACAGTTGCCGATGTTTTGGATACGGAAGCGGACTGCTGCTTGATATTTGATCCTACCTTGGTCCGGGGAATGGGTTATTATACCGGCACCATTTTTGAGGTTTCCGTGGAAGGCTTGGGCTACTCGGTGGCCGGAGGCGGACGCTATGATAAGATGATCGGCAAGTTTACCGGAATGGATACTCCGGCCTGCGGTTTCTCTATCGGTTTTGAGCGAATTGTGGGTATGCTGATGGATGCAGGCTTTGCCGTACCGGGAGAAGGAGAAAAGACCGCGTATTTGTTTGAAAAGGGATTGGCTCCCCAAGCTTTAGCGGCTGTTATGAAAGAGGCTATGGAAGCCAGAAAGGGCGGGGCACAGATTCTGGTCGCTCAGATGAATAAGAATAAAAAATTCCAGAAAGACCAGCTTATGAAAGAGGGCTACCGGGAATTTAAAGAATTTTATAAAGAAGCGTTGAAAAAATAAAGGAGATGTACATCATGGCAGAAGCAATGTTAGGGTTAAAACGTACTCACCGCTGTACGGAAGTAACGGCCGCACAGATCGGCAGCAAGGTTACGGTTATGGGATGGGTGCAGAAAAGCAGAAATAAAGGCGGCATTATTTTTGTAGACTTAAGAGATCGCTCCGGAATCCTGCAGTTGATTTTTGAGGAAAAGGACTGCGGCTCGGAGAATTTTGCCAAGGCAGAGAAATTAAGAAGTGAGTTTGTAATCGCGGCCGTAGGCAGAGTGGAAGCGCGATCCGGTGCAGCCAATGAAAATCTGGCTACAGGCGCTATTGAGATTCGTGCAGAGCAGCTCCGCATCCTTTCAGAGTCTGAGGTTCCCCCCTTCCCTATTGAAGAAAACAGCAGAACTAAAGAGGAGCTGCGATTAAAATACCGCTTTTTGGACATTAGAAGACCGGATATTCAGAGAAACTTAATGCTTCGCAGCAAGGTAGCCACTATGACCCGCGCTATCCTGGCGGATCAAGGGTTTTGGGAGATCGAGACTCCTACCTTGATTAAGAGTACCCCGGAAGGAGCAAGAGACTATCTGGTGCCCAGCCGTGTCCACCCCGGCTCTTTTTATGCACTGCCTCAGTCTCCTCAGCTTTTTAAGCAGCTCTTAATGTGCTCTGGCTGCGACCGGTATTTCCAGCTTGCCCGCTGCTACCGTGATGAGGATCTTCGGGCAGATCGTCAGCCGGAGTTTACCCAGATTGACATGGAAATGTCTTTTGCAGATGTGGATGATGTAATCGGTGTAAACGAACTGCTTCTTCAAAAGCTGTTTAAAGAAGTGTGCAATTTTGATCTGCAGCTTCCTATTCCCAGAATGACTTGGAGAGAGGCTATGGATCGCTTTGGCTCTGATAAGCCGGATCTGAGGTTTGGAATGGAGCTTAAAAATGTTACGGAGCTGGTAAAGGACTGCGGTTTCGGCGTATTTACCGGTGCTGTCGAAAACGGCGGTTCTGTCCGGGGAATTAACGCCCAGGGACAGGGGGCTATGCCCAGAAAGAAGATCGATGCTTTGGTAGAATTTGCCAAGGGCTTCGGCGCCAAGGGCCTTGCTTACCTGGCAATCCAGGAAGACGGCAGCTACAAGTGCTCTTTTGGAAAGTTTATGAGCGGGGAAGAGCTGAAAGCGCTGGCAGATGCCTTGGACGGAAAACCCGGGGATCTTCTCCTGTTTGCGGCCGACAAGGACAAAGTAGTGTTTGATGTATTAGGAAATCTAAGACTAGAGCTGGCAAAGCAGCAGGATCTGTTAAAAAAAGATGACTTTAAATTTTTGTGGGTAACAGAGTTCCCTCTGTTAGAGTATTCGGAAGAAGAGGGGCGCTATGTGGCCATGCATCACCCGTTTACAATGCCTATGGATGAGGATCTTCCCCTTATCGATACCAATCCCGGCGCGGTTCGCGCCAAGGCTTACGACATCGTATTAAACGGCACGGAGATGGGGGGAGGATCTGTCCGTATCCATCAGGCCGATATTCAAACCAAGATGTTTGAAGTCTTGGGATTTACTCCGGAACAGGCAAACCAGCAGTTCGGCTTTTTGCTGGAAGCATTTAAATACGGCGTACCGCCTCACGCTGGTCTGGCCTACGGCTTTGACCGTATGATTATGCTGATGGTAGGCGCAGATTCCATTCGTGATGTTATCGCGTTTCCAAAGGTAAAGGACGCTTCCTGTATGATGACCGAAGCGCCTGCTCCGGTGGCTCCCAAACAGCTTGAAGAGCTGGGAATTGAGATTTCTGAGACAGTACAATAAAAATAAACCGCTGCGTTCAGGAAAGATCCTGGAAACGCGGCGGTTTTTACATTAGGTCATGATTGTGCATCAGGCTGATGAGTAAATCTTCGTTTTTAATAATAATACAACCGTCTTTTCGGTCAATGGCTCCCAATTCTTTTAATTTTTTAGCCAGGCGGCTTACGGTGACCGGATGTATCCCCAGATACTTGGAAACCTCCGCAAAGGTGAAGGACTTAGGAATTACATAGCAGCCATCTTTTTTTATGCGGCAGCTTAACAGCCACTGGCAGAACTGGGCAGTCCGGTTGCCATCCATGGTAATTTGAAATTTGTTGATCAACTCTAAATAGTTGCGGGTCATAGAATTTAAAATCCCTTTACAGAAATCCGGTGATTCCGACATAAGACGAAGAAACTGCTGTTCTGTGATCCGATAAAATATGCAGTCCGTTTTCGCTACGACCCAGCACATCTGAGGGTTCATAACGTACCCCCAGCGGTTTTGCTTCCAATCATCGGCAAACATCCGGGTCAGGGCGCCGGCAAATCCTATGACCCGTTTCTCGCCGAAATACAGATGGGTCCGCTCTTCGCCGGAGTCATTGTAACTGATCAGGGAAGCAATTCCCTGATCCAGATAACAGACAGTCTGAGTGATTCCGTCCATTAACGGATTACAGATATAATCCCCTCTTTTCACTTCCTTGCGTGCGCCGATGTTATAAAAATCGGTCTCTATATTGTACTCCACCATAATCCCCTCTCCATAGACAATATATCGTACTGCTATTATACTATATAATTCAATAAATCGCCATAAAAACAGAAAATATTTAGCCGCGACTATTGGAGTAAAGAAAAAAAGTATGTTAATGTTATAACAAATAAAAAATGGAGGGATACGTGTGATGAAACAGAACAATAGTAAGATTTATCTGCATGTAGTGATCGGCCTTGCATTGATGCTGGGGTTCCGTTATCTGCCTGTGGAAATGCCGGGGATTACTCCTATCGGGAAACAGATTTTCGGGATTTTCCTTGGAACCTTATATCTTTGGACGACTATGGATCCGGTTATTGCCAGCCTGCTGGCTATCTTTATGATCGGAGCATCGGATTATGCGCCTATGGGCCAGGTTTTAAGCGGAACTTTCGGCAATCCCATGGTTGTTCAGATTTTCTTTATGATGATTTTAATGAACTCCCTGCAGACCAACCGTATCAGCGCATACATCGGCAGGTTCTGTATGACCAGAAAGATCATGATCGGAAGACCGTGGGTATTTACCGCAGTAATGTTTATTTCTTCTGTTTTGATCTCTGGATTTGTAGGCGCTTTTGCTCCGATTTTCTTATTCTGGCCTATCCTTTATGAGGTATTTAGCGATATCGGAATGGAACGCTATGAGGCATATCCCACTTTGATGGTGATCTTGATCCCGGTTGCCTGTGCAATTGGCTTTACCATCCCGCCCTACATGAGCAATGGTCTGGCTCTGATTACCAATTATGCTACCATTTCCCCTAACTTTTTAGGAAAGCAGGTTATCATTAATAACGGACAGTGGCTATTTGTATCTCTCAGTTACGCTATGATTAGTTCTGCTGCCATTATCGCTCTTTGCAAGTTTGTGTTCCGCCCGGATGTAAGCAAACTGAAAAATCTTACCTTAGAGCAGCTGAACCGCAATCCCCTTCCGCCGCTCAATATGAAGCAAAAGGTAGTGGCAACCTGCTGTGCAACTATGATGGTCTGCATGCTGCTGCCCAGTATCATCCCGTCCTTGCCTGGTATGGCTTGGCTCAGCGCAAATTCTTATGGTCTGGTTATCCTTTTTACCATTATCGCCTGTACGGTTCAGGTAGACGGGAAACCCGCATTTACCGTCAAAGAGGGTATTGGAAACTTTGCCTGGGGAACATTTTTCATGTTGGTTTCCGCAATCTATATCGGCAGCGTTCTCACCAATGAGAGCACCGGTGTGGTAGTCTTCTTAAACACCATCCTTTCTCCTATTTTCGGAGGAATGAACATGGCTATGTTCAGCATTGCTCTGCTCGCCATCGGATGCCTGCTGACCAATCTCTGTAACTCTCTGGTAATCGGTATGCTGCTTCAGCCGGTTATTGCCACCTACTGTGCCCAGACCGGGGCGAACTCTGCTCCGCTGGTTGCCATCATGAGCATATTCGTACTGTCCTGCGCCATAGCAACTCCTGCGGCATCTCCCTTTGCGGCGATGATGTTTGGTAATAAAGAGTGGCTCCATGCAAAGGATATTTACAAATATAACGTGACAATTGTGGTAATGGAGCTGGTATTGGTTCTGCTGATCGGCCTTCCGTTAGCCAATGCTATTATTCACTAATAGACTACCCTTAGCGGACAAAGGTCATACTAAAACAGCCCGTAAAAAATAAAACCATCGGTTTTTTATTTTTCACGGGCTGTTTTTAATGGAATGTAAGGACCTGACAGGCCTCCATGATTTGGGCCTCCAATGGATCGTGGGTGATCAGGAGAACGGTTTTGCCGGCGCTCCGAATTTTGGCAGCCTGAATCACAATTTGCCGGGTCTCTGCATCCAGTCCTTTAAAAGGTTCATCCAAAAACAATACATCATAATCTGCAAGCAGGGCCCGCAGAATAGCGACCCGGCGGCGCATGCCGCCAGACAATTCCCGGACAGGCTGGTGAAAACAGTCAGCCAGAAGGAGATCTTCCATGGCGGCAATGATCTGGGTGCGCTTTTGTTCCGGCGCTACCAGCCGGATATTAGAAACAGGGCTTAAATTATTACAGAGCCGGTCTTCCTGGAATACAGCACTAAACTTTTTGCCTGCGAGTCCGGATATTTTTCCGGAATCCGGCGTCTCCAGTCCCATCAGAATACGTAGGAACGTGGTCTTTCCCTGTCCCGACGGGGCCATAATGGCAGTTACTTTCCCTTCCGGAATGGAAGCGGAAAAATCTGTCAAAACCGGATGGCTGCCGTAAGATTTACAGAGCTTTTCTAATACAATTGCCATAATCCTATATCCTTTCCAGGTATCTGACTCCGGAATCTAAAATTCCCAGAACCAACTTTTCAAAACATAAGCTGACCACCACAATTACCAAAGTCCAGGCAAACAAATCCGGAGTATTTAAAAAAATCTTGGCATTATAGAGATTTTCCCCAATAGATCCGTCCGGAATTCCAATCACCTCCGCGGCAATACCGGATTTCCAGCAAAGCCCCAGCCCGACGGTACAGGCGGACCGGAAAAAGGGAAGAACCTGGGAGACATAGATATACCGGATTGTCCGTCCTGGCGGCAGAGCGAATACCCGGGCCATTTCCAACAGCTCTCTGCTGGTAGCATGGATTCCATCCAAAACATTGGTGTACATTACCGGAAGAACCATCAAAAAAGAGATAAACACTGACAGATTCCGGGAGGGGATCCAGATCAGGGCCAGAATGATAAAAGAAGCCACAGGAGTGGCTTTTATTGTCAGGATTAGAGGAGTGAGCAGCTCGCGAAACCGTATAAAGCGGGCGGACAAGGCTGCAAACAGAGTTCCTGAAAAAGCGGCCAGAAGAAATCCGGAAGAGATTCGTACAAGAGAAAATCCAATGGATTCCCAGAAGGGAAGCGTCCGGATCAGAATGCCAAGCCGCGCCAGGACGGAAATGGGAGAAACCAAAAGAATTTCCTGACCCAGAGCCTGGCTGCCAAGCTGCCAGACCATGAGCCACAGTATTACCGCCCAAAGGCGGATTCCGGAAAACCGGGAGAGGGAAGTATCCCTGGAATTACGGAACAAAATAGAATTCATCAGCCGGAAGAGTCCCGCCTACTGCAGCCGGATTCTGCTGATATAAAGAATCTAAATAACCGGAAAGCTTCTCCTTCATCTCTTTCCCGTCAATATAGGTAATATTACATTCCGGAATTGCTTGTACTGCTACTGCAGCCGGAACAATGTCATACTTGCCTACTAACTCTGCGGCCTGCTCCACATTGCTGTTTACATAATCTACGGATTCTTTATAGCGGGCCATGAAATCGGCAACAGCTTCCGGATTTTCCTCGATAAATTCAGAACGGGCAACCACAACGCCGGTAATCATGGCGGAGGGAGCCTCTTTTCCTTCCTGAAGCTTATCCCACTCCTGGCTTAAATCCAGAGCGGTACGGATGGTTTCTACCTTAGACCGGGCAGTGGTGACAAAGGGCTGGGGCAGCATGGCGACGCCGTTTTCGGAAGCGGTAACAGCAGCCAGACATTCGGTATGCTCACTTTTCCACTCAATGGTAACATCAGCCGCCGGATCGATACCGTTTTCGCTTAAAATGTAATTAAGGCCGTACTCCGGGGTAGCGCCTTTGCCGCTGGCGTAGATGGTCTTGCCCCGTAAATCCTCCACAGACTGAATAGTATCTCCGTTTTCTACAATGTAAAGAACCCCTAAAGTGTTAATTGCCAACACCTTTACGCCTCCCTCCGTGTTGTTAAAAAGCACAGAAGCCATATTGGCCGGAACTGCCCCGATGTCGGCCTGGCCTTGTACCAGTTTGGGAGTAACCTGGTCGATAGATGCCGCAACGGTAAAATTGTAATCATAATCCATGGCGCTTCCTGCATCTGCATCCTCCATAAATTTTACCATACCCATGGCGGTGGGCCCCTTTAGGGCCATAATGTTTATAGCAGGGTTTTCCTGGACGTTTGAGACGGTTTCGGATTGACTGGATGCATCCGGGGCAAAGCTTTCACTTTCTGCCTGACTTATTGCGGTCTCTGCAGTTTTAGCTGTGGGGGCTGTAGTGACGGTGGTATCTGTGCCCTTTGTACAGCCGGTTAACAGCACGGCAGTCAGGGAAAGGGCATAGATAAATGATAAATTTTTTTTCATAGTAATCCTCCTCTTTTGGCGGCAATGCGCCTATGCTTATTGTACTCGGTTAGGTCGGACTAAGTCAATAGGGAATCGGGACGAATGACGAGAGACGACTGGGGTCTTCTTGTCCGGCTATGCCGGACAAGAAGCATCGGATGTCCATCCGATGTGGAATTTGACAGGAATTTTGACTTGCAAGCAAGCTTGACGTGCAAAATTTCCGCCAAATTCCTTGCCAACTGTGTTGTTACGTTAAATAGTGGTTGTATTTTTTCTTTAATTGTGGTAAGCTTGTATACAAGAAGAGAAGTTTGAATACAAACTTGGAACCGTATTATTTTATCTTAAGGAGGAAAAAAACATGGATATCCGTTATTCCGCAAACCAGAGAGATTTCAAGCGTTACACTACTGAGGAGACCAGAAAGGAATTTTTAATTGAAAACCTGTATGTTGCCAACCAGGTAGTTGCAGTGTATTCTCATGTGGACCGTATGGTGACCTTAGGCTGTATGCCTACCACTGAGACTGTTTCCATCGACAAGGGCATTGATATTTGGAAAAATTTCGGCACTCAGTATTTTCTGGAGAGAAGAGAGATTGGCATCTTCAATATCGGCGGTTCAGGCGTTATTAAGGCTGACGGAGTAGAGTATAAGTTGGGATATAAGGATTGCTTATACATTACTAAGGGAACCAGGGAAGTCTTGTTTTCCAGCGACGATGCGGCTAACCCTGCCAAGTTCTACATGGTAAGTGCACCGGCCCACAAGGCATGCAAAACTACCTTCATTTCTATTGATCAGGCAGCTAAGAAGCCTTTGGGAGCTATGGAGACCTCCAATAAGCGGGTCATTAACCAGTTTATCCATCCTGATGTACTGGAAACCTGCCAGCTCTCTATGGGCATGACCGTATTGGAACCAGGAAGCGTATGGAACACCATGCCGGCCCATACCCATGAGCGGCGCATGGAAGTTTATATGTATTTTGAGATTCCGGAGAATAACGTAGTATTCCACATGATGGGAGAGGGCAATGAAACCAGACATATCGTAATGCAGAATGAACAGGCTGTTATCAGCCCGTCCTGGAGTATTCATGCCGGCGCAGGCACCAGTAACTATACCTTTATTTGGGCAATGGGCGGCGAGAACCAGGCATTTGATGATATGGACACCATTCCCACCACTGAGTTAAGATAGTCGGAAAATATTACAGCCAGGCGCTTTGCCGCTCTCCTGAGAATGGGAGGCAGTCAGGCGCCTTTTTGTTTTGTCACAGGAAATCTCTTTAGATTCCCGTATCCAGAAAGGACCTTGATTATGCTGCTAGTCCAGCTAAAAGCAGAACAAAACTTTACCAATCACGAAAAAGAAGTGGCCCGTTATATCCTGAGCCATATGGATGAAATCCTGCACATGTCCGCCAGCGAGCTGGCTAAAGCGTCTTTTACCAGTAAGGCCACTGTGGTTCGCCTGAGCCAGAAGCTGGGGCTTTCCGGCTACCAGGAATTTAAATTAAAACTGGTGGCGGAGATCAATCAAAATAACCGTATTAACGAGATTCTTGCAGGAGAGCCTATTTCCAAGGACAGTACCTTCCAGGAGATTATCAATACGTTACCAAGCCTTTACGACAAAGCCATTACTAATACCCGCCTGACCCTGAATAAAAACCACATGATCCGGATTAATAATTTCCTTCAGAATGCGGAAAGTATTGACATTTATGGAACCGGCATCAGCTACCTTCTGGCCCAGTCCGCAGCCTTTAAATTCAAAACTCTGAGGGTGGAAAGCTCTGCTTACGAAAGCATAAATGCATACTACCTGGCGGCCAGAAAACATAAAAAGACAGTAGCCTTTGTCATCAGCTTTACCGGCGCTAACCGGACAGTAAACCAAATCGCAAAATACCTGAGAGAAGCAACCACCCATTACATTGTCGGACTTCTGGGGCCCTATAATGACATAACCGGTAAATGGTGCCACCAGGTGATAGAAATTCCTAACCGGGACTCTCTTTTAAGTTTGGATGTTATCACTTCTTTTGCTGCCATCAATTATGTGCTGGATATTTTTTTCTCCATGCTTTTAACCAGGCGTCAAGAAGAACATGTGAAAGCTTCCATGGATATGATGGCTCATCGTTCTATTTTGCTCAATAATGCAGACTAATCCGATAAAGAAAGTTGATTTGCCGCTTGTTTTGAACCGCTGTTTCAAATACGGCGGTTCTTTTTTTGCATATTTTGAACCATTGGACCTATAGCCTTCCTGTCCGTTGTTTCCCCTGAATGCCTGTGCTAGACTGGCTTTATCAAAACACGGAAGTAAATTTTAGGAGGTTTAAAATGGGTAAGTATCAAGAATTAGCCAATGATATTGTAAAGAATGTAGGCGGCAAAGAAAATGTATCAGGTTTGGTTCACTGCATTACCAGGCTGCGCTTTACGTTGAAAGATGAGAATAAGGCCAATGACGATGTGTTGAAATCTATGAGCGGAGTTGTCACTGTGATGAAAAGCGGCGGCCAGTACCAGGTAGTAATCGGAAACCATGTAGCGGAAGTATTTGAGGACGTTATGGCTTTGCTGGATTTAGGAGCTTCAGAGGCTTCGGTTCCGGAAGAGAAAAAGAAGGGCAGGCTTTTAGATAGAGCCATTGATGTAGTATCCGGTATTTTCCAGCCGATTTTAAACATTATGGCGGCCTGCGGTATGCTGAAGGGATTTAATACTTTGTTTGTAGCAATGGGATTTTACTCTGCTGCCAGCGGAGGCTATTTAATCATTAATGCGGCAGGCGATGCGCTGTTCACTTTTTTGCCTCTGTTTTTAGGCTATACCGCAGCCAAAAAATTCGGGTTAAAGCCTATGCTGGGGCTGGCAATGGGGGCAGCTATGTGTTATCCGGGCATTCAGTCCTCTGCAGTATCTGCAGGAGCAGACCCTCTTTATACCTTGCTTAACGGCACTATGTTTGCATCCCCGGTTTATATTGATTTCTTTGGAATTCCGGTAATCTCCGTGGATTACACCGGAACCGTAATCCCGGTTATTTTAGCGGTTTGGTTTGCTTCTAAGTGTGAAAAGCTGTTTAGTAAATTTGTACCGGATTTAGTAAAATTCTTTTTCGTTCCTATGCTGACCATGCTGGTGGCTTTGCCGGTAGCTATTCTCTTTTTAGGGCCGGTGGCTACCTTCGGTTCCACTCTGATTTCTGAATTCACTTTAACTATCCGAAGCTTTAGCCCTATGCTGGCAGGAGCTATCGTAGGACTGACCTGGCAGATCCTGGTTATTTTCGGCATGCATTGGGGGTTTATCCCGGTTTATATCAACAACATTATGACTCTGGGTTATGACAACGTAATGATGCCCTTCTTTGCGTGTACCTTTGCAACCTCCGCAGTTGTACTGGCAATTTTCTTAAAGACCAAAGATAAAAAACTGAAAGAGATGGCAATTCCCAACTTTATCTCCGGTATTTTCGGCGTAACCGAGCCGGCTATCTACGGTATCCTGCTTCCTTTAAAGAAACCGTTTATTATCAGCTGCATTGCAGGCGGCATAGGCGGCGCGTTCTACGGACATTTTAATTTCCGCAAATTTATCATGGGCGGTATGGGGATTTTTGAGCTTCCTAACATGATGAATCCTGATGGCAGCCTGGATAATATTATCATAGCATTTGCGGGTATCCTGATTTCTATGGCGGCAGGCTTTATTTTGACTATGATTTTTTATAAGGAAAAGTCTCAGCCTGAGGCATTTCCTGCTTCTGGCAATGTTCTGGATAAAGCCCCGGTTTCGGGAGACGTTTCCGCTTCCGCAGAAGGAGCGGGAGCATATGCTGCTGACGGTAAGATAATTGTAAGTCCTTTAAAGGGTAAAACAGTAAAATTAGAAAACGTGGAGGATGCGGCGTTTTCCTCCGGCGCTCTGGGAAAAGGCATTGCCATTATGCCGGAAGAAGGCATTTTATATGCTCCTGCTGACGGTACCATTACCGCTATGTTTCCCACCGGACACGCCATCGGTATGGTAAATGGAGCAGGAGCGGAAGTACTGATGCATGTGGGAATGGACACGGTTCAGCTGGAAGGCAAAGGATTTAACCCTTTGGTTCAGATCGGGGATACGGTAAAAAAGGGCCAGAAGCTCCTGGAATTTGATATAAAATTAATCAGAGAAGCAGGATATTCCTTGGTGACTCCAGTACTTATTACCAACTCGGCTCAGTTTAAAAAAATAGATCCTACCGGAGTGGATGAGGTAAATGCCGGCGACAGCTTGCTGACCTTGGAATAGAGAAAAATAGCTTAGGGAATCTGGCGATTGCTTTCCATTTGCCATATTCCCGGAAAGGATAACTCCCTATGCGAAAAGATTTTTTATGGGGCGGCGCGACTGCCGCCAATCAGTGTGAAGGAGGATGGCAGTCAGAAGGACGGGGAATGGCTATTGTGGATGTAATTCCTCATGGCAAAAACCGTCTTCCGATTATGAGAGGCACCATGGATTACAAAACCCTTCCAAAAGACTCCTTTTATCCGGGAAGAGAAGCTGTAGATTTTTACGGTCGCTATAAAGAAGATATTGCTTTATTTGCAGAGATGGGCTTTCGATGCTACCGTTTTTCTTTTTCCTGGTCCCGGATTTTTCCTACCGGGGAGGAAGAGACTCCCAATGAAGCCGGACTAAGGTTTTATGAGAAGGTGATTGATGAATTGCTTTCCTATAACATTCAGCCGGTAGTTACCATCTGTCACTTTGACATCCCGTTAAACTTGGTGGAAAAATATGGTTCCTGGAAAAGCCGGAAGGTTATTGAGTGTTATCTCAAATACTGCGAAACTATTTTCCGCCGCTTCCATAATAAGGTGCGCTATTGGATTACCTTTAATGAGATTAACATGCTGATGCATCTGCCCTTTATGGGGGCCGGACTGCGATTTGAAAAAGGGGAAAATATTTTAGAAGCCCAATATCAGGCGGCCCACCATGAGCTGGTGGCTTCCGCCTTGGCTACCAGGCTGGCCCGCAGGATTGATCCAAAGCTTCAAATCGGCTGTATGCTGGCTGCCGGGAGTGTTTACCCCTATAGCTGCCATCCGGAGGACATATGGGAGAGCCGCAAAATGGATCGGGAAAATTATTTCTTTATTGATGTCCAGGCCAGGGGGGAATATCCTGCTTACGCAAGGAGGTTTTTGGCTCAAAACTGTCTGCGGATTGCCATGGAGCCGGAGGATGAGAAAATCTTAAGGGAGAATACAGTAGACTTTATCTCCCTTTCTTACTATAACAGCCGGACTGTCAGCACCCACGGGGAGCAGGAGGCTTCCGGCGGAAATATATTTGCGTCTGTTAAAAATCCATATCTTCCTTGCAGCGATTGGGATGGCCCATTGATCCCACCGGGTTTCGGATCACATTAAACGATCTTTATGACCGTTATCAAAAGCCGTTATTTGTAGTGGAAAACGGGCTTGGAGCTGCGGATACGGTGGAGGAAAACGGATGGATTGAGGATGGCTACCGGATTGAATATCTGAGAGCCCATATTCAGGCTATGATAAAAGCCTGCGACGAGGACGGGGTGGACATTATTGGATACACTCCCTGGGGATGCATTGATCTGGTCAGCGCCAGCACAGGCGAAATGTCCAAACGCTACGGATTTATCCATGTAGATAAAGATGATTCCGGAAAGGGAACCTTAAGACGCCGCCGGAAACACTCTTTCTATTGGTATCAGAATGTAATCCGGCACAATGGAGAAAACCTTCTTTGTGAAATGTCTGTGAAGTGATAGAAAATCCTTGTAAAATCTGTTACAATGGAGCTGTTCTGAAAACGAAAGAATTTGGTAACAGAGAGGATTAGTCTATGGAAGGATTAAAAATATTAGTAGTAGACGATGAATCACGTATGCGGAAGCTGGTGCGGGATTTTTTAACCGCCAAAGGCTTTCGGGTAATAGAAGCAGGAGACGGAGAAGAGGCTTTGGACGTATTCTTCCGGGAAAAAGATATTTCCCTGGTTCTTTTAGATGTGATGATGCCCAAACTGGACGGATGGGAGGTATTAAAGACCATCCGCCAGTATTCGAGAGTGCCGGTTATGATGCTGACTGCCAGGGGAGAAGAGCGGGATGAGCTGCAGGGCTTTGATTTGGGGGTAGATGAATACATTTCTAAACCCTTTAGCCCCAAAATATTAACTGCCAGAGTGGAAGCGATTTTAAGAAGAGCCGGCAGTTCTGCTTCGGATACGGTTACATTAGGCGGGATTACCATTGATAAATCAGCCAGGCAGGTAACCATAGACGGTCGGCCTTTGGAACTGAGCTATAAGGAGTTCGAGCTCTTAGATTATTTTATAAATAACCAGGGTATGGCCCTGTCAAGGGAAAAGATTCTTAATAATGTTTGGAATTATGATTATTTCGGGGATGCCCGTACAATTGATACTCATGTGAAAAAGCTGAGAAGTAAATTGGGGGACAAAGGGGATTATATCAAAACCGTGTGGGGCATGGGGTACAAATTCGAGGTGAATCAATGAAACGCTCTATTTGTACCAGGATTACCTTGTGTTTTGCCGGGATGATGGTTCTTATGCTTTTTATAACCTGGTTTGTCAATAATAATTTTTTGGAGAACTTTTATATTGCAGAAAAGGTAAAAGTGCTGGAGGAAGGTTATGCTCAGATCGATTGGATTTTAAAAGAGCAGCAGGCACAGGGAAAGTCCATGACAGAAGGATTTTCCACAAAGGATAATCGCAGCTATTGGTTCCGCCCTGACGGAGCAGGGGCTGAGGAGGAAGGAGAACTTTCCAGGACCCTCCGCAGGCTCAGCGAAGAATCCAACACTTCTATTGTTATGGTTAATGGCGGCTCCGGAACAGCTATTGTCTTTGCTCCCCGCGGAGAATTTATGGAGCAGCAGATGCAAAGATATCTGTTGGGCCAGTCGGGGAAAGAGCAGGAAGAAACTATTCGGCAGACGGAAAACTACAGCATTGAGAAGCGCTATGATTGGAGAAGCAAAAACTACTATCTGGAATGCTGGGGATTTTTTTCAGATAACTCTACAGCATTTCTTATGTCTATGCCGGTAGCAGGTATTCAGGACAGTGTCCGGCTGTCCAACCGGTTTCTCATATATGTAGGAAGCGCGGTTTTAATTATAGGGAGCGCTATTATGCTGTTTTTGACCCGCAGGATTACCCGGCCTATCCTATCTTTATCTAAGATTTCAAAAAAAATGTCAGAACTGGATTTTGATGTTCGTTATACGGGGCAGGCTGAAGATGAAATTGGGGTTTTGGGCAGCAGCATGAATTTGCTTTCCGAAAAGCTTAAAGAGACTATCGGAGAGCTGAAATCTGCCAATAACCAACTTCAGAGGGATATCCGAAAAAAAGAACAAATTGATGAGATGCGAAAAGAGTTCGTTGCCAATGTGTCTCATGAGCTCAAGACTCCCATTGCGCTGATCCAAGGCTATGCGGAAGGGCTTACAGAAGGAATGGCAGAGGAAAAGGAAAGCCGGGACTACTATTGTGAAGTCATAATGGACGAAGCGAATAAGATGAACAAAATGGTTCAGCAGCTTTTGACCCTTAACGCATTAGAATTTGGAAGCGACGGCCTGTCTATGGAGCGGTTTGATATTACAGAACTAATCCGCGGTATTTTGTCTTCTGCTCATATCCTTATTCAGCAGAAGGAGACGGCCATTGTTTTTGAAACCGAGGGTCCTCTGTATGTCTGGGCAGATGAATTTAAAATAGAAGAGGTAATTACAAATTATCTGAATAATGCACTGAATCATGTGGAAGGGGAACGGATTATTGCCATCCGTGCGGTGAAAGAAGGAGAAATAGTTCGAGTATCGGTGGCCAACACAGGGCAAAATATACCGGAGGAGGATCTGGCCCGGCTTTGGACAAAGTTTTTTAAAGTAGATAAGGCACGAACCAGAGAATATGGCGGCAGCGGAATCGGCCTTTCTATTGTTAAGGCCATTATGGAAGCCCACCAAAAAGAATACGGAGTAAGAAACCTGCCGGATGGCGTCGAGTTTTATATAACATTAGAAGGAAGCCAGTAGATGCGTTGCTGTCTGTACCGCTAGCAGATTTGTAACAGTTCCGCAGATTTGTAACAGTTCAGCCATGCATCTTCTTGCCCGCATACTGCGGACAAGAAGCGCCGGGCGTCCGCCCTATGAAGATTCAGAGTGAAAAATGCTTATGAAAACAAGTTTTCAACGCTT
>JAETNT010000020.1 GCA_021772025.1 Enterocloster bolteae | reverse complement strand
CTCGATATAATCCATCCATTCCAGCAGTTCATCCATAGTCAAAATCCCCTTTTTCTTTTTATCATACCAGAAAAAGGGGATTTATTCATAATTTATTTACTCATGCGTTTGTCCTGCTCTATACGCTTTCCTCTGTTTGTTCTTCCTCCGTCCAGACAAAGTCTCTCACACTGGTAGTAAACAAAGCGCTGCTGACAGGCGGCATAAGGAGCGTCAGCTTTCCGTCCCTTACTTGCGCCGGAAGAGTTCCTGCATTATAGCCCGCTTCTGTAGTCATCATAATCCGTCCTAAGCCTGTAGTCTCGGTGATTCCAAGCTGCCAAACCGGTACCTCCATAATGCGTTCTGTATTATCATTATTCAAAACTATCACGCAGCAGCATTCCCCGTCAATCCGGCCATAGGCAATAATTTGATGATCTGCCAAAAGAGGTTTTAAAGCTCCTCTTTTTAATGCCGGGATTTGGTTATGAAATCTGGTCATATAACGATGATATTCAATCAGCTCCAAATTTTCTCTTCCCCACGGATAGGGTCTCCGGCTGTCCGGATCTGTAAAACCGCACAATCCGGCCTCATCCCCATAATAGATGGTAGGCGCTCCCGGCCAGGTCATCTGTACCATGACCGCTTCCCTCAGCACCCCCAAATTGACTCCTTCCGAGGCGGCTTCCGGCCCCAGATCCCCAATTCTCCCTACCATATGATTGGTTCTGGTAAGAAAACGGGAATGGTCATGGTTGGACAGTTCGTTCATAGCAACCAGCAGGGAATTCGTCTGCATCCGGCTCATATGATAAATCATAGAGGAAAAAAACACGTGGCCGTCTCCTAACAATCTCTCATTATACTCATCGCTGTGTTTCTCCATACCCGTTAAAAACCAGGTAAGGGGCTCCATAAAAGCATCATAGTTCATAACGGAGTCCCACTGGTCTCCCTGAAGCCATCCGGAAGGGTCTCCATAATGCTCAGCTAAAATCAGTGCATCCGGATTGGCCTGTTTTACTGTTTTACGGAATTGCCGCCAAAACCAATGGTTATACTCACCGCCATGTCCTAAGTCCGCCGCCACATCCAGCCTCCAGCCGTCTACACAATAGGGCTCTGATACCCATTTCCTTCCAATCTCTAAAACATAATCCTCCAGTTTCCGGGAAGCTTCGTAATTTAGTTTAGGCAGAGTATCGTGTCCCCACCAGCCGTCGTAGCTTCCATTATAAGGCCATTTCTCCGGCTCATTCTCATGGAAACGGAAAAAGGAATGATATGGGCTTTCCTGGGATATATAAGCTCCTGTCTCGTAGCTTCCCTCCCGCTCATAAATCCGCTCTCTGTCAAGCCATTTGTTAAAGGAGCCGCAGTGGTTGAACACCCCGTCGATGATAACCCGCATTCCCCTCCTGTGCATTTCCTGGACCAGCGTTAAAAACAGGGCATCGCTGGCTTCCAGGTTCTCCCGGGAGGCGGTCCGCACCACATACCGTTCCGCTCTTTGATTATCCTGAGCGTCTTCCGCCACAAGATTTCCGTTGTCTTTAACAATCTTTCCAAAATGCGGATCAATATGCTCATAATCCTGGATATCATATTTGTGATTAGACGGGGAAACAAACAGCGGATTAAAATAAATAGCTGTCACTCCCAGACTCTGGATATAATTCAGCTTGTCTAAAACTCCCTGCAAATCTCCGCCGTAAAACCGTCCAACATCCATAGTATTGGGATATGCATACCAATCCTCTATCCTTTCCACAGGACGGCCGATGTATACATACTCGTTATCTAATACATCGTTGCTTTTGTCCCCATTGCAGAACCTGTCCACATATATTTGATACATAATAGCGCCTTTAGCCCATTCCGGCGTATGGAATCCCGGTGTAATACAGAATCCAAAACATTCCTGATTATCCAGGGTTGCCCCTAAACGGTTGTAATAGCAAACCTCCCCGTTAAAAATAACCTGAAAATAGTACCGAATCTGGTCCTTTCCCACTTCAATGCTGCCGCTGTAATAGTCAAACAGCTCATCACTTTCCACTTTGGGAATTTCCTTTAATATATCCGTACCGTGGATGCCGATAAATACATGACTCGCATTATCTTTACCAGTACGAAACCGCAGCATTACGCAGTCTCCCGGTTCCGGCTCCTCCGGCAATCGGTAATCCCTGGTTTCCGCGGTAAAAAGCGCCTCTTTTACCAAAATATTAGGGTAACCGGTGGCGGCGCTTTGGGGCTGGTTGTCTCTTCGATAATTGGTTCCGTCTATTTTAACATCGTCAAAATTCATATACATAGGTAATCCCTCGAATCTAAGCGTCTCTACTTATTTACTGTATTTATAATACTGAGGCAAAAGGTATTTCAATCCTAGTATCATTTTATATGATTTTACCCATTTTCACAACAGAAAAAACAGATTTCTGTTCATACTTGGATTTTTGGCAGTAAAAAGGCCAGCGGGGTGGCTGGCCTTTTTAGGAGAAGGTATTTCGTTTCTTATGGGGTGTAGCAAAAACTATATAATGTATTGGGGGGGTTACGTCTATTATAATAGCATAGGTTGCGGAAAAAGTGTGCACAAACTTCAACCTTTTTCAAAAAAGTTTTTATACATTTTTTCCAACTACAAAACAACTGCCCCTTCGATTGATTGGAATAATTCCTCAAATTCCTCCTGCCCAATCTTTTCTTTCTCAATCAGGAGCTTGCTGCAGGTATGAAGGAATGTTTCATGAGCCATGATTATTTCCTTCGCTTTGGCATAACATTCGTCAATAATCCGCTTTACCTCACTGTCAATTACCGTGGCAACGGATTCTCCATAACTCTTGGTATGAGCCAAATCACGGCCAATAAATACTTCATCCTGATCACTTCCATAGTTTATCATGCCTACTTTCTCAGACATACCATACTGAGTCACCATGGCTCTGGCAATAGCGGTCGCCTGCTTAATATCCTGGGAAGCTCCTGCAGTAATATCGTCAAATACTAGTTCCTCGGCAATGCGGCCGCCCAAAGAAACCATAATATTTTCCAGCATCCGTCTCCGCGTCATATAAAGGTCGTCTCTCTCCGGTAAAGGCATGGTATACCCCCCTGCTCCATTTCCTGTAGGAATAATGGACACGGTATGAACCGGCCCCACCTCAGGAAGGACATGGAACAAAACAGCATGGCCAGTCTCATGGTAGGCGGTAATCCTCTTATCCTTTTCCGAAACCACCTTGCTTTTTTTCTCAGCCCCGATTCCGATTTTAATAAAGGCTTTGTCAATATCCGACTGGCGGATAAAATTTCTGTTATCTCTGGCCGCCAGAATAGCAGCCTCATTCATCAGGTTCTCCAAATCCGCTCCGGTAAACCCGGACGTGGTCTGAGATACCCGACGGAGATCCACATCATCTGCCAAAGGCTTATCTTTAGAATGGACCTTTAAGATATCCTCTCTTCCTTTTACGTCCGGACGTCCCACCACTACCTTGCGATCAAAGCGTCCGGGGCGAAGAATAGCAGGATCTAAAATATCCACACGGTTTGTTGCCGCCATAACAATAATTCCCTCATTGACACCGAAGCCGTCCATCTCCACCAGCATCTGGTTTAGAGTCTGCTCTCTCTCATCATGGCCGCCTCCCATACCGGTGCCTCTCCGCCGGGCAACCGCATCGATCTCGTCAATAAATACAATGCAGGGAGAATTCTTCTTTGCATTTTCAAACAAATCCCGAACTCGGGACGCACCTACACCTACGAACATCTCCACAAAATCAGAGCCGGAAATAGAGAAAAAGGGGACACCTGCTTCTCCTGCAACTGCCTTAGCCAGCAGGGTTTTTCCGGTGCCTGGCGGGCCTTCCAAAAGCAGCCCTTTCGGAATCCTGGCTCCCAAAGCCGTATACTTGCGGGGGTTTTTAAGAAAATCCACCACTTCTTCCAGTTCCTCTTTTTCTTCCTCCAGGCCGGCTACCATCTCAAAGTTCACTTTATTATCCCTGGTCATCCGAGCACGGCTTTTACCAAAGTTCATCATCTTAGCATTGCTTCCGCTGGAGGCGGCCCGCATATTCATAATGTTGAAGATTATCATAATGACAACGGCTGACAAAATTACAGGCAGGAAAATAGAAAGAATATAATTTTCCTGAGGGACATCAAAAAGAACGTAGTCGATTCCTCTTTGTTTTAGCTGGTTCTGCGCCTCTACTACATCGGATACATAGACAGAGCTGGTACCTCCTCCAGGATACTGAAGCTCTACCTTTCCCGTCGGTGCTGCCTCGTTCTGCCTTACCCAGACTGCCTCATAATTCCCGGCATCCAGGGCCTGATAATATTCCTGCTCACTGAGGGCGTCATTATTGCGGCCGGTTAATGTGGTGATCATCAGCACAATCAACACAATAATTAGCACAAAACCGAACCCTCTGTACTGCTGCTGTTTCAAAGCGTTGCCTCCTTACTGTTCCAGTTCTACTACCCCGATGTACGGCAAATTTCGGTATTTCTGGTCATAGTCCAAGCCATAGCCTACTACAAATTTGTCGGGAATGGTAAAGCAGGTGTAATCCACCTTAACCTGCTTTTTTACACGGCGCTCCGGCTTATCTAAAAGTGTGCAGAGCTTAATTTCGTTGGGGTTTCTCTTTTCCAAAATCTCAATCAAGTAGGACAGCGTCCGTCCAGAGTCAATAATGTCCTCAACAATCAGGACATTTTTTCCCTCCAACGGCTCATCCAAGTCTTTGACAATCTTTACAACGCCGCTGGACTCTGTACCTCCGCCATAGCTGGATACAGAC
Organism: Enterocloster bolteae; assembly: GCA_021772025.1. Taxonomy (GTDB): domain Bacteria; phylum Bacillota; class Clostridia; order Lachnospirales; family Lachnospiraceae; genus UMGS1370. The sequence goes on along the minus strand of JAETNT010000020.1, from coordinate 59,384 downwards.
ATAAAGTCCAGGCTCACCGGCATGGACAAACGCTTTGCCAGTTCACAGGTAAAAAACACGCCGCCTTTCAGAATACAAATTAAATGGATGGGCTTTCCGGCATAGTCTGTATTGATCTGGGCCGCAACCTGGTTGATTCTTGCATTGACTTCTTCTTCTGACAATAATATTCGAATCTTATCCTCCATGATTTTCTCCTCCGTGTAATTTTGCTTGAAGTATGGTTGTCGTCTGGGGGCCTATCTTATAGTATTCACTAATCCGATATCCAATGATCCACAAAATATGGCTTCCCTCTGCCAAGAGAAAAATAGAGTCCCGACTGGCAGCAGGGATCTTTTCGTCAATCATATAGGCCTTCACACTCTTTCTTCCGCCTCCGGCCAGTGTAATATAATCCCCTGTCCTTCGTTTACGTATAGACAACATACCTTTTATTTTATCATAGTCAAACCATTTCGTATACTGGTTTTTGGGAATTTCCTGGTTTTCCCGGCTCTTTTCCCTTGGAAATACGGTAATTTCCAAAGGAATCCCTGTCTCATGTTCTGATGAGGCGGATTTTATATCCGCATTTCTTTCAATCTTTAACCCCATATATTCCCGTTCCGCCCGGATTCCGCCAGGAAGATCTGACCGTCGTCCCACCTTCCCTTTTAAAAGATCCAGAAGCGCATCAATATGGCGGGAGGACAAGTCCTTTTCTGACCCGGCGGCAGCAGACAGCATCCGGCGCAGCACATAGGTTTGAAGGATTTCCGGTTCCTCTAAAAGCTCTCCGGGAACCAGCTCCGGATTGTCCTCCGGCATATGGCTGTTTATCCAAGCAACAGCAGCGGCTTGAAGAAACTCATCTGCCTGCCGGATTTTCTCGCCTGCCTGCCGGATATGTTGACTGGCTTTGGGATTGATTTCCTTTACAATTTCAGGAAGAATCCGGTGACGCATCCGATTCCTGGTATAATCCCAGGACTGATTGGTGGAATCTCGGCAATATTCCAGCCCGTTTTCAGCCAAATACTGTAGTATCTGCTCCTTGGCAACACAAAGAAGCGGGCGCACAATCCTTCCCCTAACAGGACGGATTCCTCCCATTCCCTGCAGCCCGGAACCCCGGAAAAGATTGTGCAAAATGGTCTCTGCACTGTCGTCTCCATGATGGGCCACAGCAATTTTTACTGGGCATTCCGTCTCTTTCTCCCAGCATTCCGCTTCTTGCTCTAAAATCTCATATCGGAGGATTCGTCCCGCCTCTTCTTCTGACAGGGAATAATTTTCAGCATACTCCTTTACCCTGGCATAAAGTACCCGGCAGGAAACCTTCAGCCTGCTGCACAGCGCCCGAGTAAACTCTGCGTCCCGATCTGCTTCTTCTCCCCGCAACCCATGATGGACATGGACTGCCCGCAGCTTCAGAGAATATTTCTCTCTCATCCCCGCCAGAATGTGAATCAGGCATACGGAATCTGCTCCCCCTGACACGGCGGCTATAACCCCGTCTCCCCGCTGGATCATATGATTTTTTTGTATATAGTTTTCTACAGTAGTTTTCATATATCTCCCTGTCCTGTAATTGTGAAAAGCCGCTCTCATTGAACAAGAAGCGCTTTTATTTCTTCCAGATCCCTGCCGTCAACACGGTCATGTCATCCCGGATCTCTTCCCCAAAAGAGCAGGCAAATTCCAGCACCCGGCCGGCCAGCTCTTTTGGCGGGCAAAAAGGCTGCATATCCAGAAATTCCCGCAGAACCTCTTCTTTATCATCGCCGGGAAGTCCGTCTAATACGCCGTCACTAACCATAATCACCCGGTTGTCATCCCATAGCTTTCTGGATAAAAGGACCGGCTCAATAGGATTTAAAATCCCCATAGGCACATCACAGGCCTCCAACAGCTCTACTCCGTTCTCATTCTTGATAAAAGTAGCCGCCGCTCCCAGTTTCATAGCTTCTAATACTCCTGTATTTAAATCAATGCAGCATAGATCTAAAGTAGCCGGATGCTGTTCCGCCCCGGTGAGAAGAAGGACTGTATTTACCAGCTTTAAAGCGGCCCTGGCAGAAAAACCGGTTTCTAGCAGCTGTTCCGTCAGCTCGATAACCCGCTGACTCTCTTTAGAGGCAGTTTCCCCGCTTCCCATTCCATCAGACAGGCTCATGATCACCTGTCCCTCCGGGTTCTGCCCAAACGTATAATTATCTCCGGATACCTCCTGACCATCCTTAGCCGTCCAAGCCACGCCGTACAGCATCTGGTAACGCCCTGCTTCCACCAACCGGATCACCGACGGCTGGCGGCCGATTACATTGCGGCTGTCCTTCGCCGCCTTCCATTCCTGGCCATCCATAATTTTTTCCATAATCCCGGCCGCCTCATTGGCAGTAATACAAGCACTTCCCAGCATATGAAGAGTCAGATAGGCCTCCCGGCGTTTGTTTTCATATTCCAGCACCAAAAGGTTATCCACCGTTACATGATTTCGCCGGAATGAACGTTTGATGCTTTCTTCCCACAGGCTGGTTACATCAGCCGCTGCCTCCATCTGGCGGGAAAATTCCTCCAGTATTAACGCCAGCTCCCGAAACTGGACCACTACCGCATCCCGGCTTTCCAAAAACCGGTTTTTCCAAGTCAAATTCATCGTAGCCCGTCCCAAATTCCGGTTCAACTGGCACATATAGCTTTCCCGCCTTCCGCAGGTTTCCAAAAACAGCCGGGGCATGTCCTCATCCCGGACTTTTCCGTTTTGCTCAAACGCCCTGAGAAGATAGTACAGATAATAGCTGTCCTCCTTTTCGCTGTCTGACGGCAGGCTGCACCGTCCGCAATCCCCGCAAACCATAGCCGCTGCGGTCTGCATGGCCATCTTTGCATCCTCCTTAGACAAGCGGCCTGTTTCATCCTCATCAGAAAACGCTCTTGCAAGCTGGCTTAAAGATGCTGCCATTCCACTAAGCCGGCTGGCTGTATATACATTCACGTCCGCCATATCCCGGCGTCCTGTTTTTCGTTTTATAAACACAAAAAATCCCTCCTAACCTGCGTTACATTATATACAAGCTGGAGGGAAATATTTGTCAATTAGAGAAAGAAATTTCTTCAAATCTTCCGACAAAAGCCGCCTAATTACTCCACATTGCCTGGCTTTAACAATATTTCTCCCGGATCCACCAGGCCAAGTTTTTCCTTAGCCACTTCTCTGATATATTCATCTGTCTGTACATATTTACGCTCTGCTTCCAACTCTGCTGCCCGCTGAAGCTCTTTCTCTTTGATATCATTTAAATTGTCTAAACGGATCTGGTAGTTCTGATCAATGGTTTTTAAAGAACTTCCTTTGATATTAACGACCAGAGCAAGACTAAACACCACCATGGTAATCCCCAAAAGCGCCATACGGTTGCCCCATTTATCTTTTTTCTGTGCTCGTGACCGTCTTATTGATCTCACTACCTTCCTCATTTCTAAATCGCATCTTGTGTAGTTTCATTCTAATCCATTCTACCGCTTTTTTCAATAGTTTCAGGTAAATTCGGCTGAAAAACCGATCATACATCACCATCCCAATAAAAGTACCGGCAATGATATACCATCTCAGTCCCCCGTCATTTTCCTGGTATAAGAGGAGAAAGGTAGTAATTCCGGCGTACAGCCAGTAAATAAAATCCTCTACTCCTATCCAGAAGCTGCCGTGGCGGATTAGGATTCGGAATACCCGGAGAACATCATAGCACATCATCAGCCAGGCTCCCATGACCAGACTGGACAAGGTAATCTGAATCTCTCTAAGCAGGCCGTTCATAGAATCCTGCCTACTTAAACAGCCGGGAAAGCATGGATTCCCCGGCCCTTCTTATAGATTCATTGGAGGAATAGGCCAAGCTGTCCACTGTGCCATCAACATCCACTTCTCCCTTTTCAATGGTCAGCCTGCTTACATGAAGCTCTTTTCCTTTCAAAGTTAAAAGCCCCATATCCGTATCCAGAATCACCTGGCTCTCATCAAAGGAGACTACATCCGTCACTCCGGTTATACTGACATTCCCCCTGTTTTGAAGGAATAATTTATGCATACGCCCGCCCAGCTTTTCTTCCATAAAAAACCTCCTAATATACTTAAATACTGCTTGTTTAAGTATATTAGGAGGTTATCCGCTTTATGCAGGCAATATTAATTATATATACCGGTAAAGCTCTTTTGCCTCGTCTTTTTTTACTGTCTCCTGAACATCCAAGACCTCAACCTTTACTGATTTACTTCCAAATTGAATTTCAATATTGTCGCCGCTCTTTACATTCAGAGACGCTTTAGCCGCCTTTCCGTTTACGAAAACACGGCCGGCATCACAGGCTTCATTGGCCACTGTACGGCGCTTAATAAGCCGGGATACCTTCAAAAACTTGTCCAATCTCATGGAATTATGCGTTCACCTGATCCTTTAATGCCTTACCGGCTTTGAACTTGGGAGTCTTGGAAGCAGCAATAGTCATGGTCTCGCCGCTCTTAGGGTTGCGTCCCTCTCTTGCCGCTCTCTCTGCCACCTCAAAAGTACCGAATCCAACTAACTGTACCTTACCCCCGTTTACTAATTCTTCTGCTACTGCATCAGTGAAAGCCTTAATAGCCTTCTCTGCATCTTTCTTGGAAATTTCTGCCTTCTCAGCTACTGCTGTGATTAATTCAGTCTTATTCATTTTAGTGTTCCTCCTAAAAATTAATCTCTCTTGCTGCCTAACGGCTATTTAGCCTTTTTCCTGTACTTATCATTTATATCTGTTTCTTCCTTGTTTGTCAAGGTTTTTCGATCTTTTCCAGTAGTTTTATCTCTTTCCATAATTCCTGACTTTCCTGCGGGCTTAGAGTTTTCTTCTCCTCAAATACAAACGGATGCCTGCGGATCATTTTTTCGCTGACCCCGTTAATTACCTCCGCCATGGTAAAAGCTCCTTCTTCTTCTCCAATGCGGCACTGGATCACGATATTAAACAACAGATCGCCAAGTTCCTCGCACAAGTTGGCCATGTCCCCCCTGTCAATGGCTTCTGATACTTCCTGGCATTCGTTTTGAAGGCAGCTCTTTAAACTCTCATGAGTCTGCTCCCGATCCCAAGGACAGCCGTCCTCAGAGCGTAACTTTACTACAATATTTTCCAGATCTTTCAATGTATACATGGCAGTTCCTCCCGAAAAGTAAAATTTCTTGCGGAGCCTGCAAAACGTGTCCCACAGGATGCTCTATAACCAAAAACCCCGAAAGCACAAGGCTTCCAGGGTCACATTTGCTATGTTACTCGCATACATAGGGCATCAGAGCGATATGGCGTGCTCTCTTGATGGCTACAGTCAGTGCTCTCTGATGCTTTGCACAGTTGCCGGTAATTCTTCTGGGAAGAATTTTTCCTCTCTCAGATACGTATCTCTTTAATTTATTTACATCTTTATAATCGATGGTACCGTTCTTATCTCCACAGAATACACATACTTTTTTTCTTCTACGCATGCCGCCGCTTCTTCTGGGTCTAGCATCAGCTTTATCACCTTTATTGAATGCCATTGGTGTGTCCTCCTTTAATAATTGGTGGAATAACGTTTAGTTAAATGGTAACCCTTCGTCCTCCACTCCATCTGGAATGTTCATAAATCCATCGCCGATTGCACTGGACGGAACCGGCCTCTGAGCCTGAGCCGGCTGCTGGTAACTTCCAGCGTTCTGGTAGCCGCCCATATCAGATGCTGCGCCCTTGCTGTCAGCGAATTCCTGATCATCAATGATGACCTCTGTGGTATAAACCTTCTGACCGTCTCTATTAACATAGCTTCCAGTCTGGATGCGTCCGGATATCAGTACTCTCATTCCCTGACGGAAATACTTTTCCGCAAACTCGCCTGCTCGGTCAAATGCAACGCAGGGGATAAAGTCCGCGCTCTGATCACCGCTCTCCTGGTTTCTGCTCCGGCCTCTGCGATCAACGGCAAGGGTGTATCTGGCGATGGCCATTGCACGCTCACCCTGGGAGTATCTTACCTCCGGATCTCTGGTTAATCTTCCCATAAGGATAACTCTGTTCATACGATCACTCTTTCTATTACTTGCTGATACCGATTAAGCTTCCTGCTTAACAACTAAGTATCTGATAACTGGTTCCATGATACGAATGTGAGCCTCTACTTCGTTGGGGCATACAGCATCACTCTCAAACTGGATAAAGTAATAGTAAGCTTCCTTAGCCTTCTGGATTTCATAAGCCAGTCTCTTCTTACCCCATTCATCCACGTTAGTTACAGTGCCGCCGAAACGGGTGATATATCCTTTCACCTTCTCGATTGCTTCCGCTCTCTCTTCGTCTTCCAGCTTCACATTCAGAACAACTGCTAACTCGTACTTGTTCATCTTGCTTTACCTCCTTGTGGTCTCTGGCCCCCGTCTATCAGTGACAGGAGCAAGGATTATAATATGTCACGGGTAATTATTTTATCAGAGATTTCCAGGTAATGCAAGCCCTTTTTACCGTTTTTTCGGCTTTCTCTGGTCTATTTTGGTCTTTTGGGCTATAATATAATAAGATAAAGGGTTAAGGAGGAAGCATATGCTAAAAACGATTACCTATTCTGTTCCCCTTTCCGGGCTTCCCGAAAATTTCCTGCCTTTTCGCATCGTTCATCTATCGGATCTCCATGGCCGGATATTCGGTAAAAATAATAGTCTTCTGGTTGACGCTGTCCGCAGCCTGTCTCCGGATTTAATTGTTATGACCGGCGATATGGCAGAGCCCGGACGGGACAAATCTGATAAAGAAGGGCGCCTGGCATTTTTAAAGTTGTGCCGTAGTCTTGTTCCATTATGCCCTGTGTATTATTCTCTCGGAAATCATGAGTCGGAAATGCTGCCGGAACACCTTGCTTCCTGGTTAAAAAAAGTAAGGCGAACCGGTGTTTTAACTTTGGATAATCAACGGGCAGATTTTATTCATGACGGAGTAATGTTTCCCATTTTTGGACTGACTACTCCCCTCCTATATTATAAAGATCCTCTGCGAAAGCCTTATGACCGTCATGCCAACTGGACAGTTCAGGATATGGAAAAAGTTTTCGGCTCTGTCCCTCAAAGCGGCGCCGAAAATTCCGGGCCTTCTATTCTTCTGGCTCACAATCCGCTATATTTTCCCGCTTATCGGGACTGGGGAGCAGATCTTACTCTGGCTGGGCATATTCATGGCGGAATTATCCGGCTTCCTTTTTTGGGCGGAGTATTATCCCCGGATTTAACATTATTTCCCAAATATGACGGCGGGTATTTCTCGGAAAGCTCTCGCAGGCTGCCAAGCTGCCAAAAGAAGCATATGATTGTCAGCCGCGGATTGTCCAATACCTTTTTAAAGCGGATGCTAAACCCCATGGAACTTGTATGCGCGGTTGTATTCCCGGATACGGCAAAAATCCCTGCATCCCCAAATAACCACTAGGAAGCGGCTTTTTAGGCCTGGTTTTCCTTTTTTATAAGGCCTCTGGTATTTTTTTCTACCATTCTTCTAGGCGCCATAACCTGGTGGCCGCAGCCTTTGCATTTCAGGCGAAAATCCTGCCCTATCCGAAGGATCTCCCATTCTTTGCTGCCGCAAGGATGGGGTTTTTTTAAGGTTACCACATCTCCCACTTCATAATTTTGCTTTTCCATTGTCCCCTCCCAGCCTATTTTATACCGGAATCCTGCAGAATTCCGTCGATTGCTTTTCTCTCATCCGCAGTAAAATCCAGATGTTTTAAAACTTTTATATTCTCTGCAAGCTGTTCCTTGCTGCTGGCTCCAATAAGAACAGAGGTTACTTCCTTCCGCCGCAGGACCCAGGCCAACGCCATCTGGGCCAGAGACTGGCCTCTTTGTTCTGCCAGATCCGCCAACGCCTGTATTTTCTTTAGGTTATTTTCTGACAAATACCGCCCCCTTACAGTGTTTCCCTGTCTGGAAGCTCTGGATTCTTTGGGAATCCCGTGGAGATACTTACCCGTCAGAGCTCCTTGAGCCAACGGACTGAAGGCTATACATCCCACGCCGTTTTCTTCTAGAACTGCCAGCAGCTTTTCTTCTATTTGGCGCTCAAGCATATTATAGCGGGTCTGGTGAATCAGGCACGGTGTCCCATTATCCTTTAAAATCTTGATGGCTTTTTGCGTTTCCTCCGGACCATAATTAGAGATTCCTACATAGAGAGCCTTCCCCCGTTTTACAATATCTGTCAAAGCGTCCATGCTTTCTTCCAGGGGAGTCTCCGGATCAGGGCGATGATGATAATATAGATCTACATAGTCCACTCCCATACGTTTTAAACTCTGATCCAGGCTGGCTATCAAGTATTTTCTAGATCCCCAATTGCCGTAAGGGCCGGGCCAAAAGTCATATCCGGCTTTGGTAGAGATAAACAGTTCATCCCGGTAAGGCCTTAAGTCGGAATTTAATATCTTTCCAAAGTTTTCTTCTGCCAGCCCTCTGGCCGGATAGCCATAGTTATTAGCTAAATCAAAATGGATAATTCCGTTGTCAAAGGCCTGTAAAAGGATCTCCCTCTGATGCTCCAGCGGCTTTTCCAACCCAAAATTCTGCCATAACCCCAGAGAAACCCTCGGAAGAAGGATGCCGCTTCTGCCGCATCGTTTATATTCCATGCCGTCATATCTGTTTTCCACTGCCTGATACATAAATTCTATCCCTCTCTTTATTCTTAGCAATTATATTTCTAAAACCGCCTGTCTAAAAACTTCCCCAATCTTTCCGCTAATCACCAAATCGGCCCGGCTGTCCATGGGAGTAACGCTTTTGTTAACCAGGACCATTTTATTTCCTTTATAGTAGTCGATAAGCCCGGCGGCCGGGTAAACGGTCAGGGAAGTTCCTCCAATAATTAAGACTTCGGCGCGGCTGATGTAATATACGGCTTTGCGAATAGTTTCCGTATCCAGGCCTTCCTCATACAGCACTACATCCGGCTTAACAATGCCTCCGCAAGAGCATCGGGGAACCCCATCGGCCTTCACCACATCCTCCAAAGAATAAAATTTGCCGCAGCGGGTACAGTAATTACGATGGACAGAGCCATGAAGCTCCAGCACTTCTTTGCTGCCTGCGGTCTGGTGAAGCCCGTCAATATTCTGAGTGATAACCGCTTTTAGCTTTCCTTCCTCTTCCAGTTTTGCCAAAGCCCGGTGAGCATCATTAGGCCTGCTGTCCGGAAACAGCATTTTATGTTTATAAAACCGGTAAAATTCCTCCGGATTCTTTTTATAGAAGCTGTGACTGATAATGGTCTCCGGCGGATAGTCGTACTGCTGGTTATACAATCCGTCCTGGCTTCTGAAATCCGGGATTCCGCTTTCTGTTGACACACCGGCTCCGCCGAAGAATACAATATTATTACTTTCTTTTATCCACTCCTTTAAGCGCAAAACACCTTCCATATCCACACCTCCGTAAATTTTTTACCCTTCCATTATACCTTCCGAAAGTTCCCAGTACAAGCAAAAAAGCAGGAACTCTGGCACACAGCCGGGATGCGGTCTGCGTTAGAATTCCTGCGTCGGTATTTACTGCAAAAATATTGTCAGGCAGCGAAACAGCCGGCTATTTGGTATAGTTATCAAAGTATCCCTGGATATAGATAATCGGGGTTCCTTTGTCTCCGCTGCCGGAGGTTAAGTCTGCTAAAGAACCTATTAAATCGGTAAGCTGCCTGGGGGTAGTTCCTTCGGTAACCATCGTCCCCTTTAAACTGGCGGCCTTGTCATCCTTTTCCTTAATGTACCCTTTGATTGCTTCTTTTAGGCTATCTCCGGACAGATCTGCAAAATCATTATCAGCCAGGTATTTCAGCTTCACCTCATTAGGAGTGCCTTCTAATCCGGGAGTATACGCCGGGGAAACCACCGGATCTGCCAGTTCCCAAATTTTTCCTACCGGATCTTTAAATGCTCCATCGCCGTAGATCATAACCTCTACCTGCTTACCGGTCTTTTCGGTAATCATGGCGTGAATACGGTCTACCATATCCTGGCAATGAATGGGGAACAATTTTACACTGTCCTCTGTAGCTTTGTTAGAGCCCAGCAGGCCATAGCGATCATTATAGCCGCTGCCATTCATGCTGGCATTCATAATATCATCCAGTCCATAAACCTTCTTTGCGCCGCTGGCTCTTAAAATTCTCTTAGTACGCTGCCGGGTGTGGATGTCGCAGGTCAGAACGCTGTCAGTATACTGCAAAATAGCCTTAGGATTATTGGCAAATATAATCTCTACCTCAGCGCCTGCTTCCTGAATTAGCTGTTTGTAATACTCTACGTAATCTACACCGGTAAAATAATGCTTTTGATATCCAAATAACTCTCTGTACTGAGTCTCGGTTAAAATATCGCTCCAAGGATTTACGCCTTTTTCATCCAATAAATCCAAATCAATCAAATGATTTCCCACCTCATCGGAAGGATAGCTGAGCATCAGAACTACCTTCTTACAGCCCATAGCAATACCCTTTAAGCAAATAGCGAATCGGTTCCGGCTTAAGATAGGGAAGAGAATTCCTACTGTATCATCGCCAAACTTGCTCTTCACATCCTCAGCAATCTGAGCAGTAGTGGCATAGTTCCCCTGCGCTCTCGCAACGACTGCCTCTGTAACGGCAATGACATCCTTATCCCGGATCTCAAAATGCTCGCCTTCAGCGGCGGCCAGAACAGAATCTACAACAATCTTTGCTAAATCATCGCCCTGACGGATAATCGGGGCTCTTACACCGCGTGATACGGTACCAACCATACGGTCCATATAACATTCTCCCATCTTTTTATCTAGATTTTTTATGCGGTTCCTTGGCAGTTTTTGCCGCTTCCCGGCAGAAACCTTTCTTATTATGCCACAACATAGCAAAAAATACAAGTCGTTGAACCGTAAAAACTACACCACTTCGTCTAGATAAATATGTTGAAATCTCTGGATCCGGCTATGCCAGGAAGGCAAAAATATTTGGGAGGACCCGGGCGGAAAACACTCTTTATCTCTCATCAGCCATTGAATTAACCGGTCTACAGAGCACGGAAAAGGAACGGCTCCAATGTCCATATGGCAGGACATGTGTTCTGCCCGGGAACCATGTATGGTTAAATGCCATCTCCATAGGCCTGTATTTTCTGAAATCAGCGAATCGGTTACATCCAGCAGTATCTCCATAGGCTCCTGTTCTTCCTCTTTCAAGGAAAACAACTCTAAAAAACTTTTTAAGTTTAAAATTCTTGCCATAATAGCTGGCTTTGGCGCCTCTGTCTCTCTTGTCCATATCTCCGGGAAATACAGGAATCTCCGTTCCTTTTCCTTCTGCCCCCAAATTGCTTCAATACCTGTCAAAACATCTTCTCGATAAACTCTGGTAATAATCCCGTCCTCGCTGGCGAGCTCTTTTATAAGGTTCTCCGTATAGGGCAGATCTCGAATCCCGTATACCTGAAACCGACTGGACAGCCAATTTTCCATAAAGGAAGACAGTTCCTCAAAATCCTTCTCTTCAGAAGCAGGTCGGGAAATAATGCTAAGCCCGGATTCCTTCCCCATCCCCTTCTTCTCCCACTGGGGCTGGTGAAAAATAAACCGAAAGCCAAAGGGTTCGTAAATTGCCTTGTCAGCAGGCATAAGAAAACAGAATGGCTTCCCTTCCTGATATCCGTCCTGAAACAATCTGCCCAGCAGGTCTCTCATGTGTCCCCGATGGCGTTTTTCTTTTTCTGTCGCCACTCCTACAATGTAATCCAGCAGACAGATTCTTTCCCCCAGACGGATTTTATAGGGGTTTAGATGAATCATGGAAACAATCTGCCCATCTTCTTCTTTTACCAGTATTCTGTTTTGCCGTATTTTCTCTGTAAAATAGTAAGCCTTAAATTCCTCGGAATCTTCAAAAAAGGCCTGGCCCCACAGGGCCATGGCCTTTTTTCCCTCTTCCTTTTTTAAATATCGGATTTCCTCTGCCATTTCTGCTCCACTATAAATTTTCTTGCAAAGCCAACAGGATTATAACTCATCTTGGATTTACGCAGCCCCGGAATTCCCACATCATCTTCCCGGTTGACCAGCACTGCCTCCGGAAATTCATGGATTAAAAACTGCTGATTGATAAACTGATACAGCCCGTTAATCTCCGGGTTCGCTTTTTCAATATGAATAACTGCCATCTTTTCTCTAGAATTATAGCTTCCCACAGAAAAAGCCTGAAGAGCTCCGTCAATATAGACTCCTGCCATTTTAGCCGGGATATAGGAACAATTTTTAAGAATCTCGTGAATTCCCACTATCTCTTCATCAAGGCCCTCCATAGCCTCTTCCGGTTCATTCTTTCCTGCCCGCCACTTATCTAAAAATTCCCAGACATCCTGCCGATCTGAACAGCACAGCCGGCGAAACTCATAGCGTCCTTCATAGGCTTTCATAAAGGAATTGACATGGTTCTTCTTTTTATGAAGCTTTCTGCCGGAGAGCGTCCGCATGGCTTCCCCGTCATAAAGGTAATCCTTTAAATCCACGGCCTCTTCTATGGAAAATTCGGCCGGATCCAGCTTCAAAAATTCCAGAGAATCTTCATCCGCCAGATAAATCCGCAGTGGCTCCCTTAACTCCTGGTTGAAGTAAGTCTTCATAACTCCAAAAAGCTCCCGCAAGTCCTCCTGACGGCAGGATGGGATGGAAGTATATATTTTCCCTTCCTTTTCCATTTTCCAAAGCAGACCCTTTTCCGCATAAATGGTATATTGGATATGATAATAATCTCTCCACAAAAAACTATCCAAAAATACGCTTTCACAGGTCTTGTCCGGGCGAAGGCCAAAAAACGGCAGTATTTTGGCGATCTCTTCTGCTGTTACCGGTTTAAATTTTAAATCCATGTCTAATTCCTTCCTGCTTTTCAGTCGTCCTGGAGGCCTGCTGCAGCAGGTAAGCTTTCTCCGATGTAAAACTTTTGCCTATTTGTATTTTTCTACAACAGCCTTCATTTCCTGCCATTTCTTTTCCATGTCTGCAACCAGGCCAAACTGGGTACGGGTGCGGTCTAAATTATGGTTTTCCCTTGAAATTCTAAAATATACATCTCCCTGAAGATAATCTGTCAAAAATCTCATTCCGCACTCCAGGGTCATAAGCTTGGCTCCCATTGGGAGCATATCTATCTCTTCCTCTGTCAAGCGGCCCTCGCATCCCTCCAAGAACCCTTTTGTGTAAATATCAAAAAGCGGCAGAGATAAGGACACTTTGCTTATATCCGGCTCGTCTTCCTCCGCAGTATTGGCGCCAAAACGAATAGAATCACCATAGTCAAAAATAGAGAGTCCCGGCATAATCGTATCTAAATCAATAATACACAAAGCCTGTCCGGTTGCATCATCAATCATGATATTATTCAGCTTGGTATCATTGTGGGTAACCCTCAGAGGCAGACGTCCTTCCTTCTGCATTTCCATCGCCACACCCAGCTCGTTTTTACGATCCAGGACAAATTGGATTTCTTCCTTTACGCCTTCGGCACGTCCGCATACATCCTCCTCTACCGCTTTTTTAAAAGTCTCAAAACGAACCGGAGTATTGTGGAAATTCGGTATCGTCTCAGAAAGTTCTTCCGCCGGATAATGGGCCAACAGCCTTTGGAAATGGCCGAAAGCTTTTCCGCTTTGGTAAAAATCTTCCGGCTTTTCAACCAGATTATAGCAGGTGGCATTTTCGATAAACTTATATACTCTCCAATAGCTTCCCAGGCTGTCCCGGTAATACTTTTTTCCATCCTTAGCCGGAATCAGGGTTAGTGTCTCTCTATCCGGATCTCCTCCATGCTTTACAATCTCTTCCCGAAGGAACTCTGTAACTCCTTCAATATTTTTCATGAGAGAAACCGGATCCTTAAAAATATCGGTATTTACTCTCTGAAGGATATAACGCCTCTCTTCGCCGTTCTGCTCCCAAACCATTGCGTAAGTGGCATTAATATGTCCGTTTCCATAGAGCCCGCTGCTTTTAAAAGTTCCTTCTATCTGAAATGCCTTTGCAGCTTCTAACATCTTTTCAGTACCGTGCTCTGCCATTCCTTAGTCCTCCCATAACTTTTCCTGATATTTTCCTTCATCCTTCAATCCCTGGATCGCTTTTACCACCATCTCTTTGTCTTCCTTATAAGTAACTCCGTACCAGCGATCTACACTTTTTAATACCGTGACCTCCGCCTTGTGTTCTTTCAACAGTTCGTCTACTACAAAAGGAATAAAATATTCGCACTTTAAGGGGTTTATCGGAAGATTCTGTTCCAAAAACTTAGCAAATCTCTGATCCAATTCTTCTAAAAAGCTGGCGGTAAATCCCCAAAGATTCATGGATACCAGCGTCTCCTCCGGCAGCTCTGTCCAGGTCTTTCCTTCATCCTCTGTGAAAGCCGCACCGTCTCCGTGCTTTTCAATACGAGTCCGTTCTACAATATCGGTAAGCTTGTTGTTCTCATCTGTGCTGCATACACCCCGGGCAACATGGCCGTTTTCCGTCAGTGTATTATAAAGCTTATAGCCTACCATAGCATACTGGTATTTGTCATCATCCTCATGAGTTGACAATTGGTTGTAAATCTCTTTAAAAGCGCTCTTGCCATAGTAATCATCTGCGTTGATTACGGCAAAGGGGCCGTCAATTACGTCCTTGCAGCACAGAAGGGCATGTCCGGTTCCCCAAGGCTTTACCCTTTCCTCCGGGATTTGAAAGCCTTCCGGAATCTTGTCAATTTCCTGGTAAACATACTCTACCTGAACACGGCTTTCCATTCTCCTGCCTACATTCTCTTTAAAGTCTTTCTCAATGGCTTTCTTAATAATGAAAATTACTTTTTCAAATCCAGCCTCCACTGCATCATGAATTGAGAAATCCATAATAATGTTTCCATATTGATCGATTGGATCAATCTGCTTTAACCCGCCGTAGCGACTCCCCATTCCTGCTGCCATTACTACTAATACCGGTTTCTTTCCCATAAACTGCACTCTCCTTTTAAGATCTTCCATGTTTATAAGTTTCTGATTACTCTCAGTATAAACCAATCTCTTTGCTATTTCTTTGCACAATTTCCCCACATATTTGTATAATCTATGCAAATATGGTAAAATGCAAATAGATTCTTTCCTGCCTGAAAGGAGGCATTTATGGCCTATCAGCATACCTATTTAAAAAGCAGCATTACAATTCGAAGCGTAGTTTCCATCCATTATTTTGAATATATGAGTGATTTTCATTTTCCTGGGGAATGTCATGATTTCTGGGAATTGGTATGTGTGGATAAGGGAGAAATCCAGGCAGCTGCCAACGACAGGATGGTAACCTTAAAGCGCGGAAGCATTCTGTTTCACCAGCCCGGAGAATTTCACAGCGTAATTGCCAACGGCCGTATTTCCCCCAGTCTGGTAGTCATTTCATTTGACTGCCGTTCCAAAGCTATGAAGCAATTCGCCGGACAGGTCTTAACTGTCCGGGAAACGGAAGCTTCCCTGCTGTCCCGAATTATTATAGAAGCACGCAACGCCTTTCAGGGACGGCTTAATGATCCTTATCAAGAAGAACTGCACCGCCGCTCCCTTCCCCAGGCTTTTGGAGCAGAACAGCTAATTAAAAATTATTTAGAGGAGCTTTTAATTTGCCTGTACCGGCGCTATTGGCCCCTTGCTTCCGGCTCTGGTTCTATATCCCCGGGCTCATCTTTCGTCCCGCTTCCTGCTGCGTCTGATGTCGGCTTAAGCAGAGTCTCTCTCAACAGCGTTGAGGCCAAAAAGGAGATTTGTATTCGTATCCAGCGTTATCTGGAAGAACATCTTCATGAGTCCCTTACCCTTCAGCAGATCTGCCGGGATAATTTGATTGGCAGTTCCCAGCTCTCCCGGCTGTTTTACAGTTTTTATCACTGCGGGGTTATTGATTTTTTTATCCGGCTGAAAATTGACGCTGCCAAGCAGATGATCCGGAATGATCACATGAATTTTTCCCAGATCGCCGACCGTCTGGGGTATAGCTCTATTCACTATTTTTCCCGGCAGTTTAAGAAGCAGACCGGCATGACACCAACTGAATACTCCGAGTCCATCCGATGCCTGGCAGAAAAAAATGCCGCCGGATGGAGCTATCGGGAGCCTTGATTAAATGTCAGGGCTCCCGACTTTCAAATTTTTATCCGTCAGTTACAGCTCTACCCAGCGCATCTCCATCGGCTTCATGTCCAGAGAGCATTTCTTTTCTCCGTTAATATAAAGCTCTGTAACCTTTGCTTCCTTGGAATTGTTGATAATCGCTGCTCTTCCGACTTTTTCAAAAGCGGCAACCTCCGTATCAACGTTTGTTACATAATATTTTTTCATCTCGTCTTCCTGATGAGCTGCATAGAAAATGGCTCTTAACAACACCCTGCAGTTCTGAGGAGAGTAAGGAAGGCCGGAAAAGTAAACGCTGCGGCCCTTGCCGTATTCATTCACCACCAGGCGACTGTACTCGCCATCCTGATCAAGAATCTGATAGTCGTTTCCCTGAGCATAAATCCGGCTCTTGCCTTCTCCGAAATCAATGGAGCCCTCTATGTCTTCTAAGATAAAATGCTTCTGGTAGTTATCTGCCAGCCTGTTATATTTGTCTGTGCTGAGAGAAAATCCCATCTCACGATCCACTCCCAGAACATCGCTGAGCTGGAAATACCGGCCGCCAAACTGGCATGCCGTCGGCTCTCCTACTCCGATGAAACCGCCGCCGTTATCCACGAATCTACGGATCTGGGTCTGTACCTTCTCATCTGTCCAGTTGCTGCCCCCGCTCCATGCGGTATAGGCATCGCCGGAGTTAATAATCACTTTAATCTCCGGGTCAATGCCGTTTCTTATATCATCAAAATCTAAAAATACTACATCCAGCGGCATTCCGCTTAGGCATTCCAACACACCGACATAAGAATAAATCTCTCTGTGGTAAATTGCGTGGTGCACCTGATTGCTCATCCACCCGCGCAAAGGACCGAAGCAGTTGAGTACTGCCACTTTAAAAGGAGCTACGTAAGATCTGGTTCCGTCCATAGCGGTTATAATATCCCGAAACTCGCCGACTACATGCTCGATCTCCTCGATAAAGCCCGGCCATTCAATTGCCAGCTTAAGGTAACCGCCGTATCCGATGCGATCTAGGGGGGAACGCAAAATGGCTCGTCTGGCTTTCATCCAGTTATCTTGGGCCTCGCCGATTGGATCGCCTCCCTCAGTAAAGACATCCGGGAAGAAGTAAGGCAGCAGGCGGCCTTCCGTATATTTAACGCCTTTGATGTCGGAAATCATACGCATCGTCACGCCGTCGCCTACGGAACCAACCACTGCATCCAGACCGATTTCTTTAAAATATTTTCCGAAAGGCTCCGTTCCGATCCAATGGTCGCCTAAAAACATCATTGCTTCCTTACCGAAGCTGTGGACAATATCCACCATCTCTTTTGCCAGCTTGCACACCTCGATTTGCTGGAACTCCATATAATCTCTGAATTCCTTTGAGGGAACTCTGAAACAGGAGTTATGATACCCCTGATCTACGATATATTCGGGACGGAAGGGATAGCCCGCCCACTTTTCAAACTGTTCTAAAATGCAGGGGCTGACACTGGCGCTGTAGCCGAACCATTCTACGTACTTTTCTCTCTTCTGATCATCAAAAGTCAAGGTAAATTGATGAAAGAAGGTGGTAAAACGAACTACATCTACGTTTGGATTTTCCTCGCACCAGTGTCTTAATTTTTCTTTGACATATACCTGGGTTTTGGGCTGACGTACGTCAAAAGTAAGCTGGTGAGGCGCGTCCTTCCAGTCATTGGTAATAAAGTTATACATATGAACCGGATCCCAGATCAAAAATGCCAGAAAACTAACCGTATACTGATGATAGGGAATAGTCTCAATCTCAACCTCTCCGGTTGCCTCATCAAAGAACCACTTGTCCGCCGGAACTACCTGCTGAGTGGTGCGATCCATAACTTCCCACCAGCGCTTGGGATCGTCCAGGGTGTTTACCTTTAACTGTTCTGTGTGGAACCCCCTCATTAATTCAATGCGGAGGGTCGTTTTGCGGGCTGTCACCCTGTCGCTGATTAAGTATTCCTGCTGGATTTCTTCAGGATTTTTCATAGCCCACTCGTTGTCTTTACGAGTTGTGTAATAAGTAGCATAAACTTTTGCTCCCGTATTCAGCAGCTCCTCAGGCATGGCAGTCCCGTCGCAATCTCTTAACGCGTCAGCACCTAACCGCTCTTTCATTTCCAAAGTTTCTTTCACCATGCCTACATCCGTCGGCAAAGTCAGTCTGCCCCTCATTTTCTCCATAAGTTCCCCTTTCCGTGAATTATATAATATTCTTCCTCATGCCTGGCGTGCTGTACCGTCACACCAGCTGATAGTTGTATTATACAGGCAGCAGAAAAAGATTGCTAGTTGATTCTTGCTTTTTCCTTCGGACATTTACTTATTCGCATTATTTATGTACTGAAGGATCCCCATATGGAGAGTCCAGGCTATCCGATCCTGATATTCTTCTTCTGACAGCTTAGCGGCCTCTGCAGGATTGCTTAAAAACCCGCACTCTGCAATCACAATAGGAGCCTTTACGTTCAGCAGCAGATAGTAGCTGTCATTTGCTTTAGCGCTGCGCCGGTTTCCGTCTGCTCCTAATACATAGTCAAAACGTTTCTGAAGAATCTCTGCCAACTGCCGGCCCTTTTCTGAATTTTTATAGTAGAACACCTGTGCCCCGGATATGCTGTCCTGATGATAACTGTTTTGATGGATACTGATAGCCATCACCGGTTTTGCTTCATCAATAATCCGGCACCGTTCCCTCATATCCGCAGATTTTTTATGGCTGTCCGACTCCTTATAAAGCCCTTTATCGCTTTCCCTGGTCATAACCACCTTTACGTCCGCTGCTTCCAGATATGTCTTCAGCTTCATAGCAATTTTCAAATTAATTGCCTTCTCTTTCTGACCGGCAACACCGATTTTGCCCGGGTCATTTCCTCCATGACCGCTGTCAATGACTACCACCGGCTGATTCTTCTTCTGCGCCTTTCCGACAGCCGCCTCTGCAGCCCAGGAGTCATCCTTTCCCATCATCCCCATGCGGCCCGCAACCATGGTTACTATCATCAGCATAGCAATTCCCATCATATTCTGCCAAATTCGTTTTTTGTCCATAGCCCACCAAAGACAGCTTTTATTATCCTAGTATATTAAGCTCTCCCTGTCCACTATTCCTTGGCTGTTATTCCTGGGATTTTAAGGAGTTATAATCCATGGTTGCTTCTTCTAATATGTATTCCAAATACTCTGTTTCCAGGCTGGGATAGCCGTATTCCTGCCATAGCTGGAATATCTGGCTTGATTTCATCTCTTCTGCTATCTCTACAGCTCTTCCCCAATAGTAATAGCATTTAGCTGTCGCATAGAAATTAGACATCTGCACAATTTGGTCTTGGGTAAGAACGTCCTTTCGCCTATCAAGCCAGCTATGTGCCTGATTATAAAATACCCTTTTCAAAAACGGATTCTGATAGCGGGAAAAATTAAGCAGGTTCGGATCCGTTTTCCCCTCAATTCTTGTCCACGCCTCTATATCCAGGATTTGGGTATGGTAATGGAAGCTCCTGTCATCACCGAAAAACAGAACCCCGTATTGGCATGGCGGCACAGCCAGGGAACTAGTGACAATCTCCCATACCCCAGCCCCAGACACATCATCTGAATTGGAAAAATGCTGGACATGAAGATGACCGCTTAAAAAAAGCGGAATATTCCCCCAGCCTTCCAGTCTTTCCAAAAGCTCCTCATTATGCTCAATGGTACAGTCCTCGGAATAGATCCGACTTTCCTCCAACAAATTGTGATGAGCTACCGGAAGGACATTAACTCCTTCCTCAAAAGCCTTTTCCAGCTCACTGTCAATCCATTCATAGGTATCCGTGTCGATCATGCCCCCAATCTGGGCCCCTCCCTCGTATTGACAGGTATCCAGCATTAAAATTCTGGTGGAATCATTGAGCTGGTACACATAACTTAAGGAGTTGGGATCCCGGCTAACGGCGTTCTCGTATCCAAAAGCACGGTAAATACTTTCGAAATCCCTGGGACTGGTTTTCTCTGCAGGAAGCCTTTGATCCTCTTCTATTCTGGCAGCACTGTTATTATTAATGTCATGGTTTCCCGGAATCACTAACACCGGGATTCCCGCATCCTTAATCCGTCCCAGTTTTTCGGCCAGTTCCAGGTGACTGGCTCTTTCACCGTTATAAGACAAATCCCCGCTTAATATTACCCCATCCGGTCTCTCAGCCAGTATCTCCGCCACAAATGCATCCGTAATCTCCCAGATATAATTGGTTACCTTCCCGTCCCCATGTTCCATAGAGTAGATAAAACCTGTACCCATGTCTGTTAATTCTGATCCCAGATAATGGATATCTGTCGCTACAATCAGCTTTATTCCGTCCTTCTCTTCCTCCATCTGCGTTTCGCTTGTATTGTCCGGAAAGGCGGCAATTGTCTCCCAATCCTCTCTGGGCGGTCCGGGATGAGGTTCCTCCGTCTCTTCCGGCGCTTCTGTAGTAGCTACCGTTTCATCCGCAAAATGAATTATCCCCCGGCACCCCGTCAGGCTTAACGTAATACCTATTATCAAGGCCACCGCTATGTTCCGTCTCATCATTTTCCCCGCCTTATTCATATGCTATAGTATCCCATATAGAGGCCGGCTCAAAGCCCAGCTTCCAAAATGCCACCCCGCCCAAATCATATTGGCGGATCAGATCCATTTTTAGTTTCAGGGATCTCTCATCTTCCAACCATAAATACTGGGAACCGCCTTCTATTCCCTTCTCTCCATAGTATTGCCCCAGGCTGTCCTGCCAGTATAATTCAATCTGGTTCTCTTCAACCCAGTTTTTGGCCCGTTCAATCCCCATTGCCTCGGAACTGATGGTCCCATCCTCTGTCTCAGTCCAGACTCTTGTATAGAAGGGCAGGGCATTGATAACTTTCTCCTTCGGCACTTCCAAAAGTGTCTGCTCAATTCCCCTTTTTACATAATCAAGAGAAGCCACGGATCCCGGCTCCCCGCCGGCATAGTGCTCGTCATAGCCCATAATAATCACATAGTCTGCCACTAAGCCCTGCTCCGCCCTGTCATAAAAGCGGTTGTAAGCAGCAGGTACATAATTATCTACAGATAAAACCAAGCCGTTATTCCGGCAGGCGACAGACATCTCCCTTATAAACTGAACATAATGGGGGCCGGCACTTTCCTTCAGACTCTCAAAATCCAGGTTATACCCGTCAAATCCGTAGGTCCGGGCATCCCCTATGAGGTTTTCAATCAGTTTTTTTCTGACGGAGGTTTTAGACAACAAGACCTCCGACTGGACATTTCCGCTAAAATTGTCCAGCAAAGCCCAAACCTGCAGCCCTGCTGCGTGGGCTTTGTCCACATATTCCTTATCCGCCAAGCAAGCGTAGCCTCCTTCGTTGTCTGTCAGGGCGAACCAGGTAGGGCTAATAACATTTACCCCCTTTGTATTGCCATAATAGCTGTCAAATGTGCTGTTTGCCTCTTTAGAGGTTACCTGGTGCCAAGCAAGACTAACCTTCTCATCCAATGCCAGCCTGGTATATTCCGGTGCCTCAAAGCTGCTTTTGGGCACAACTGTCTGAACCTTCCCTAAATATTTATTCTCCGCATAACCAATAAAACCATCCTGAGTTCGAACTTTGGACCAGTTTTCCATCTCCTCTAAAATTTTTACTTGGTCGCCGGACTCTGCCCGGGTAATAATAGAGCTTTTTATCCCGCCCTTTTCCCGGATCATAATGCTCTTTTCCGCTGGCGCCCAGTGTTCCTCTTCCCATGTATTATTGAAGAATACACGTTTTGCTTCTCCGCCGTCAAAAGCCGACAGCTCTACATCTGTATAAGCGGCAACCAGGCTCAGAGACAAAAGCACCTCTTTATCTGTCACCCAGAGAAGAGGCCTTCCTCCATTTCCCTTGGCAGTACTATCTACATAACGGATTTCTGTCGGAAGAGCATAAGAAAGGATCCGTTCTTCATTGTCCCAGTAAAATCTTTTGTTTAAGTTGCCGTTGACCCACTCTACAGGAAGGTAAACCTCTCCATCTATATAAAGTCCCAATGTATCCGCTTTTTCTTCATTAAGGATCAATGCCACGAAGTCCCCTTCTACCCCAAAATAATCAGATGCTTCCATCCAATCCTTAGACGGGGTATACCGCTCTATAAACCGAACCCCTATATATCCGCTTACAATCAATACGATTAGTCCGATAGCGATCAACATCGGCAGAAGCCTCTTCATCATCCCGTTTCCTCCAAAATGTTATATTAATATGATTATACCACAGCCTCTAAACTCGCGGAAGATCTCGTTAAGAGGCTGGGCATACATTCTCACTAGGCTCGAAAAGACCTCCCCAAGTGTTCATATTATACCACAGCTTATCGCTCAATCCTAATTAAATTTTCATTACATGTCCCTCCCGTCAGCTTTGCAGGCAGGCTGAGATGGCATCGCTGACGCTCCCTCCCTTTATATATTCGGGCCCGAACTACTTTCCCAGATGTATTCTATCAAACCGTATTTCTTTCAGGCGGCCTTCATCTGCTCCCACATAATCTCCCATGTAAAAACCCCCGTCTTCTCTGACTTCAAAAAGCTTGTACCATTCGGCCTCGGTACTCAGCTTTCCGTCAATATAAATGGGAATCCCCCTTTTATAATAGCGCCTTAACCCATCTAAATATCTTTGCTGCTGGCGTTTTCGTTCTTTCTCCTTATCATACCCCATAAGGCCTCCTCATTTTATGTCCCTTAAAATAGCTGCCTGGAAAACAAGGGCGCCGCTCAAGGAGAAACCGTGACATATTATCCCCACCGCAAACCTTATTTTATCCAAGCAGCCGCCCAAATAGGCTGATCGTTTCTTTTGTTACCTCATAGGCATCCGGAATATAAGGAACCTTTTCTATTGGCAGCTTAAGCCGTTTCTCTGCTATCCGTCTGGATTCTTCACTGCCAAACGCAGTGAGATAATGCCACCCGTCCTTTATCGGTTTCCGCTCTCTTAAAATGGGGGTATAGTTCTGTACCTGCCATTCACAGAAAGAGCCGATTATCAGCTTTGTCCCGCATCGAACCAGATCCGCCCGCTTACCTTCCTCTATCCGCCCGCAGTCCAGCAAAATGACCTGATACTCTCCGCTCATACACTGAATAAGGGTTTCTCCATCTGCCCGCGGAAAATAGCAAGCTCCCAGGATTCCATATAGATCTGCAGACTTTTTAAGCCCCAGACACCGAACTCCGAATCTGTCAAAGTCCCCATGGCAATTCCATTCCAGTACGGCAATGCGCTTGTTTTTCACTCCGGCCAGATAATTGGCCAACAAAAGCGTCAAATGGGTAACTCCCACTCCTGCTCCTGCCCCAAGAATACCTATGGTTTGTTTTTCATTTTGAACATCCCTTCTATTTGAGAAAAAATATTTTTTCTATCAGCTCCTTCCTCTCCTATAAGTCTGTCCCACAATGCCCTGTAAAAGCTTTCTGCCTCTTTGCCCGGCCGGGAAGCCTTGAGAAAATACGGTACGGACATAATACAGCTCTCCGATCCTTTCCCCAGACGGGTCGGCCGGTAGCCTGGCTCTAAAAAATTATAAAGCACGGTTACCTTTCCCTGTCCCAGTTCTCCTGCAGCACGGCTGTTTTCTGTATTGTCATAGGCTTTTCCGCCACATACGTGCAAAAGATACTTTTTATGGGAGGGCTCTTTTTCGTGCTCTATCCGGGCAGCTCTGCAGTCAGAGCCATAGTCCCGAATATGGACCGGATACTTCCTTGGCTCTTTCAGCCTGACTTGGGGTCCATAATGAGGGAGCAGCCTCCAGGATCCCACCCTGCATACTCCGCTGCTGTCAGGCTTTGTGCAGGCCTGATCTGCCAAAAGTATCCCATGGCCTGATTGATTGCGTTCCTCATAGAGATTGGGGATTCCCCACCTCCAGAGGCAGGCGGACAGGCCCAGCGCCAGATGAGTAACCCCGACATTGGGGCAGCTTCCAACAAAAGATAAAATCAGAGATGTATCAGAATTCTTATGAAATACCCACGGCTCCAAATCAAGCTGGCTTTCCAGCCTTTTCTTTACCTCCAGAGCAGTTTCCGGACGCTGCCTGCGGCTGCCTAAGCAGTCCCGAATCAGTGCGCCAAGTTCCCGTCCTAACACCATATCCCAGTCTGCCAAGGATCCCTTGCTTGTGCTCCCCGGCAATTGTCCGGTCGCCAGATAGAATAGGATCACACCAATGGCATAAATGTCTGTCCGCTCATCCAAGGGCTCCTCTGTATATTGCTCCGGAGCAGCACAACCCGGTGTCCCGCAGCGCTGGTTCGTTTCATTGGCTCTCATTAAATAATCTGCGGTTCCAAAATCTACCAGCTTAATGATGCCATTGCATAGCAGTAAATTGTTAGGCTGTAAATCCAGGTATAAAATGGGTTCTCTTCCTGCAGAATGCAGATACTGTACCAGGCTGCATATCTGAATCCCATATTGGATTACCATGCTCCTGGTGAGATTGCTCCGATCCGATGCCAGAGCAGTTAAAGATTCTCCTTCAAGAAATTCTTCGATAAGATAACAATGTGTTTCTGTTTCCTCTAAGTCGTATACAATGGGAATGGCCGGGTGGCGGAGATCCTTCATAATTAATGCTTCCTTCCGAAACCGTTCATAATCGATATGTTTCTTAGATACCTCCTTAATTGCCCGATATTCCCCCAGGTTTATATGTTTTGTCAGGTAGACAGTGCCGGTCCGTCCTTTTCCAATGATACGGCATAGGTGATATTTCCCAAACAGAATGGTGTCCTGAACGTTCACCTCCTTTTCTGTTTTCTGATATCATCTCTGGTTTTCATTATAGTATAAGGATTGGACGAATTTCAACTAATAGACTTTTTTAGACTTCCAGAAACTTTTTCAGACCCTATTTCTACTTTTTTAAAATTTTCTTCACATAGTAATTGATATTTTATGATAAAATATAGTATAGTTATATTGAGGACGTGTACCAAATAATAGGTTCTGCTATACCATTACATTATAAGAAAGAGAATAGGAAGTGATTTCCCATGAAAATAGAACGTGTCAACGAAAATCAGATTCGCTGTACTCTCAGCAGCTTTGACCTGAGCGTGCGAAACCTGAATTTAGGGGAGCTGGCTTACGGAAGTGAAAAGGCCCGCAAGCTATTTCGGGAGATGATTCAAAAAGCCTCTAATGAAGTCGGTTTTGAGGCGGAGGATATTCCTCTTATGGTAGAGGCTATTCCTCTCTCCAACGAAAGCGTAATGCTGGTAATTACCAAGGTAGAGGATCCGGAGGAATTAGACACCCGCTTTTCCAAATTTTCCCCTGTTGCGGAGGATGGAGACTCCTTTTTGGACAATCTTGCCAGTGAGCTTTTAGAAGGCGCCGACAGTATTTTCGATTTACTTCAGGGCTTGGGCTCTTCTCAACCTTCCAAACCTGAGTCCGCTGAAAACTCAGAGCAGACCGCTCCTTCCAACTCTTACCGGATTTTCACTTTTCCCAAGCTGGATTTGATTAGCGAAGCCGCCAGGGCGGCAGGAGGACAGTTTTCCGGCGAGAGCATTCTTTATAAAAAACCAGAGGACGGCCCCTATTTTCTGATACTTAAAAAACCGGCAGATGCTGCAGAGTTTAACCGGGTCTGCAACACTATAGCAGAATACGGAACCAAGATCCGCCACGATTATGCCACTGAGTCCTATTATGCAGAACATTATGAGGTCCTAATCCATGACAATGCCCTTCAGATTCTGGCAGGCTTGTAAAATTTTCCTTTCATTACGGAAAGAAACGGCATAGCTTTCACTATGCCGTTTCTTAAATATGTCTCATCAATGCTGCCTTTTTAAGGCAACGCTTCTTTACAATCGGAAATTTCAATCAGCCTCTGGAAGCCAAGATCTCATTAATTCCAGTTACCAATGCATCGCAGTCAATTCCGTGAACCATACATGCTTCCTCTAAGCTTTCGCCCTGAGAAGAAGGGCATCCCAAGCAGTGCATACCTGCTCTCATCAGAATCGGCGGGATACAATCGTCTATCTGAATCAGCTCACCGATTAACATATCTTTATTAATCAACATAACAATTTCCTCCTTTTGGTGTACTATCTTACACTATAACTCCTTTCCCGCAATTTGGCAAGGAGCAATCTTTGGCAAAAAAAGTTTTATCATTCGCCTTGACATGTATACAGTATTCTTTTAAAATATCGGCGTAAACTAATTAGACAGGCTTTCTACAAAATTTTGACAGGAGGAACTTATGAGACCAGAATGGACCACCTTCCAGAGCGGTGTATGGGAAAAGGAAATTAACGTCCGTGACTTCATCCAGAAAAACTACACTCCCTACGACGGCGATGACGCTTTCCTTGCAGGCCCTACCCAAAATACCTTGGATTTATGGGCTCAGGTTATGGATCTTACTGAGCAGGAAAGAAAAGCCGGCGGTGTGCTGGATATGGATACTAAGATTATCTCCACCATCACCTCCCACGGCCCCGGATATTTAGATAAAAGCAAAGAAACTATCGTTGGCTTTCAGACTGATAAGCCCTTTAAGCGTTCCCTTCAGCCCTACGGCGGCATCCGCATGGCGGTAAAGGCCTGCCAAGATCATGGTTATGAAGTGGATCCGGAAATCGTGGAATTTTTCACCAAGCACAGAAAAACCCACAATGCCGGCGTATTTGATGCCTATACTCCGGAAATGCGGGCCTGCCGTTCCAGCCATATTATCACCGGACTTCCGGATGCATACGGCCGGGGCCGGATTATCGGCGATTACCGCCGGGTTGCCCTTTACGGTGTTGACCGGCTAATTGAGGATAAAATCGAACAGAAAAATACTACCCGAACCATTATGTATTCTGATGTAATCCGGGAGCGTGAAGAATTGTCCGAGCAGATCCGTGCCCTGGAAGAGTTAAAGGAACTGGGCAAGATCTATGGCTGTGATATTTCCAAACCAGCCGCTGATGTAAAAGAAGCCATCCAATGGCTGTACTTCGGCTACCTGGCTGCTGTTAAAGAGCAGAACGGCGCCGCCATGTCCTTAGGCCGTACCTCCACCTTTGTGGATATTTATTCGGAACGTGACTTAAAAGCCGGGAAATATACGGAAGAACAGATTCAGGAGTTTGTAGATCATTTCATTATGAAGCTTCGCCTGGTAAAATTTGCCCGAACTCCGGAATACAACGAGCTGTTTTCCGGCGATCCCACTTGGGTAACCGAGTCCATCGGCGGAGTAGGCATTGACGGACGCCACATGGTTACAAAAATGTCCTTCCGCTATCTTCACACTCTGCAGAACCTGGGTACTGCACCGGAGCCCAACTTAACTGTGCTCTGGTCCACTAAGCTGCCTATGAATTTTAAACGTTTCTGCGCCAAGACTTCTATTGAGTCCTCTTCTATCCAATATGAAAATGATGATCTGATGCGGGTAACCCATGGCGACGATTACGCCATTGCCTGCTGTGTTTCTTCTATGAGGCTCGGGCAGGAGATGCAGTTTTTCGGCGCCCGAGCCAACCTGGCAAAGTGCCTGCTATACGCTATCAACGGCGGCGTTGACGAAATCACCAAAAAGCAGGTGGGACCCAAGTACCGTCCTATTACTTCCGAATATCTGGATTATGATGAAGTTATGGACAAATACAAAGATATGATGAAGTGGCTGGCCCGCGTTTATGTAAATGCATTAAACATCATTCATTACAACCATGACCGCTACTGTTACGAGAGAATTCAGATGGCGTTACATGATAAAAAGGTTACCCGCTGGTTTGCCACCGGGATTGCCGGGTTGTCTGTTGTAGCGGATTCTTTATCTGCAATCAAATATGCCAAAGTAAAAACCATCCGTGATGAAAATGGTATCGTTGTAGATTATGAAGTGAAAGGCGATTTTCCGAAATATGGGAATAATGATGATCGGGTAGACGAGATAGCCAGTGACCTGGTTCATACGTTTATGAACTATATCAGAGGAAATCACACCTACCGGGGCGGAATCCCAACAACCTCCATCTTGACAATCACCTCCAATGTGGTTTATGGTAAGAACACCGGCTCTACTCCTGACGGCAGAAAAGCCGGAGAGGCATTTGCCCCAGGCGCCAATCCCATGCACCGCAGAGACTCCCATGGCGCAGTGGCTTCCCTGGCTTCTGTTGCCAAGCTTCCCTTTAAAGACGCTCAAGATGGTATTTCCAATACTTTCTCCATCATTCCCGGCGCTCTTGGAAAAGACGAGCAGGTTTTTGCCGGAGATTTGGATGCGGAGCTGGATTTAGGGTCAGACAGTGAATAACTTGTCCCCTGAGCAAGGAGGTTTCCATGGAAAATAAAAATATTGACGGCTTAGTAGCCATAATTGATAAATTCATGGCAGAAAAAGGCGGCCATATGAATGTCCGCGTAGAGTCAGACGGCAGCGTCCGCACGGACACCGCCTCAATTCAAATTACAACGATGAACTCCCTGGACTGTACGGCCGGAGATATGGCCTGTAAGGTTCCCACATTGTTTGAGGGAATGGACAGAGAGGATGTCTAATATTTTAAGGAGGATTTCACCATGACACATGCAAGCGAATCTCAAATTAACAACCTGGTTTCTATGTTGGACGGCTATGCTTCCGGAGGCGGCCATCACTTAAATGTAAATGTATTTTCCAAAGAAACCCTGTTAGATGCCCAAGCCCATCCTGAGAAATATCCTCAGCTTACTGTTCGCGTTTCCGGTTACGCTGTAAACTTTAACAAGCTGACCAAGGCTCAGCAGGATGAGGTCATCTCCAGAACCTTCCACGAAGCAGTTTAAAACCTGTAATGACTGGTTATGTTCATTCTATCGAAAGCTTTGGCACCGTAGACGGGCCGGGGATCCGTTTTGTCGTGTTTTTAAAGGGTTGTCCCATGCGCTGTCAATATTGTCACAATCCGGACACTTGGGTGGGAACTGGCGGCACATCTATGACAGCAGATGAAATTTTACAGGAATATCAGCGCGGCCGCCACTTTTATACCCAGGGCGGCATTACCGTTACCGGAGGGGAACCTTTGGTTCAAATAGACTTTGTTCTGGAATTATTTCAAAAAGCCCATGAACAGGGGATTCACACCTGTTTAGATACTTCCGGTGTCACATTCCGCTCTGATAATATGGGTCTTTTAGAAAAATTTGACCGCCTGACAGCCGTTACTGATCTGGTAATGCTGGATATTAAGCATATTGACCCTGAGAAGCACCTGGAAATCTGCGGGCAGCCTCAGGACAATATTTTATCTTTTGCCCGATATCTGGACAGTCGCCATATTCCCGTATGGATTCGTCATGTAGTGGTTCCGGGGCTTTCCGATAGGGAGGATGATTTATTCCGGCTGGGGCAGTTTATCGGAACCCTGCACAACGTAAAAGCTCTGGATGTTCTCCCTTACCACGATATGGGCAAGGCCAAATACCACCAGCTAGGGCTTCCTTATGCTTTAGAAGATACGCCGCCCCTTTCCCAGGCCCAGGCAGCGCTGGCCAGAGAAACTATTTTAAACGGCATCCGGGATCAACGGCTTAAAACTTCCGGGAATTTCTAATTTTGGCAATTTTCGGCATGCTTCTAAAATTAAACAATCTATCCTCATTTTGCACTTGAATAATCTAATAAAATAGTTTAGAATAAAAATACAAAAGTACTTTTATTTTATAAGGAGGTAATTACCATGGCATATGTAATCAATGACGGTTGTGTAAGCTGCGGCGCTTGTGCTGACGGATGTCCCGTAGGAGCTATTTCTGAGGGCGATGGCAAGTATGTTATTGATCCGGATACCTGCATCGATTGCGGTTCTTGCGCTGCTACTTGTCCTACCGGCTCTATCGAAGGTTAATTTGATAGGATCGCATACATAATGCCTCTTCCGGCGGAAGAGGCATTTTTGCGTTGAATTTTTAGATTATTAAGGAGCTTTCTTTATGAAAAAACCAATTATCGGCCTTACTCCCTCTCATGATTTAGAAAACGGCCGTATTTTCATAACACCAGCCTATGTTAAGGCATTGGCTGACGCAGGGGCGCTCTGCATCGTCCTTCCTCCCAGTGCATCAAAAGAGGATCTGGAGCATTTGGTTTCCATCTGCGATGGTATTTTATTCACAGGAGGTCCTGATGTCCATCCCTTCCTTTTCGGTGAAGATACGCTTCTTCACTGTGGTGAGTCTTCCCCCGAAAGAGATCAGCTGGAGCTTAATTTACTTCCCCTGGTCATGGCGGCCCGCAAACCCATTTTAGGCATATGCCGAGGCGCACAGCTTATTAATATTGCCTTAGGCGGAGATATCTATCAGGATCTGGAAAGTCAGTTTTCAGCAGCAATTTTCCCTATTTCTCATAAACAGCCCTTTGCCCCTGAGCTTCCCTGCCATTATGTCTCTGTATCAGAAAACTCTCTTCTGGCCCGAATTACCGGCGCCAACGATCCTTCCATCTGTTTTAAGCTGGAGGTGAACTCCCTTCATCACCAGGCTATCCGCAGGTTAGCGTCCGGACTCACTGTCTGCGCCCACTCTGCAGATGGTCTGATTGAGGCAATCGAGATGCCGGAGTATCCCTTTCTGGTGGCAGTACAGTGGCACCCGGAATACTTATTTCAAAAGCAAGCGGCTGCCAGAGGAATTTTTAAAGGCTTTGTTCAGGCATGTAAGCATTGACATTCAACCGGCTGTTCTGCTGCAAATTATGCTATGTTTCCTGGCAGGGAACATAATACCGTTTTTATTGTAATCAATATAAGAGAATTTCCGTCAAAATGCGTCGCTGGCATACTTTGACGGATACTTTATAATAAAAAGACGCTCATATTCTGAACGTCTATAAAATTCTATTGGTTTTTCTTTTTTCCAAAACGCTTTTTCCTAAAAAAAGGAATCTTTGCCGCAGCCGCTTCATCCCGGCTTCGGCTGTCTTTTTGATATGAACGGATAATTTCATCCAATTGTCTAAAGCGCTCTTCTTCCTTCTCATCCGACATTCGGAATAGACATTCCATTTCCTGCGTTACCTTATTGTTTACCATATGGCTGATATCCTGGCTCAATTTTTCATTATTGGCATCTAAAGCCCGTCCTATAATATGATTCATAATTTCCTGAAACTGCTCCATTTTTTCTTCTGCAGTCAGGTTCATGGCAGGAATATTTTCTTTTACTGCCTCCGGAAGTTCGGACAGCTCTTCCGGAAGTTCCCCATCCTTAAATTCATCTGTTGTCAATTCTACTATCTTCTCTTTTCCAGGCTTTCTTCCGCTTCCGGCTACTCCACCGCTTAAAGGTTCCCTGCCTGCCAAAGAGCCCGAAACACATGTCCTGGCTGTTTGTTCAGAAACTGCTGCACACTCTTTCAATGCTTTCTCCATATCTTCCTCCAAAACTTCATCCGATATAATTAAGTCGCTTCCCGACTCCATCACTCTGTCAAGCGCACTTTTAATCGCCTTTAACTGGTATCCCCTCTCTTTTAAGGCTTTTACCTGCCGGAACAAGCGGATGTGCAGTTCCGTATAATATCGATGCCCCATCTCGTTTCTTGGGATGTCAAGCTTCAGTTCCTCTTCCCAATAACGGAGCACATGGGCCTCTACATCTACCTTTTTGGATGCATCGGATATTAAATAATGTATCTCATTCATAACCTGGTCTCTCCTTTGGGTTTCTCCTCCCGGCTTGTCCCAAAATCCTCCGGGCAAGCCAGGTTTTCTTAACCTATTTATAATTTATGCGCGGAAGCTCCAGATTATGATTATCAGATAAAGAAAGAAACCAAGAAATTTTCATTTCTTGGCCTCTTAGGAAAGGTATCGAGAATTTGGTAGTTATCTGATTTTATATTGTATTTTTATGGGTTGGTGATGAGAACGCCATCGCTACGCGTAGACTGCGACTCGCTAGTGCCATTTTTCCATACTCCATGAGTACCGCGGACACGGTAGTAGTAACCGGCGGGTTGATCATAGACTTGAAAATCAACTGCTGCAATTGTCAGCTCCCCATCCGGTTCATCCTCGGGATAAAAATAATAATCAAAATCGTCTACTTGTATCCACTTCTCATTTTCGTTCAATCTGTCTAAATAAATGTGAATTCGAATTTTGTCAACTGGGACATGAGCTGTCGTTGCCGCTGAAATTCCAATTACACCTCCGCCTTCATTTGTAATTCCTGCAATAGAAGTGCTTATATATGCGCCTCTTGTACTATTAACACTTCTTGACTTATTAATATTTCTATTTTCCAGCTGTGTGGGAAATTCCTGTTTAATACTAGTTTCTCCCTCTTTTTGTCCAGTTATACTGCCTGCAAAAACTGGTGTTACATAAATCAAGCTGCATACCATACTTATAGCTAACAATCTTTTCAATAAGTTTTTCATATAATATCCTCCTGGTGTAAAATATGCTACATGATTTATAAACGTTAATTTTATACAAATTGTGACATGATTTTAAAAATTCATATCCGCTACAATTTTTATAAATTCATTTTCTTCCATGATACCCTCAAAACAATAATAGCTACTATCTTTTTCTAATGAAACGCTATATTCTATTTCTTCTGCTTCTGTTCTATTTTTTTGAATCAACAGCTCTGAGTTTATCCATTCATTATTAACTAATATAAAGCTTTCTCTATCTGAGCGAACCCCATCAGAATTTTCGCTAATTCCTTGTCCTTGTATGATGTGAATATTCTTTTCATTATATCTAAATTCAATAAAAGCCGTTTTTTTCTTTAATATTACTTTATAAAACTCCATCCCCTCCGGTCTATACCCGATCTTCAAAACCGGAATTCCTAATGTTTCACCAATTATCTTATATGCCTCTTCTTCACTGTCAACTTCTATATAGTTCTCAGGCTCGTTGTTCCATGCAATATTGCTCTTCTCGCTATCGCGGACATTCGCCCTATATTCCAAATACTTTCTACCGCTAACTCCAATTCCTGCCGCCCACAGCAATCCGCCTGCCATGACGGCAGCCAATAGTAACTTCCACGCACCACGGCGGAAACGGCGTGGCGTATGTGGGGTATCGGAAACAACTGCAGCCTCCGGCGGGCGCTCCAATTCAGATGTTTCTCCGGAGCGCAGATGAACATCCGGCTCTGTAGATGAGTAGGAATTTGGACGGTTCAGTTCCTTTTCCAGCTCTGTGCGGATCCCTCTTTCTCTCATTTTCTCTAAAATTTTCTCAAACTCGCCTAAAGGTACCGCCATACCGTCTGCAGCTGTGGAATCCTCTTCGCCTTGCTGCCTGTCCTGAGCTGCCATTTTGGCAGACTCCACCTGTGCTTCAGCCATTTCCAGCTCTTTTAAAAGCTGTTCATCGCTGTAATCAAAGGCTTCCTGAAGCAATAATTCTATTTTTTTATCTTCAGCTTGAAGGCTGTCTGCCTCTTTTTTCCTTTCCACGCTGCACCTCGATTAATTTTATAAAATTGCTGATTCTTCCCTTATTTCCTCAAACTTCCCTGGTTCTTAGGGTTGACTTTTTCTCTTTTGTGGTTACTATATAACTATAAAAATGTCATCGGAGGTCTTTCTATATGAAAAAAATCATATTGACCGGCGGAGGGACCGCTGGCCATGTTACCCCGAATCTGGCTCTGCTTCCGGCATTACAGGAATTAGGCTATGAAATTCATTATATTGGCTCCAAGCAAGGCATTGAACGAAAATTAATTGAAAATGCCGGGATCCCTTATGACGCCATCTCATCTGGCAAGCTCCGCCGTTATTTTGATCTGAAGAACTTTTCCGATCCTTTTCGGGTTGCAAAGGGCTACCTGGAAGCTTTAAAATTGATGAAAAAGTATAAGCCGGATGTTGTCTTTTCCAAAGGCGGTTTTGTATCGGTTCCTGTTGTATTGGCAGCCAAGCATTTCAAAATTCCGGCAATCATTCACGAATCCGATATGACCCCTGGACTGGCAAATAGAATTTGTATCCCATCAGCAAGAAAGGTATGCTGTAATTTTCCCGAGACCTTACCCTATCTTCCGGAAGATAAGGCAATTCTTACCGGTTCTCCTATCCGTGCCGAGATTCTTCAAGGCGACCGCCTGGCTGGGCTTAAATATTCCGGTCTGTCACCGGAAAAACCAATTATTTTAATTATCGGCGGCAGTCTTGGCTCTGTAAAAGTAAATACCGCTGTCCGAAGCATCCTTCCTCGCCTTTTACAGCAATTTCAGATTATACATATCTGCGGCAAGGGCAATCTGGATGAAAGCCTGATTCACACCGACGGATATGTACAGTATGAGTACGTGGATGCTCCTTTAAAACATTTATTTGCTGTTGCTGACCTGATGATCTCCAGAGCCGGCGCTAATTCCATCTGTGAAATATTGGCTCTGAGAAAACCGAATCTACTGATTCCCCTCTCTGCTTCTGCAAGTCGGGGTGATCAGATTTTAAACGCAAAATCGTTTGGTAAGCAAGGTTTCAGTTCTGTGCTGGAGGAAGAGGATTTAACGGACGATACCCTCTATCAGGCTATTACCGATCTATATGCTAACCGTCACACCTATATCTCCGCTATGGAAGGCAGTCATCAGGGAAATGCCGTAAATACCGTCATCTCATTAATTGAATCATTTGCCAATTAAGTCGTCTTGCCTTCTCTTCCCAATTCTTTTCGGAGAACTTTTCTCGCTCTGGAAATTCTGGCTCGGCAGGCATCGCTGCTGATTCCCAGAATTTCACATACTTCCTTTTGCGGCCGTCCTTCAATCAAATGTAGAATGGCCGCTTCCTGCAGGTCTTTGCTCATTCCTTCAATTACCTGATATATCTCTTCAAGAGTCTCATTCTCATATATTTTGTCAAAAGATGTTTCTACCCGGTATCTGGAAGCTATCTTGCAGTCTTCGATAAATTCCTCAGAATTAATACTGATGGTATCCACATTTCGGCTTTTTCTGTGATAGTCTACACAGCGATTTTTCAAAATCCTTACCAGCATTGCCTTCTTGCGGCCAGGAGTCCATTCCAAAGAATAATGCCCAAAGTACGCAATAAATGTCTCTTGAACCACATCATCTACATCTTTATCCGGAACTCCATATGATTTTGCCAGCACACGAAGAGATGCCTGATGTTCCTCATACATGGACAGCAACAGCTCATTTATCTTTTGTTGCATGTCATTCTCCTAAATCTATGAAAGCGCGCTTTTTATTTGCTCTGCAGTCTGAGCCAGTTTATCCGCATTTACTGACTGACATTCCCATCCTGCAATAGAAGGCCCTCCCTGATATCTGGGAATCACATGCATATGGAAATGAAAAACTGTTTGTCCTGCTTCCTCTCCATTGTTCTGAACCAAGTTAAATCCGGCGCAGCCCAAAGACTTTTTCATAGCGGCCCCCATTTTAGCAGCCAAAGGCAGAATTTTAGCAGCGGTTTTCTCGTCCAGCTCACAGACATCTTTGAAATGATTTTTAGGCAGAATAAGCGCATGGCCTTCAGATGCCGGCCCCAGATCTAAAATCACGCGAAAATCCGGATCTTCGTACACGGTTGCAGATGGTATTTCCCCATTTGCAATTTTACAAAAAATACAAGTTTCGTCCCTCATAAATAGTCCCCTCCTGATTTCATCTTCTTTTTTATTCCTGCCTTTGGTTTTCGGTACAGGACTCCCCCTAACAGCAAGCCAATAAAAATACCGGATACATGTGCTGTATTGTTCGTACCTGCGCTTGTAAATCCCAGGTACAGGGAAAAAATAGCCATCAAAATTAATTGCCTGCCGTTCAGATCCTCAAGCCTGCCCTGATTTCTCAAGACTGCATAGATCAATCCTCCTACTACTCCAAAAACTGCTCCGGATGCTCCTGCAGATACTATATTGGGCGAGGTCCTTAAATAAGAATAGACAGAGACAATGTTGGCGCCTATCCCGCATGCCAGATAGAAGATAAGGTATTTTACCTTCCCTAATGCCCGCTCCAGATTATCCCCCAGAACAAACAAAACCAACATGTTATTAACCAAATGGCGAACTCCAAAGTGCATAAACATTGCTGTAACTAATCGGTAATATTCTTTTTCCCAAATTACCAGTGGAACATACAATGCTCCGTACCGTATCATTATTCTGGCGTCTTCGCTGGATCCTTTTATCTCAACGAACAGAAAATACAATACGTTTAAAGCAATCAGACAACCATTCACCCAGGCAATATTATTTTTAGAATATGATGAATTCATGGCGATTTGTCTCCTTTGCATTAGACATATTTTACCATATCCTAGGGATTTTGTTAAGGGATTCTTCTTTAAAATAGTCTACATAAAGCGGAATCCGCTATCTGCAATATATACTTCATCCCCTATTTCCAAAAATTTTGTCTCATTATTTTGAAGCATCACCCCTTTTACCATAGTTCCATTAGTTGAATTTAAATCGGTTATCTGGTATCTGCCGTCTTTTTCCTCCAGCTTTACATGAAGGCGGCTGACCGTATCTTTATTTAAAATATAATCTGCGATCTCGCTTTTCTTTCCAATGATAAAAGGAAAATAGGCAATCGGAATATCTTCTTGCTGTTTATCCAGACTTATAAGATACCGGACAGCCCTTTGATCCGTGTTTTCCGGAGTCAACAGCTGCGTTTCCATTGCAGGAGGCGCTGCAGGGGGCGTGACACAAAAAACTTCTGACTTCTCTAATGAACTTTCCTCTGGTAAAAAAGGAACCTCCCAAGAACGTTCTTCTTTAGGCTTAAAAAGAGGAATTTTTATTTCCTCCTGTTTTTCTTCCACATTATCTGAAAAAACGCGCCTTATTATCCACAACGCCGCACTAAATATTCCCCATATTCCATACCAAGCCGCAAGCAGAAAGGGATATTCCATAAAAAATCCTGTTCCTTTTATCATCCACACCAATCCCGGCATCATCAGAATCCCAGTTATCGCCAAAAGGCTTTTTCGGAATCCTGCTTTCTTCTTTCGTTTAGGCTGATCCTCTTTTTCATATTCCGGCAATAAAGAATCTTTAGACTCCTGTACCGAGCTCTCAAACTTGATTATCGGGGAAGCAAAAGCACTGTTCTCATCTTCCGGAACAGCTGCCGCCTTTGTCTCCTGAGGAAGCCATTTTAAAAGGCCGTCCATCCCATAAAATTCTTTTTGGCTTTCCTGGTAAAGACGGTAGGCTAAAAGAACACCGTCTTTTTCATTATGATCCACTTTTTTCAGAATGTATTGAAGGAGCCTCTCCATGGATTTCGAAAGATCTGCCTTCCTTCCCGGAATCAGGCACAAAAATATCTTAAAGTTCTCCGGATTCACATATATATATTCCGGCTCTAATAAAATCCGATTTTCCGGCAGCAAATAATTTTCCATCTTTTCCAATATTCTGGCAATTGAGGCGATTAATCCTGTAATCTCATTTCTTCCAATCCATCGTCCCTCCAGAATTCGGCTTAAGGGCTGTTTTGATGTTATTTCATAATAATAAAATATCCCGTTTTCTGTCTGCTGAAGCCGGAACTTCAGCAGTCCATCTATTGCATTTCCCATTAGCATCCGGCTCTCATAACTTTTTTCGCAGCTATCTTCCGGCTTTATAATCAAATAATTATGGCGCATCTGCCTTTCGTAATGAACTTCCATCTCTGCCCTCCAGTTGTTTCGCCGCTTCGATTTTTCTTAAAAATGCCTCCGGTTCAAAAATACCTGCCTCTATTTCCATATTCCACTGTCCGCCAGGCTCTCTTGCTTCGGATTTTCCTACAATTTTTCCCCGCTGTTTCCTAAGCTGTAGGTGGAAATCTTCAAAAGAAAATCGGGTTATCTTTCGTTTTGCTGCCTTTCCTTCTATTTCTGCAAGCTCCTGTTCCCTTTCCCAGGAACTTAACCGTCTTGCCCTCTCTACCTGTTCATGGAGCGCCATCTTTCCGACAGTCTCATCATGCAGCTTATAAGCCTGACGGATCACCACTGCCGTCATAAGGCAAAAGATACTCATAATAACAGCAGCTTCTACAGTATAACTTCCCTTCATATCTTCCTCCTTATAGCATAAGAATCCACATTCCTACGGGCAGCACAAATGGCAGAAACGGAATCTCCATTCTTTTTCCGGCCGTCCACTTTATCCGCCGTACTGCTAATAGTGCGATTCCCCAACAGCTGCAAAGAAGCAGGCTGCCCCACAGCAGCATGGCATTTTTCCAAAATCCCAGATAAATTCCGGTAACAAAAAACAACATTCCGTCTCCGAGGCCAACTGCCCCTTCTGTTATTTTTGAAAGTATTAGCAGAACTACTCCAATGGAGACCCCTCCCACTATTTCCAACAGCGGCATATTGCCTGTATTTCCGTGAAGAAATACTATCCAGACTTCACTTCCCCAATGCTCAGAGAAGCCTGCCAGACAGCTGATTCTCCACAGTATGGCTTCTGTCCCTCCCAATATATAAATCCACACAGGAATTTCCCTGGTCTTCCAGTCAGAAATAGCTGCGGACAGTAAAAATAATAAAATCACCATATTTTTCCTCACCAACAGTAAGAGCATTTCCCCAGATGTTCTGCTTCTTCTATAGAAACTTCTTTTACATAGGCAATGATCGCGGAGCAATTCCATTGGGAATGATAACTCTCCCCTTCCGGCATAATGTAAACCGTACTTCCGGGGCCGGCTGCGCCTGCACATATCTGACAGGCATGGTAACGTCTTCCTCCGTTATTTCGTCGGCCGTCCAATTCCTCATAGGAAATTGCTGTAAGGTCATTTGACAAGTAATGACATTCCTGCGTTTTATGATAACGCGTACTGTTTTTTCCGATAAAAACCATCTCCTGAAAATGACTTCGGCTGCTTTTGGACTCTTCAAGAAATCCTTCTCCTAGCGGTCCGTCTTTCCCTATCCAGGCTCTTCGAATACTTTTTGATTCCATTGGAATAGACTCCAGCCCTAAGACAGAAAATGGAAGCGGTATTTCATAGTTCATTACCAGACGAATTGTCTCTCCGTCATTTAAAATTCGTATCTGCTGTTCTTCCCAAAATGCTCCTCCTGACAATGTTGTATTTTTCTGACCCTCTCCCAGGTAAGCGTATTGGCTTAAAGATTCTCCAGTATTTTCCAAACGCGCCTGTATCTGCCTCTGTCTGTCCATAATCTTCATGGGCATCATCATACATATACAGGCAAAAAGAAACAGCGAAAATCCCAAAGCAGCTTCGACAGACATGCTTCCATTCAGATGCAGACTGACAGAGGAAGATAACCATACCCTTTTTTTACGGCAACGGATGAATCCTGTTAAGGGGGCTCGTACTTGGAGAGTTGCGTCTTTTTTTCTTGATTTCGCGTTATAACTTAGAGCTTCCAGATATGGTTGGATTATTAATGTTAAAAGCGCCGTAAAAAAGGGCATGATTATCTTCCTCCGTCAACATATGCTAATATCCATTTTTAACAGTCGTTCCGTACCAGTATGTTCCGGCCTCCTTTCCGGTCAAACTTTTCAACAATCCCAAAGATAAGAATATATGTTTTCCCTTGACTTCTGTCTTTATTTCTATTTGGCCGGCACACTTTGCCATTGAAAATCCCGGTTCTTTTCTGGAAAGATTTATCTGAATCATATCCATTATCCGGTAGATTACAGTCGTAACAGAAGCAAGAATTAGAAATAGTTTTAAGTAACTTGTATAATCCATGCCCTGATCGCTTTCCTTCTTTGGCACCATTCCTTTTCTCCCCAGCTCTAAAAGCCCTGATAAATCTAAATTCCAGGTATTTTTATCCTTCCAAACCGGCACTTTTCCTCCCGACAGCAAAATCTTTACATCTACTAAAGATTCTCCTAATGCCCAAATTCCTATAATGAAAAATGACGTGATTCCAACTAGCGGTGCAAAGCCCGATGCTCCCACTATGGCCGCTGCCAGGGTTTCTGCCTCCCGGCGTTTTTGGGGATCTGTCAGAATTGTAATTAAATTCAGTCCTTCCCGGACTGCCAGCAAGCGATTTACCGAAGCCGACAAATTGGCGCCGTCTACGGAGCTTCCGTATAATATGTATTCCAGCTCATATTGGAATTCTTTCTTTTCCTCAGAGCAAAAATCGGTTAAAAAGTGTCCGCTGTATTCCGCTATCAAAAATTGGTCTATTAAATTTGTTGCTCCATCCGGTCCGTTTCCATAACCGTCCCCCTCTCCGCCGTTTTTTCTTATATAAGACGGCAGATTCTCCACGGAAATCATACCTTCCGAAACTTTTTCCCCTTCCGGAAGAACCAGGGGAAGGATTCCTGATTCCGCTGCACGGCGAATCTGATTTAAAATCCCTTCGGACTCTTTATCTTCCCCTCCGGCAGTATAGGAAACCCGGAGCAGCTGATATCCGGAAAAATAAGATTCTACCTCTGCCCACAGCCCTTCTTCGTCTACTATATCCCCCTCTTCTTCCGGCTCCCGGTTTTCAATAAATTCCATTATCTCTTCTGCTTTTTCCATCGCCTGAAATACCAATTGCTCTTGTTGTTCTGCAAGTTCTGTGAGGCATTCCACCTCCTGTCTCCGTTCTCCGTCCTGAGATGTATAGGATTCATATCGTAAAAATTCATCTTCCATAATTTCCTGGACGGCGCCTCCCATATCCCGGCGCTTCTCTTCATATTCTCTTTTCACCTCCTCCAGTCTTTCTGCCAAATTGTCTGCCCCTCTGCCATAGGTCTTTACCAAACCCGGCACTTGCTTTAAGTTATCCCTTAAGTCTCCAGCCGCCTTTAAAAATCCGGTGCCGTCCCCGTGTTCTAATGCCTGAACTGCTTCTTTATAGCAGCTTTCTTGCCGGTTCAGACAGGTTTTCAATTTTTCCAGGGTCTGCTCCAGCTTCCACGCTTCTTTTGTCTGCGTCTCCAGTTTTTTGGAAATCTGGTTTACTCTCTCTGCCTCCTTCATTGTCT
The DNA here is from genome assembly GCA_021772025.1 of Enterocloster bolteae. GTDB lineage: Bacteria > Bacillota > Clostridia > Lachnospirales > Lachnospiraceae > UMGS1370. Next base: position 18,152 of record JAETNT010000020.1, on the reverse strand, counting down.
TTTCCGGATTAAGCGCAGCCCTTTCTTCCATGTCCTGGGTCCAGATACCATATTTCATAAAGTCCAGAATCTGCTGTTCCATATACTTTCCACTATTATCAGTAAGGTGGATCAGTTTTTCTATCTCAGCAGAATCCGGTTCCATAGTATACCAATCAGCAGCTTCTGAATATTCTTTCAGATATCGGATGAACTCCTTTTCCACCGCTTCTTTCTCTATGTATTCCACTCCTAAAATTCGATACTGATCCCACATAGGCCGATGATACTGGCTCATCACAGAATCCAGTGCCGAGTTTGCTGCTGTTTGAAGGTAGTATCTGGCTCCGGCCATTCTGGCCGATTCCAGAAGTCCGCAGATCAATCCGAACACACACAACAAAATAAGACTTAAAAATACAGTAATCTGACCCCTTGGCCTCATTGTTAATACACCTCTTTTGACTGGCTGTTGATTTCCTTAAATACATTATTTAATAAAGTAGTAATCTGCTTCTTAAATATTATTACCAGGCCAATTAGCACCACCAGTATCAATACGATTTCAATCACTCCTATTCCATCTTCTTCGTAAATCCACGCCTGTAATTCATCCCTTGCTTTCATAACGTTTCACCTCCCTTCAGTAAAAACTGAGAAACGCCGGGGCGGCTACCATCACCATGACGACCCCCAACATTAAGAATAGTGGCAGCAGAAGCTTAGTCCCGGCTTCCTCTCCTAACCGCCTAGCTATATTTTTTCTTTCCTCAAAAGCAGACGCCACCTCTTCCTCCAGCAAATACCGTAGATTTTTCAGTCCCGTTTTCCGATTTTGTTCCATCAGGCTGGCAAGTTTCATATAAGGCCGTAGGCCGCACCTTCGGCCAAACCGGCGGTAAGCCTCTGATTCTGACACTCCGCTCTGTAAATCTATACATACCTTTACTACCTCCTCGTAAGCAGGGCTTGCCGCGCAGCGGCCTGCAGCCAGCCCTGTTTTATAATCCAGCGCCATTTTTTCCCAAGCGGTCCGGACTGTCATTCCAGCTCCCAGATAAACCTGAAGTTTAGAAGCCACTTCGGAATATTCCAGCATCAACTGTTCCTTCCTTTTTTTGTCCCTTTCTTTCTGGCGAACCTGATCTTCAAATCCGTACAGGAAAGCCAATCCGCCTCCCATTACCAGGATTAGGATGCTGCTGTAGTCGGGCTTCAAACGGTACGAAAGTTTCTCCCCGTCAAATTCCCCGGGAAGTATGAGCCACTCTTCTTCCTCTGTATCCTTATCTGCCGTATGAATTGCTTCTGAAAGCGCCCTGACCTTTTTGTCCATATCAGATAGTTCAGGGGGATAAATATGGACCGGTATATGAAAAATACTGTTTCCCACATTATCAAAAACCGTAAGCCGAAGCCATGTGTCCTCTCCATTTTCCGTAAGCCCTTGATTATATACCTTTCCGAAACAGTCAATCAGCTCTGAGTCCCCGGTTTCCCACTCCAATCTCAAAGCCAGCTTATCATAATAGTTTATCAGGTTTAAATCTGACCTGATTTCCTTTAAAGACGGATTTTGCTGCAAAATCTCTGCTGGAAGATTTTCTACCCATTCCTCCCGTATCCGACGGGCCTCTTCTTCCCGGCGCTTCCGGCTGCTTACAGGAATCTGTACGGGGATCTCTTTCTCCTCAAGTCCGGATACCAGTACTTCATACCAGATTTCTTCTTCTCCGTATCCGCTTCGGCGGATTGCGTTCCCTTTCAAAGCCGAATCCTGATTTCCGATCCAAACCGGGATAAAAATTGCCGCTGATACTGCCAGGCAAATTATCTGTCTTCTTTGCATTCTGCTCCTTTTCCTTTAATCTATCCCTATATCCAAGATCCGGCCGGACAGCCAAATTGCCACTATATATATTGCCAGGCACCCTGTCATAAGCAGGCGGCCTGTAACGGTGGTATACATTAAATCAAAAAAGCCGGGGGAAGTCATATCAATATATAAAATAATGAAAAACGGCAACAAGTTCATAATCTTCTGTTCTAACCGTCTTGAAGCAGTCATGGTTCTGATTTCCTCATGAACCTGTATTTTGTCTCGGATAGAATCTGCAGTCCGGCTCATAATGGATACCAGCTCTCCGCCGCTGCGTTTTGCCACTGTAAATACCTGAACAAAACTTCTAATCTCCTCTATGTCACTGCGTTCCGCAAAGTTTTCAAAAACTTGCTCCGCAGTCCGGTTCAAGCTAATCTGCCTAGCCATGTCCGTAAACTCCGCTGCCAGCATTCCCTGAGGTCCGTAAAGCATATTCAACTCTGCCACGCTGACTGACAGTGCATTTTCTATAGAATAACCGGCACTTAAAGAGGCTGCCAAAATCAGGACTCCTTCTTTAAATTCACTTTTCAATTTCTCTTTCCTCTTCTTACACAGCTCTTTTCTATAGTAAAACGGAAAGAGCAGTCCCAGGGGAGACAAAAAGGCAAATACCCTGCAGCTTCGGTAAAAAGCGTAAGCCACAGCACCGCAGCATCCCACGCCAGCCGCCGTCAATACCACCCATTCTTTTATTGCCAAATGATATGTATCATAGCTGATAGCCTGCAGCTGTAAGCTTTTCTCTGTTTTGAAGTTCCCCAACCTTTTCCAGACAGCCTTTAACCCGGTCTGTCCGACAGCCTTGTTTCCCGGAGGCCGCTTTTCCCTTTTTTTGTGCCTCCCCTGCTTTTTCTTCCCTTTCCCGAAATTGATACAGGGGATTAAGCATAATTTCTCCATCTTTTATCCCTCCAATCTCAGCAATCATCAGAATCCGCCTGCTTCTATCCCGAAGCCTGCCTAAATGGATCAGAATATCAATAGCAGAGCTTATCTGGCTCCGGACCGCCTGCAGCGGAAGCTCTGCAGCCGTCAATACCATAGTCTCTAAACGTGACAGCATGTCCCCAGGGCTGTTGCCATGGCCTGTAGACATACTTCCGTCATGGCCTGTATTCATAGCCTGGAGCATTTCCAGCGCTTCCCCTCCCCGGACTTCACCTACAATAATCCGTGAGGGATTCATGCGAAGGGCCGCCCGAATTAAATCCCGGATTGTAACCGCCCCTTCTCCTTCCCCATTTGCATTACGAGTTTCTAAACGGACTAAATTAGGAATCTGTTGGATTTGTAATTCTGCTGAATCTTCTATAGTTATAATTCGTTCTTCCGGCGGTATCAGAGCCGATAAGGCATTTAAAAACGTACTTTTTCCTGAATTAGTCCCGCCGCATATAAAGATGTTGTAACCGGAAGCCACCAGCTTTCCCAAAAAGCTTACCGCCTCTTCTGTAATAGAGCCCAGTTTTACCAGCCGGGACATGGTAATCGGCTCCGGAAATTTCCGAATAGTAACTGCAGGGCCGTCCAGCGCAATAGGCGGCAGCACAATATGTACGCGGGATCCGTCCTCTAAGCGGGCGTCTACAATCGGGGATGATGCATTTACCATCCTGTTTACCCTGCTGACAATCTGCTGAATCATATCCTCCAGCTGCTCCGTTGTATCAAATCCTCTGCACCACTGTTCCGTCCTTCCAGATCTTTCAATAAAAATTTGATCTCTGCCATTTACCATAATTTCCGTTACTGTTTTATCATCTACCAGTTCCTGTAGTATATCCAAACGCCGGAAGGAATCAAATAGTCGCTGCCCCAATTTTTCTTTGGCGGAAAGAGGCAAATATTCCTTGTGTCCATAATCAAAAATTTCCTGAATAATCAGCTCTTTCAGTTCTTCATCTGCCAAATAAGCCTGCTCCTGCAGTTTCTCCATCAGCCTAGGGCGCAGTACCTCCATTGCCTGATCCGCAGCAGATTTCTTTTCTATTTTTTTATTCCTTCTGTTTAGGGCCCGCTCCATTCCAGTTTCCCCCTTAATAGCTGGCGTACATAGTCCGCCAATTCTCCCCACATAAGCTGATCCAAATAGTTATCCCGATTGCTCAGGCTGCCTGAATGAGGAAGCTTTATCTTCTGGATCCGCTCCAGCAGCTTTTTCCTCCCGGAAGCTTCAAGATAATCCTGAAACGCTTCCACTTTAAGGCTGGATATACTGTCCTCCCGGATCGGCATATAGATTGTGCGGCATACGTCCAGAATTCCTGCTGCCAGCCTTCCATACTGACCGACATCTACAATGACGGTATCATATACCCCTTCTCCGGCCACACATTCCAGAAATTCTGCCACCTGATTTGAACTCAGCCTTGATAAGTCCTCCGGATATCTGGCCGGGGCAATATAGTCCAGGGTCCCCCAGGTATAGACCATTGTGGCTATTTTTACCCAGTTATAAAGGCCTTGTTGATAATAGTAAAAGGCATCCGACAAGTCTCCCTTAAAACTGTCCGGCATTAACTTTCCAAGAGCTGAACAGTCCTCCAGATTCAAATACAAAACCTTTTGTTCTTTGGATAAAAGCTGTCCCATAATCAGGCAGAATGCAGTCTTAAAACACCGGTTTACCGGAGAATACACCCCAATCAAATGGCTGGGCGTTCCCACGGGAACTATATCCGAATTCGAATCCACATGGTAACAGGCCATCACCTCTCTCAAAATCCCGTCTGCGGACTGATATTTGTAAATGCTGGAAAGCTGATCATCTGCCGGTACTACTTCTCCGTCCGTCAATGTAAGAATCTGTTTTGCCGGCAGGTCTTGTACTAAATCTACTGCATTTCTGTCTACCAGCAGAATCTCCACTGGGTTTTCCTCCATATAAGTCTTCAGCCTTTCAATAGTAGTAAACGCAATTATTGTAAAAGGCACTGTTTCCCTCTGATTTGCAACTTTAGCAAACCGATCCGCATAAAAAGGGTCTACATCATAAACCGCTATTACACGCCTCATAAATTCTCCTTTCCAAATTTTCCTCCCTATTTCCCTATAAAATTATGACAAGGAATCCCCCTAAAAAGCAGACCGCCAGCGGAATTACCGCCTGATCTCCATCCCGCTCCCTGCAAAAATATGTGATCCTTTCCTGTGTCTGAATGCTCTGGCTGATCCAGGCAATAAAGCAGCTCAAACGCTGTCTGGTTTGCCGGTAATATACTAGTTTTCCCAATGACCATACAGCTCCAATGATGAATCCTGCAGCAACGGCCTGAAGTCCCCTGCCGATCCCCAGATAACCGCACATCAACGCTATCAGCTTGGAATCTCCCGCGCCTATGATACGGAAATAGAACCCTGTCCCTGTTACTGCCGCCGCGGCGGCAGCGCCGGTTAAAAACCGCAGTGTTCCTGAAACTCCTGCTCCTAAAGGCGGAAACAGGATCTGAACCAGCCAGAATCCCAGCCACCAATTAGGAATTTTATGAGTCCATAAATCCCAAGCTGCAGCGCCGGCCAGCATTGTTCCTGAAGCTAATGTTAAATAATCCCCATAGATCCTCCTTTAAACATTGGTACAGATAACCTCTGTAAATCCCTCACAAATCTGTTTGAAACCATGCCCGATACGGGCTGAACCGTCTGATAATCCACCGGTTAAAATTGATAATACCATACGCCGTAGATTCCGCGACCGCGGGGCGTTTTGAAATGGTGAGCTTATTATGCTCCTAAAAATTTGATTTGTCAAGCACTATTTCCAAATTATTTTTTATGCCTTTTGTACATTTTTCGTTGACGCATCTCTTTTGTAGTGGTAAAATATACTTAGTTTAATTTTTTAAACCAAAGGAGGTTCACCTTGTTTGAAAACGGAGATTTAAAGAGTAAATTTCATAGCTGCATGCCTCTTTTTATCGCTTTAGGTGATGAAGTCCGCCTTGGTATTGTGGAGGCTCTTTCTATCGCCTCCTTCCCCAATCAAAAAGGAATGAATGTCAATGAGATTACAAAAAAGACCCACTTGTCCCGCCCCGCCGTTTCCCATCATCTGAAAATTTTAAAAGATGCAGGGATGGTGGACTCCCGCCAGGAAGGCACTGCCAATTACTATTATCTCACCATTGAGCAGAGCACGCGGCAGCTTATGGATTTCGGCCGGATGCTGCAGCATATTCTTCTTTACCAGGCCGGTATCCCGCAGTCTCAGGCACAGCCTCCGAAAGAGGATGAGTCAAATCTCCCGCAGCAAACTGACGGGGCGTAATATTTACAGTGCGGCAGGCCGTGGGCATCTGGCTCTGTGACGGCCCCAAAATTAAGCCGGCCCGACCTTAGTTTGCTGTCATCACGTGAATAAATTTCCATTTCCCAGGTATACTACTATTAACAATATTTGGGAGATGATATTATGATTGGATTACGTAAAAAGCCACTGCTCCTTTCCCCTGAAGCGAAAAAGCTCCGCCGGGAAATCGAGCGCAGCAAACGGGCTATTATAGCCGCTCAGAATCACTTTGAACAGGTAGTGGATCCTACCCTCATTGACTGTTATATTTATGAATTAAACGCCGCCCAGCTCCGTTACCAATTTCTTTTAAGGCGTTTCAAAAACCAGGAATTGGTGTGACTAAAATTGCATTGGGCCGTATAACTATCAGGAGGATATGCATTATGAGCACTTGGTATGAAGACCGCGTATTTTATCACATGTATCCTTTGGGAATGACAGGTTCCCCAAAAGAAAACAACGACCTCCAAGTGGTCCACCGTTTTCAAGAGCTGAAGGGCTGGATTCCCCACATCCGCTCTTTAGGCTGCGGAGCCATTTATATCGGCCCTCTGTTTGAGTCTTCTACTCATGGGTATGACACTCGGGATTACAAACTGGTGGATCGCCGCCTGGGAGATAATGATGATTTTAAAGAATTTGTCCGCCTCTGCCATCAGGCAGATGTTAAGGTGGTGGTAGACGGCGTATTTAACCATACCGGCCGGGAATTTTTTGCATTTAAGGACATTCAGGAAAAAAAATGGGACTCCCCCTATAAGGATTGGTATAAGGGCGTTAATTTTGACTGGAACAGCCCTTTGGGAGATCCCTTTGGCTATGAAGCGTGGCAGGGGCATTATATTCTTCCTGCATTAAATCTGTATAATCCGGCTGTAAAAGCTTATTTGTTTGACGTTGTCCAATTTTGGGTTGATGAATTTGATATTGACGGTATCCGGTTGGATTGTGCCAATGTGTTGGATTTTGGCTTTATGAAGGAACTTCGCCAGCATACTGATCGTATGAAAACTGATTTTTGGCTTATGGGAGAGGTAATTCACGGCGACTATTCCCGCTGGGTAAATCCTGAGACTCTCCATTCCGTTACCAATTATGAGCTTCACAAAAGCCTTTATTCTGGCTTTAATGATCATAACTTTTTTGAAATCGCCCATAACGTCCGCCGTCTTGAAGCCATAGGCCGTGATCTTTATACCTTTGTGGACAACCACGATGAGGATCGCATCGCCAGCAAGCTTCGCAACAAGGAGCATTTGTTCCCGGTCTATCTGTGTCTCTTTACTCTGCCCGGAATTCCGTCTATTTATTACGGCGGCGAGTGGGGTCTTTCAGGGCAGCGGACAAAATGGAGCGATGACGAGTTGCGTCCCGCTGTTTCAATTGCAGATGAAAAGAAGCTTCACTGCCAGCTGACTGACCAGCTTTCTCTTCTCGGAGAGATCCACTCCAGGGAAGACGCTCTCCATCACGGCCGCTATCAGGAACTGCTTCTGACCAACCGGCAGTACGCTTTCGCCCGCTATGGAGAATCTTCCGTTCTTGTTACCGTTGTAAACAATGACGAGCAGGAAGCTACTGTTACCGTACCACTCCCGGTTCACGCTGCCCAGGCTTCGGACTTGCTTGACGGCTCCGTGATTCCGGTTATGGATAATAAAATTACCCTTTCTTTAAAGCCCTGCGATGGTATCCTACTGAAAGTGAACCTGGGATAAAGATTGGAGAGAGGATTTGTTATGCCACAAAAAGCAAAAAAACAGGCCGGAACTGGATTCATTACGGAAGTGGATCGCTATCTCTTCGGCCAGGGAACCCATTATGAGATCTATGAAAAATTAGGAGCCCACCCCAAAACCTACAAAAAGCAGCAGGGAATGTACTTTGCCGTATGGGCCCCTCACGCCGCCCAGGTAAGCCTGGTAGGCGATTTTAACAGCTGGAATCCGGATGCAAATCCCATGAAGGTTCTTGAAGATTCCGGTATCTGGGAAATTTTTATTCCTAAGATGGCTCCTGGGCAGCTATACAAATACGCCATTACCACCGCTTCCGGTAAAGTATTGTTTAAAGCGGATCCCTATGCATTTAGTGCAGAATACCGTCCCGGCACTGCTTCCGTTACGGCTGAGATTGACGGTTTTAAATGGAGTGATGAAAAATGGATGGCTGCCCGTACTTCCATGATACCGTCAAAGGCTCCTTTGAGTATCTATGAGGTTCATCTGGGATCCTGGCGCAAAGCAAACCGTACAGAAAAGGATGGATACTATACCTATAAGGAGGCCGCTCACCAGCTGGCTGCTTATGTAAAAGAGATGGGCTACACCCATGTTGAACTTATGGGTATTGCAGAGCATCCTTTTGATGGTTCCTGGGGTTACCAGGTTACCGGCTATTTCGCTCCTACATCCCGCTATGGTCTTCCCAAAGATTTTATGTATTTTGTTAATTACCTACATAAGCAGGGAATCGGCGTTATCCTGGACTGGGTTCCAGCCCATTTCCCTAGGGATGCTCATGGGCTGGCTGACTTTGACGGCCAGGCGCTCTATGAATACGCAGATCCCAGAAAGGGGGAGCATCCAGACTGGGGAACCAAAGTTTTTGATTATGGAAAAAATGAAGTTAAAAACTTTCTCATTGCTAATGCCATCTACTGGGTAGAAAAATTTCATGTAGACGGCCTTCGTGTGGATGCCGTTGCCTCCATGCTGTATCTGGACTATGGACGCAGAGACGGAGAATGGATTGCCAATCGTTACGGCGGGAATCAAAATTTGGAAGCAATTGAATTCTTTAAGCATTTAAACAGTGTTCTCTTAGGCCGCAAAAACGGCGCTATAATGATTGCTGAAGAGTCCACTGCCTGGCCCAAGGTAACTCATAAGCCGGAAGATGACGGCCTTGGCTTCTCCTTTAAGTGGAATATGGGCTGGATGCACGATTTTCTGGAATATATGAAGTTGGACCCCTATTTTCGCAAGTATAACCACAATAAGATGACTTTTGGCCTTACCTACTTTACCAGTGAAAATTTTATTCTGGTATTATCTCATGACGAGGTGGTCCATTTAAAATGTTCCATGATTAATAAAATGCCTGGGCTGTATGATGACAAATTTGCTAACTTAAAAGCCGGTTATACCTTTATGATCGGGCATCCCGGAAAAAAGCTTTTGTTTATGGGACAGGAATTCGGCCAATGGCACGAATGGGACGAAAAGGTAGCGCTGGACTGGCATCTTTTAGAAGAAGATCGGCACAAGGAACTGCGATCTTATGTAAAGGATCTGCTTCATTTATACCGCAAATTTCCTGCTTTATACAGTATGGATAATGACTGGAACGGTTTCCAATGGATCAATGCCAATGATGGAGATCGCAGTATTTTCAGTTTTATCCGGCGGGACGAAACCGGAAAAAAGAGCCTTTTGTTCGTCATTAACTTCACTCCTGTTTCACGTCCGGATTATCGGGTGGGCGTACCGAAAAAAGGGAAGTACACTTTAGTGTTAGACAACGAGCATGGTATGCTTCCAGCTTCCCAGGCCCCGGGCTATAAATCTCTTCCAGGGGAGTGTGACGGGCAGCCTTACTCTTTTGATTACCCGCTTCCGGCTTATGGAACTGCCGTTTTCCGTTTCTAAAAAGTTCACATTTCAAAGCAATAAAACCGGAGACCTGTTTTTAGGGCCCCGGTTTTGTTGATAATTTTCTCTGGCAGTCAACGGCGTATTTCTGACCTTCCTTCCAAATGTAAGGAAAAAGTAATGTACTTTTTTACCATAGCCGTTGTATAATGAAAATGATTAGCTGAACACTTAATAACTTACTGCAAGGAGGGAAAATTATGCCTAGTATTTTAGTTTGTGACGATGACAAACAAATTGTGGAGGCTATCGATATTTATCTCACTGGTGAAGGTTTTCAGGTAATAAAAGCTTATGATGGTTCCCAAGCCCTGGAGTTGTTAGAGCAGTTCCCCATAGATTTAATGATTCTGGATGTTATGATGCCCGGTCTTGACGGCATCCGCACTACCTTAAAAGTACGGGAGACCAGCAGTATTCCCATTATCATTTTGTCTGCTAAATCAGAAGATACCGACAAGATTCTGGGCCTGAATATCGGCGCTGACGATTATTTAACCAAGCCCTTTAATCCTTTGGAGCTTGTAGCCCGCGTCAAATCCCAGCTCCGCCGTTACACCCAATTGGGCAATGTTTCTCAACAAAGCCTTGGACAAGTATATCGCTGCGGCGGCCTTCAGATTAACGATGACAATAAAGAAGTAACCGTTGATGGTGATCCGATTAAGTTGACTCCTATTGAATACAATATCCTCCTGCTTTTAGTTAAAAATGCGGGCAAGGTATTTTCTATTGATGAAATTTATCAGCAGATTTGGAACGAAGAAGCTATCGGTGCCGATAATACGGTTGCCGTACATATCCGCCATATCCGTGAAAAAATCGAGATTAATCCCCGGGAACCCCGTTATCTTAAAGTAGTTTGGGGCGTGGGCTATAAAATCGAAAAGCAATAATGACAGGAGTTTTTATGAAATCTAATCCTACTATCAAAAGACGGCTAACCGTCACCTCTATACACCTGTTTTTCCTGCTGCTCACCCTTATGGGGCTTTGCCTGCTCTATGCTAATTCTGACTACGGCCAGGGTTTTAGCTGGCTTTACCAAGCATCCTATGCCGATACACTCGCTTTCTCCAAACAGTTTGAGAAAGACTCCGCCGCTGTTTTTCAATATGCGCGCTATCGCCAGGTTTTTGAGACCAACGGGGTTCTCGATACGTCAAAAGTCGTCGTCACAGTCAGCGACGGAAACCCGGATAATGAACAGAATTATACAATTGATGAACTCCTTCAATATGCTGAAATCCATGGCTATGTTCTGGATAAAAATTGGGAAATCGTCCAAATTCCTGTCTCTGATGAAAATATAGAGGACGAACCTCTTCTATATATTACACAGCAGACCTATGATCCGGACGCAGAATATTCTGAGCCCATGGATGCTTACAAAACCCTATCCGCTATTTCTTATGAGGTTTTAGAGCATTTAAGCGCCTATTCCTATGTTCATTATAATTTAATCGACAAAGCCAGTAACTTTCATTTTCTTCTTTCCTATTGGGAGGAAGATTATAAACCTTTGATCTTTTCCAATACAGATATGTCTGTAAATGACTTCCGGCAGTGCGGCCGGTATGCTGTCTTTTCTACAGATGCCTTAAATGGTGAATACAATCTGCCCCTGGCCCCGCTTTTTATTGGCTCTATGCTGGATGAGTATTCTCCTTATTTAGAGGGCAGCGGAATTTTTCTGGCTGCAGTGGATACTTCCTTTGCCGCAGATGATTCATATGCTGCTGGAAATCAGCGATTTTTACAGACACAGCGGGCTTATACCGTGGGGCTTATTTTTCTTGTCGCCGGTATTTTGGGATGCCTGATTACTTTTTCCTATCTGGCTTATTATACCGGCTGGAAAACCGTGGAACGTACAGAACATTATCTTTATAAATATGACAACTTCCCCGTGGAGATAAATATTTTACTCTCTCTCCTCCTGATTGTAATCGGTGTGTATCTGTGTGACAATGTAGGGATAGCCATACTGGATGTTATATTTTCCGGAAGAGGACTTTCCTTTATAGAGAGTTTGCTGGATGGGTTAGTTTTTTATCTGGTATGTTTCACCCTTCTGTTCAGCCTTATACGCCAATATAAGGCCGACACGCTCTGGAAAAATTCATTAACCCGGAGTTTCCTTAAAGATATGACTGACTATTTTACCCGGCAGCGGTTTTCCATTTCTTTGGCTTACTATTACAGCGGTTTTCTGGCTGTCAATTTGCTGCTGGCTTTTGCATCTGTGTTTCTGTTTTACAGCCTGGAAAGCCTAATCCACAAGCTGCTTTTTTTTCTCTTGATTCTGCTATGGATAATAGGAGATCTTTGGTTTTTTCAACTTTTGTATCGAAAGGCTTCTCAACAGGATAAAATTAGTGAGGCTATCTTTAATATTTCCGGAGGAGATACTCGTTACTGTGTCGATTTAAACGAGTTCAACGGCCGGGAAAGGCTAATTGCCCAACATATCAACAGTATTGGTGTTGGTTTGGATACGGCCATTCAGGACAGAGTAAAAAGCGAGCGCATGAAAGCGGATCTGATTACGAATGTGTCCCATGATTTAAAAACTCCCCTTACCTCTATTATCAACTATGTAGATTTAATTAAGCGAGAAAATGTTCAGAATCCTAAGGTTCAGGAATATCTGGAAATTCTGGACCAAAAATCTCAGCGGCTTAAAACCCTTACGGAAGATTTGGTAGAGGCTTCCAAAGCCAGCTCCGGCAATGTAAAGTTGGAAATGGCGGATATTGACATTGTGGAACTGGTTCATCAAACTAACGGGGAATTTGAAGAGAAATTTGCTCTCCGGTCTCTGGAGCTTATTAGCCAGCTTCCGGAAGAAGCTATTGTGATTCAGGCTGATGGAGGACAGCTTTGGCGGGTGTTAGAAAATCTTTATAATAATGTGTTCAAATATGCTATGGAACATAGCCGCGTCTACGTAGATATTATCCGTGAACAGGATCAGGTGCTGTTTACCATTAAAAATATTTCCGACCATCCCTTAAACATTACCGGCAGTGAGCTGACGGAGCGTTTTGTCCGGGGAGATGTATCCCGCACCACGGAGGGCAGCGGTCTGGGTCTTTCTATTGCTCAGAGTCTTACCCGCCTGCAAAACGGCTCTTTTGATATTATTATTGACGGGGATTTGTTTAAAGCTTGTGTCCGTTTCCCTGTCAGGTCTATATCCCCATCATAGAAAATTTTTAAAGCAAAAAGGCTGTTTCAAACCCAGATCAGATTTGAAACAGCCTCGCTTTATATTTTCCCTCTTCAGATTTATCCGAATATTCTCCATGCACAGATAAAGTTATTGGCCCACCAGGAGCTTAAGCCTCTATGAACCACTCGGCCATTACTAGAAGATGCGTCAATTACCGTTCCGCCTCCTGCAGCGATTCCTACATGACCACTTACTACCACAATATCCCCTGCCTGAATATTTGAAAAGCTGGTAATCTTGGTATAGCGGCCTACATTCCTCCATCCTGATGAAGTAAGATAACTTTGCTTTACTCCTACCTGATTTAAACACCAATATACAAAGCCTGAACAGTCAAAGGAATTTGGCCCCTTTGCTCCCCATACATAGGGACAGCCAATCTTAGACTGAGCAACGGCAATCAAGCTGGCTACACCGCCGCTGTTTTTAATGGTGCCGCCGCCGGAAACTCCCTGGGAACCTCCGGATGAACTCCCCCCGGAACTTCCAGATGAAGGCCTGCTGCTTCCGCTGGAACCGGATGAAGAGGAGCTGCTGCCAGCCGGTGCTCTCTTTACATTGTCCCCGGTAAGTTTAGCCAGTGTCTGAACTCCCACTGATCCGTCCTGGGTCAGCTTATTCTGTTTCTGGAAATTCTTTACTGCTTTCTCTGTTATTTCCCCGTAATATCCGGTAGCATTGGCAGAGTTTAAATAGCCATATTTGCTTAATAGGCTCTGAACCTTCTTTACCTGATCACCCTGATCACCTAGACGCATACCATTCGGAACAGCTTCGGATCCGTTTAATATATCCCTGGTTGAAGGTCCTAAATACCCGTCTACAATCAAATCATTTCGGGATTGAAACTGCCTGATAGCGGCCGCTGTATCATCCCCAAACGCGCCGTCCGGCTCTGTCATTAAATAACCCAGAGATTTCAATCTTTCCTGAGCAGCCAGAACTACTTCGCTCTTCTCTCCATAAGAAAGGAAATTGGCCTTGATCTCATCACTATATAAAAGATTCATCGTTTTTTGTCCTACCATACCGTCGGCCTCCAGGCTGTTGACTTCCTGAAGCTTTAAAACTGCCGCTTCCGTAGAATCCCCAAAACTCCCAGTAATCAAATCTGCTGTTGCCAAATAGCCTAATTCATACAGGCGATTCTGAAGTTGAGAGATGTCATCCCCTTCATCCCCTTTTCGGACAGCATAATACTTTGCTGATGGATCCATAATCGCGTCATAGGTAGCACTTCCCACAATACCGTCCATTGCCAGACCATTTTGTCTCTGAAAAATCTTTACCGCGCGCTCTGTCTGAGTACCATAATAGTCAGTTGGCTCATCGCTGTCCATAAAGCCTAATTCCATCAATCGGCTCTGCAGACTGACTACTGCCGAATGCCTGTCTCCAACCCGAATATATTCCGGCATAGGCTCTACCTCCGGAACCGTTATGGCAATATTAGGGAGTAACTGTCCTTCCGGATCCAACGGCGGAATTGATTCCGGCGCCGTTGTAACCTCTATTGGAGTTGTTTCTATAGCAATTGATTCTGTCACGGAGCTCACCTGAGCATCTCCCACAGACGTTTCTTTGCTGCAGGCTGTGCCTATTAATCCGGCGACGGCAATGGCAGCCGCTACAGCTCCATAAATACCTAATTTCTGAAACGGCTTCTTTCCGCATTTTCTTCTGGTAATTCTCTTTGTCCTCATCAAAAGATTCCCTTCTATATTTCAAACATCTTGTCGTAATCTATTCAATTTTGTCGAATCAGATTTATTTTACCATACTTTTTCCGGAAAGATAACCTACATTTTATACAAAATCTTTAAAATATCCTTAATAAAAAATTGTTTGACCCTATGTAATGAATCGTTTACAATTAAAAAAATGGAAACTCACGAAAGGAACGGAAATGACGCTTTGTATTGCAATAGCTCCATGCAGAGTCTGAGAAAACTGTATGGAGGAACAGCCTTGTGCTAATATCCTCAGGCTTTGCTTCTGTATTACTATTTTTTATTAAAATTCCGGAAAACACCAGTGATAACCGTGAACGTGTCCTCGATCTTGCAAAAGAGGGGCTTATGTTTCTAAAAGAAAACCCTCTGATTATGACACTGATATTATTTATATCAGGGGTTAATCTGGTTGATGCAGCTTTACCTGGTTATGTAATTCCTAATTTGAAAGGTGGTCTATCTGTTCTAGGAATTGTTACATCTTGTTCTGGTTTTGCTATGATTATTGGCAGCCTGATTGCTTCCGTTTTGCCGAAACCAAGGAATCGGGTAAAGGTCTTTTATTTATTAGGGCGATTATTCGCCCCTTTATCTTTGGACTGTATTTCTTGTCTGGCTGGTTCTGCCCTTTGCACAAATCTGTTTCTACTATAATGGATGTTTCTCCAAAAGTGAAATATGTTTACTATTAACAGAAATAAGGGCGAATACCAATTCTCTTTGAATTCGTATCCGCCCTAGAACATATTATCCATTGGACTTTACCTCTATTTCTTTTCTCTATTTGAATTTTTGCGAAACTTCCATTCGCTCTGATAATATCCTCAATTATCTAATTTTTATTCTTTCTCTATCATTACAGAATTTGTATCAAATTAATCTAATATTTATATTTTGTCTTCTGCTTTTCCAAGTATCCCATGATACTTTCTCGTCATATCACCGGATTCTGTACTTTTTGCATGTTTTACATTCTATCTATATCATCCTAATTATAATACTTTTCTGATTCTGTATCTGATAAAGGTTTCCTGAGGATTAACTAATTAGTACTTTGGACCGTACCTCCTTTTCTTAGATTTTGTATTTCTTATTTGTTTTTGATGATTTAATTATATACTATCGCCTTTTATTTGTCAACACTATTTTTTATTTTTTTATCAAAATTTTGATACCAACGGAATTGTATGTTATTTTTCAAAAAATATATTTTGTTTATACTATTTTACAGTTATTTCTGTTCCCTGCCGAAAAAGTAGTCTGCTACTTTTTCGATAATTTTGTCCTCTATTCCCAGATCCCAAATTAGCTGCAGCACCGAGTATCGATATCGGGTATCTTTGGCATATCGCAGAGCATTTCTAAGATGTGTTTCGTCAAGTCCCAAATCCTGAGGGCAGGCAGGAGCTCCAACCAGCTTCAAAGAGCGCTGCATCTCCTCAGGCCGGGGAATATACGTTTGAATCAGATCCTGAATCTCCTTCCAGTGTTTCAATGTAGCGTCTAAGCGCGGCAGCACCGTTTCCGCCTGATTTTTGCGAAACCGATCTTCCATAGCTAAAACATCCTCTGCCCCCTCCAGGCAGAAAGAGCGAATGTCTTTTTCCCACTTTTTACGGTTCCAGCTTTCCAAATGAGCCAGCGCACTCCGGCGATCCGGTATCTCGTCCAGCAGTTGGCGGAAAATCACACAGGAGGCTACCGACCCCACTCCCACGCCTTCCCCGTGCATAGAAACCGGCATTCGTTCAAATAGCTGCATCAGTTCCCAGAAATGTCCCAGTCCATGTTCTGAACCGGATGCCGGGCGCGAACTTTTTGCATAGTTCATCATTAATCCGCAGAGAACCAAAGCCTCCATCACATTCCGGACAGCCGTCTCATCCCGTTTCAGCAGCAGCTCTGCATTGTTTACGCAAATTTTAACCGCATCCAATACGGTATCCGCAATATCCTGACAAAACGGTTCTCCATTTACCAAATTGCTGATCTTCCAATCGCAGATGCTGACACATTTTCCCACCAGGTCTCCAAAGCCTGCCGCCATCATACGCATAGGAGCATTTTTCAGGATATCGGTATCCGCAATAATCGCTGCAGGGCCAATTGCATCTTTTGCATATTTCAGTCCGCCAATAATCAGCGGCGCTACAGGCGAGGCATAGCCATCCATAGAAGGCGCGGTGCCAAAAGTACAGAAAGGAAGCTTCTTCTGAAACGCTGCGTACTTAGTCACGTCGTTCAGTGTTCCGGAGCCCACTGCAAGCAGCAGAACCGTATGAGAGTCAATATTTTCTTTTACCTTTTCCACTGCAGTATCACATGCAACCAGTTCCTCTTCCGGAAAATAGCACCGTTTTACTTGGTAGCCCTCCCGGCTCAGCTGCTGTGCAATTTCATTCCCTGCCAGCGGCCTGGTATGAATGTCCTCTGTCATCAAAATCCAATCTTTATCTTTTTGAATCCGCCCGCCATCCGATTTTCTTTGCGCCGAAATCACCTCTGCAACCCGGCTGAGCGCGCCCTTTTCAATAATAATTTCCTGGATATCCGTACTGTGCCGTTGCCCGCATCTGCAAAGAGTTTCCTGATGCGCCAAGGCTTCCAGTCCCATTTCACTCCATTGCATAACTGTTAATCTCTCCTTAACTCTTTTCTTTAACCGCTTCAATATAAAAATATACTTTTTATAATTTTTGTTTGCTATGTCATTTTTTTTAGTAGAATATAGCAGTGCCTGCAGCTCCTCTCTTGGGATAAAAACAAAAAATCGCCAAATTTTTGGCTGTTATCAGGTTTTCATGCTTGTATTTTTTATAAACTTTAAATTCAACCGGTAAAAACATACAGAAAAGAGAACACAAAAATGACAAAAAAATGCCTCCGGTCATTATACCATTGACCGGAGGGCGATTAAAAAGAAATGGGAATAAAACTTCTCAGCTTGCTAAAGTCAAATATTCACGCAAACACGGCATTTGTCTCATTGCCCGCGGAAGTCGCCAAATGTGCATGCGGGCATGCCCACTTGGCGACTTCCGCAGAAATAAAAAAAGCGCCAACCCCGCAACTCTTGTTTGCAAAATCAGCACTTCCTAATGCACCTTCAGGGACTCGAACCCTGGACAAATAGATTAAGAGTCTACTGCTCTACCAACTGAGCTAAAGGTGCATTTTTTCAATTTTTAGAGTGCTTGTCTCAAGCACATGTGTTAGTATATATTATCTTACAAAAAAAGTCAATAGTTTTTTATAACTTTTCAGGACAAACGC
This sequence comes from Enterocloster bolteae, assembly GCA_021772025.1. Taxonomy (GTDB): domain Bacteria; phylum Bacillota; class Clostridia; order Lachnospirales; family Lachnospiraceae; genus UMGS1370. Next base: position 103 of record JAETNT010000020.1, on the reverse strand, counting down.
ATGAATTGTTTTCTTTCCTCATTATTTAAAATATCTTGTTTTTAAAAGTTCAGTACCTGCTCCAAAAACTCCGCTGGGTTCATACTGATTACGAACCGTTTCT